>NZ_WIXR01000056.1:0-36252 GCF_019425585.1 Burkholderia sp. COPS | reverse complement strand
TTCGGGGCTGGGGTACAAGGAAGGCGTGCAGGAAGCGATGAAGAGCTTCACGAACGTGAAGACGTATTCGCTGCCGTGGTGAGCGCGGCGAGGAGGGGCGTACCACGCCCTCCCGCCGCCAACCGCGTTACTGATAGAAGTTGAGCGTGACCATCGCCGAACGGCCCGGCGCCCAGGTCGCGTAGATCGGGTACGCGCTCGCGTAATACTTCTTGTCGAACAGGTTCTGCACGTTCAGCTGGACGTCCATCGTCTTGTTCACGCGCCAGGTGGCGGCCGCGTCGAAGCGCGCGTAGCCGGGCGTCCATTTCTTCGTCGTCGCGGATACCGACGCATAGGTCTGGCTCATCACCGTCGCACCGGCGCCGAGCGTGAGCTTCGGCATCACGTCGTAGCTCGTCCACAGCGTGAAGTTGTGCTTCGGCACCATCACCATCGGCAGGCCCGATGCGCCCGGGCTGCCGGGGCCCGCGTCGGTCGTGATCGCGTTCAGGTACGAGTAGCCGCCGAACACGTGCCACTTCGGCGTCATGTTGCCCGCGAAGCCGAATTCGAAACCGCGCACGCGCTGCTTGCCCGCGTTGACCGTGTGACCGAGGCCGTCGCTCACGCGCGCGTTGGTCTTCTCGGTCTGGAACAGCGCCGACGTCAGCGACAGTTGATCCCGCAGCACGTCCCACTTCGCGCCGATCTCGATGTTGCGCGAGCGCTCCGGCGCGAGGTCCTGGTTCGTCGCGGTGATCTGGTCGGTGCCGCCGCCGAGGCCGCCGTTCGACCCCGGCGGGTTCGACGACGTGCCGTACGACGCATACAGGCTCACGTTGCTCACCGGCTTGAACACGAGGCCGAACTGGTAGCTGAACAGGTTCGACGTGTTCGACAGGTCGGCGACGCCGGCCTGCTTGCCGGTCGTGTCGTAGCGGTCGAAGCGCAGCCCCGTGTTGAACTGCCAGCGCTCGGACAGCTTCACGGTATCGAAGATGTACGCCGACACGGTGTCGGTGCGCGTGTTCGTCGTCGCGCCGGGGAAGCCCTTGTCGCCGTTCAGCACGATGCTGCCGGTCCACGGCATGTTCGGGTTCCAGCCGCCCGCGAGCGGCGTGCAGTTGCCGGCCACCGAGCAAGGGCCGCCCGAGCGGATGTTGTGGCCGGCCGAATCCGACACGAGGTAGCCCTCGTAGCGCGCCTGTTCATGGCTGAACTCGACGCCGGCCGTCATCGTGTGCTTCATGCCGAACAGGCTCGCGCTGCCGGTCACCTCGGTCTGGTTCGAGAAGCCGTTGAGCGCGTACTTGCCGCTCTTTGCCTGCAGGCTCAGCATGTTCGGATTCGACGCGAGGATCTGCGGGTTCGTCGCGACGTAATCGAGCGTCGAGCGGCCGAACATCGTCGTGTTCTTCAGCTTCCAGTCGTCGTTGAGCTTGTGCTCGACGCGCACTTCGGCGGTGTCGGTCTGCCCGTAGCGGTAGTCGCGCGTGTTCAACCCGAAGAACTGCCCGCGATCGGTCGGCACCGGCGTGCCGCCCGACGCGCGGAACGGCACGCTGAAGTCCGGCATGTCGTACGAGTTCATGTGGTAATAGCTGACCGTGACCGTGGTCGGCGTGTTCAGCCCGAACACGATCGACGGCGCGACACCCCAGCGCTTGTTGTACACGTCGTTGCGGCCGGCCTGGTTCGCGTCGTGACCCATCACGTTCAGGCGCACGGCCGTCGTGTCGTTGATCTTGCGGTTCGCGTCGACCGTCGCGCGCTTGTAGCCGTCGGTGCCGAAACCGATGCTGCTGTTGATGAAATCGTCGTTCTTCGGCGTCTTCGTGACGATGTCGATGCTGCCGCCCACCGAGCCGCGGCCCGCGTAGACCGAATCGGGGCCCTTGATCACGCTGATCTGCTCGACCGCGAACGTTTCGCGGTTCTGCAGCCCCGAGTCGCGCATCCCGTCGACGAAGATCGAGTTGCGCGACTCGAAGCCGCGGATCACCGGGCGGTCGGCCGACGGGTTCGCGGCCGCATCGCCGCCGAGGAACGTGATGCCCGGTACCGAGCGCAGCGCGTCCGCGAACGACGTGACGTTCTTTTCCTTGATCAGTTGCTCGGGGATCACCGTGACCGAGCGCGGCGTATCGAGCAGCGGCGCGGTGAACTTGTACGACGGCGATTGCTTCACCTGCATGTCCGACGGCGCGGACGACTGGATCGTGATCGTCGGCAGCGTCGCCTGCACGTCGGCCGACGGGGCCGGCTGGTCGGCGGCGGGCGCGGGAGAGGGTACCGTTTCGGCGGAAGCGAGCAGCGGGGTCAGGAAAACGGAGCAGGTCAGCGCCGACACGAGGGCGCGAGGCCTCGTCTTGAACTGGGCGGGCATATCGAGAGGCAGCAGAAGGTTCGGTGAGCGGGCGCGTCTTCTCGATGCAGGCCGGGCAGTGCGGAACATCGGAAAACGTCAATGTAAATGCGTATGATTCGCGTTTGCGATCGCAATTGTACGGATTGGTACCAATTCTGTAAACGATTGAATGGTTTTTGTACTAATTTGGTCAGGTCTTCGTGGGGGCGCGATCGCCTTTGCGTCGCATGCAACACCGCTTTCCATGGCCGGGCCGGCGCGTGGCGCGGCGACTCGCTACACTGCCGTACCGGTTGGATGGGCCCCGGCAAGCAGGCCCCGAGCATGGAGACAACATACGATGGACACCCAACGCGCAGCAGTCGTCACGTACCGCGGCAAGGCGATCGAGAACACGCACCTCGCCGATGTGGCGGTGGTCGATGCACGCGGCAGGCTGCTGGCCCGGTTCGGCGATCCGTTCCGGATGACGCTCGCGCGGTCGGCGGCGAAGCCGGCCCAGGCGCTGTCGGTGATCGAGACGGGTGCGCCCGAGCGCTTCGGCTTCGACGATGCGGACATCGCGCTGATGTGCGCGTCGCACAGCAGCGAGGACCGGCATATCGAACGCACGCGCGCGATGCTCGCAAAAGTCGCCGCGCAGGAATCGGACTTGCGTTGCGGCGGCCATCCGCCGTTGTCCGACGCGGTGTACCGTGCGTGGATCAAGCGCGACTACACGCCGACCGGCGTATGCAGCAACTGTTCGGGCAAGCATGTCGGGATGCTGGCCGGCGCGCAGGCGATCGGCGCCGCGATCGCCGATTACCATCTGCCCGAGCATCCGATGCAGGTGCGCGTGAAGCAGGTGGTGGCCGATGCGTGCGGGCTGCGTGACGACGAAGTGGGCTGGGCGATCGACGGGTGCAACCTGCCGACGCCGGCGTTTCCGCTGGACCGGCTGGCGCGCCTGTACGCATCGCTGGCCGACGGGGCGGATACGGTGGAGGCGGGCGGTGACGCAATCAGCGATCGCGTGCGCGCGCTGGCGCGCATTCATCGTGCGATGACCGCGTATCCGGAACTGGTGGCCGGCGACGGGCGCTATTGCACGGTGCTGATGAAGGCGTTCGACGGGCAGGTGGTCGGCAAGCTCGGCGCCGATGCGTGCTACGGGATCGGCGTGCGTGCGTCGGCGCGCACGCGGCAGCTGGGCGCCGATGGCGCGCTCGGCATCTCGGTGAAGATCGAGGACGGCAATCTCGATGTGCTCTACATGGTCGTCAGCGAGCTCCTCGAGCGGCTGCAGATCGGCACGGCCGGGCAGCGCGCGCAACTGGCCGCTTTCCATCGGCCGCCGATGCGCAACACGCAGGGCGTCGAGATCGGGCACGCCACGTTCCCGTTCGAATTGCAGCCGGCCTGACCGGCGCGGATGCGCCGCTGCCGCCGGCCCGCACCCCGGGCCGGGCGCGGCGGCGGGCCCATGCCTGCCGGCCGGCGCGGGCATGAACGCGGGCGCAGGTGCTACGTGCGCGCGCCGCGAATCTTCCCCAGCTCCAGCGCCGACAGCTCGCCGATGTGCGCGAGGTGTTCCGCGAGAAAGTCCTTCAGGACGCGCAGCTTCGCCGAGCTGCGCCGGTTCGCCAGATACGCGATGTAGATGTATTCGCCCGTCAGCCGGTTCAGCAGCCGGTAGCGCGGCAGCACGGCTTCGAGCCGCCCGCTCGCGAGCAGGTCGCGCACCAGCCAGATCTCGAACTCCGCGATGCCGAGCCCCGCGCAGGTCGCTTCGAGCAGCAGCTCCGAATGGTCGGTGACGAGGTTGCCGGCCGGCAGCAGGCTGTGATGCGCGTCGCCGTTCACGAGCTCCCAGCGCGGATCGCCTTCGGGGTGCACGTAGCGCAGGCAGTTGTGTTGCTTGAGGTCATCCGGCGTGGACGGGCGCCCGCAGCGGTCGAGATAGCCGGGCGTCGCGCACAGGATGCTGTCGTTGCGCGACAGGCGGTGGACGACGAGGTTGTCCAGGTAGTTCTCGCCTTCGTGAATGTCGAGGTCGAAGCCGCCGGCCACGAGGTCGTTGTGGTTGTCGGTGAGGCGCACGTCGAGCTGGATCGTCGGGTAGCGCGCGAGAAACGGCGCGACCAGCGGGGCGAGATGGCGGCGGCCGAACGCAACCGGCGCGGTGAGCTTCAGCGGGCCGCTCGGCTGCGCATTCAGCTCGGCGACGACACGCAGTGTGTCGTCGAGATCGGCGATCAGCGTGACGGCGCGTTCCAGGTAGATATGGCCGGCCTCGGTCAGCGTGACGCTGTGCGTCGAGCGGTGCAGCAGCGCGACGCCGAGTGCCTCCTCGATCGCCGTGACCTTGCGCGCGACCGTCGACGTCGACACGTGCATCTCCTTCGCGACCGCCGAAAAACTCCCTGTTTCGACCACTCTCACGAACGCGCGCATCGCGCCCATGTGATCGATGCCGGTTTCTCTCGCGCCTTTTTTCATTCGATTCTCGCTGTTGCGTCCCACGCAAAACCGCTTTCGATAATACATAAGCGAGCTTGTTTTTGCAAAGGCATAGAATGCGAACCCGTCGCGTCGGGAAGCGGCGAACGGCGAGCGGTACGAGACATCCAGGAGGGCACGATGACAGAAAACGGCTTCCGCGTCGAAGCGGATCTTTTAGGCAAACGAAGTATTCCGGACGACGCGTATTACGGCGTCCATACGCTGCGCGCGAAAGAGAACTTCGACATTTCGGGCCGCACCATCGCGTCGCTGCCGTACCTCGTGATGGCGCTCGCTGCCGTGAAGGAGGCCGCGGCCGACGCGAACTGCGAGCTCGGGCTGCTGCCGCGACCGTACCGCGATGCGATCGCCGCCGCGTGCGTCGAGATTCGCGAAGGGCGACTGCACGACCAGTTCGTCGTCGACGTGATCCAGGGCGGGGCCGGCACGTCGACCAACATGAACGCGAACGAGGTGATCTGCAACCGCGCGCTCGAACTCATGGGGCACGCGCGCGGGCAGTACGAATACCTGCATCCGAACGAACACGTCAATCTCGCGCAGAGCACCAACGACGTCTATCCGACCGCGATCCGCGTCGCGACCTGCTTCGCGCTCGAGCACCTGCTCGAAGCGATGGCGCGCCTGCGCGATGCGTTCGCCGAGCGGGCCGACGCGTTCGCCGGCCTGCTGAAGCTCGGCCGCACGCAATTGCAGGACGCGGTGCCGATGACGCTCGGCCAGGAATTCTCGACCTACGCGGTAATGCTGACGGAAGACATTGCACGCCTGCAGGAAGCCGGCTGGCTGATTCGCGAGATCAACCTCGGCGCGACCGCGATCGGCACGGGCATCACCGCGCATCCGCAATACGCGGAGAAGGCGCTGGCGGCGCTGCGGCGCATTACCGGGCTCGACCTGAGCACCGCGCCGAACCTGATCGAGGCGACCCAGGATTGCGGTGCGTTCGTGCAGGTCTCGGGCGTGCTCAAGCGGATCGCCGCGAAGCTGTCGAAGATCTGCAACGACCTGCGGCTGCTGTCGAGCGGCCCGCGCGCGGGGTTCGGCGAGATCAACCTGCCGCCGGTGCAGGCCGGCTCGTCGATCATGCCCGGCAAGGTGAATCCGGTGATCCCGGAAGTCGTCAACCAGGTTGCGTTCGAGGTGTTCGGCAACGACCTGACCGTGACCTTCGCCGCCGAGGCCGGGCAGCTTCAGCTCAACGCGTTCGAGCCGGTGATCGCCAGCGCGCTGTTCCGCAGCTTCAGCCACCTGACGGCCGCCTGCACGACGCTGGCGCAGCGCTGCGTGAGCGGGATCACCGCGAACCCCGAGCGGCTGCGCGAAACGATGGAGCGCTCGGTCGCACTCGCGACCGCGCTGAATCCGTACATCGGCTACAAGCGCGCGACCGCCGTCGCGGCCGAAGCGCACGCAACCGGCAAGTCGATTCGCGAGGTCGTACTCGAGCGCGAGTGGATGACCGATGCACAGGTAGACGAAGCGCTTCGGCCCGAAGCGCTGATCCGGCCGCGCGTGCTTTGACGCCGGCCGAGGGCCGCCGGCGCGCGCGTCGAGCGCCCGGCGGGCCGCCATTTCATCAGCGCCCCCGCGCGGGGCGCGACACATCAAGAAACTACGGAGACTCACGATGAACCACAGCAGCGAGCGCCCGGCCGGTCCGGCCGGCGGCGCGGATTCCCGTCATGCCGATCCCGACGCGATGTTCGCGTCGCACGAGGCCGGTTACGCGAAGCAGTTGAAGCCGCGGCACGTGCAGATGATCGCGATGGGCGGTGCGATCGGCACCGGCCTCTTTCTCGGTGCGGGTGGACGCCTGCAGAGCGCGGGGCCCGCGCTCGCGCTCGTGTATCTCGTCTGCGGCGTGTTCGCCTTCCTGATCATGCGCGCGCTCGGTGAGCTCGTGATGCACCGGCCGACCAGCGGCAGCTTCGTGTCGTACGCGCGGGAGTTCATGGGCGAGCGCGCATCGTTCGTCGCGGGCTGGATGTACTACCTGAACTGGGCGACGACCGGCATCGTCGACATCACGGCGGTCGCGATCTACATGAAGTACTGGGCCGTGTTCACGGACGTGCCGCAGTGGGTGTTCGCGCTCGGTGCGCTCGGGATCGTGTCGGTGATGAACATGATCGGCGTGAAGGTGTTCGGCGAGATGGAGTTCTGGTTCTCGCTCGTCAAGGTGGGGACGCTCGCGGTGTTCCTCGCGGTCGGCGCGGTGTTTCTCGCGAGCGGCCATCCGGTTGCCGGGCAGATGCCGGGGCTTCACCTGGTCGCGGATCACGGCGGGATCTTTCCGCATGGCCTCCTGCCGGCGGTGCTGATCGTGCAGGGCGTCGTGTTCGCGTACGCGAGCATCGAGCTCGTCGGCGTCGCGGCGGGCGAGACCGCCGATGCGCGCAAGGTGCTGCCGAAGGCGATCAACAGCGTGATGTGGCGCATTGCGCTGTTCTATGTCGGCTCCGTCGTGCTGTTGACGATGCTGCTGCCGTGGACGGCATACAGCTCGCACGAAAGCCCGTTCGTGACGTTCTTCAGCAAGCTCGGCGTGCCGTACGTCGGTACCGTGATGAACGTCGTGGTGCTGACCGCCGCGCTGTCGAGCCTGAACTCCGGCCTCTATTCGACCGGGCGCGTGCTGCGCTCGCTGGCGATGGGCGGATCGGCGCCGCGCTTCGTGTCGCGGATGAACGCACGCGGCGTGCCGTACGGCGGGATCCTGATCACGGTCGCGATCAACGCGATCGGCGTGCCGTTGAACTACATCGTGCCGGCGCAGGCGTTCGAGATCGTGCTGAACATGGCGTCGCTCGGGATCATCACGACCTGGGGCTTCATCGTCATGTGCCAGATCCTGTTCCGCCGCGCGGTCGATCGCGGCGAGCTGAAGGCGGTGTCGTTCCGGATGCCCGGCGCGCCGTTCACGTCGTGGCTCACGCTGGCCTTCCTCGTCGGCGTGCTGGTGCTGATGGCGTTCGACTATCCGGGCGGCACGTGGACCATCGCGATGATTCCGGTCGTCGTGCTCGCACTCGTGGTGGGCTGGAAGCTGGCGAAGCGCGGTGCGGCGCGAGAGCAGGCGGCGAATGCGCGTACGTCCGTGGCCACGGGCACTGTCGCCGATCCGGTACAGGGTGCCTGACGGTACTCGCCGGGCGCGCCGGCCCGTTCGCGGCCGGCGTACCGGCGCAGTCAGTTCAAGCCGGCGCGTTCACCGACCCATCGGCTGAAGTCGCCGGCCATTTCCTCGGTCAGTTCGTGACCGGCGTCGTACAGCCGCGTATCGTGCGCGACACCGAGCGACGTGAGTTTCGCGTCGGCGGTGTCGGCCCACGCGACGGGCAGCTTGTCGTCGAAGCGGCCGTGCACGATCAGCGCATGGAGCGGGCGAAGCGCATCGCGCGGCGCGATCAGCGGATCGATTTCGGGCAGGATGCGCCCGCACAGCACCGCGAAGGCGGCGACATCGTCCGGCGACGTGAGGCCGACGCCCGCGCTCATGATGCCGCCCTGGCTGAAGCCGGCGATCACGGTCGGCAATGCGGAAGCCGCGCCGTCGCGGCCGCGGAAGGCACGCAGCAGCGTGATCAGCTGAATGCGGCTTTCATTCGCGCGGGCCGCGTCGATTTCGGGGCCGTTCGGGCCGAAGCGCACCGGAAACCATGCATGCTGGCCGGGCCCGAACGTGAGCGGGGCGCGCAGGAACGCGATCTCGATCCGCGGATCGATGATGCCGGCCAGGTTCAGCAGGTTGGTTTCGTTGCCGCCGACGCCATGCAGCAGCAACAGGCGGGCAACGGGGCGGCCGGCGGACGGGCGCAGCCGGTATTGGAGGCCCGACTCGGGATCGGTGGTCAGCGGCAGGACGTCGGTCATTGCGTGAATCCGGAAGGGGAACGATGCGACAGTCTAGAGCGTACGGGCGGGCGGGTGAATCGTCGGCGAGCGATTGATTGTTTCCTGATGGGAATGAATTCGGTGCATCGAGCCTGCCGCTCATGCGCAGGCGATGCCGCCACCACGCCCGAACCCGCTAGGGAAAACCATAGTGCCCGGAATGCCGCGCGCGCACGATCGAGTAAGCACGCAGTCAGCTTCGCTATTCAGAATCGCCGAACTCATTCAAAAAGCAAACCAGGAGACAGGCGATGCATGATGGGTTGGTGAAAAAAATCGAAGCGCATCCGAAGTACGCGCAGCTCAAGCGACGGCGCAATACGCTCGGCATCTGCCTGACCGTGCTGATGCTGATCGTCTACTACGGCTACATCGCACTGATCGCATTCGACAAGTCGTTTCTCGCGAAGCCCGTGAGCACCGGCGTGACGAGTGTCGGCGTGCCGATCGGCATGGCGGTGATCGTATTCACCGTCGTCATCACCGGCATCTACGTGCGCCGCGCCAACAACGAATACGACCAACTGACGCAGGACATCCTGCAGGATGTCGCCCGATGAACAAGACACTTTCGACGATGCTGGTCGCGCTGCTGGCCGCGGGCGCGTGCGGCGTGGCCGTCGCGGGCGGCGGCGATGTCGGGCAGACCGCCAAGCAGGCGACCAACACCACGGCCATCGTCCTGTTCGCGCTGTTCGTGGCAGGGACGCTTTGGATCACCAAGTGGGCGGCTTCCCGCACGCGTTCCGCCGCGGATTTCTATACGGCCGGCGGCGGCATCACCGGGTTCCAGAACGGGCTGGCGATTTCGGGCGACTACATGTCGGCCGCCTCCTTCCTCGGCATTTCCGCCGCGGTGATGACGTCGGGTTACGACGGCCTGATCTATTCGATCGGCTTTCTGGTCGGCTGGCCGGTCATCACGTTCCTGATGGCCGAGCGGCTGCGCAACCTCGGCAAGTTCACCTTCGCCGACGTCGCGGGCTACCGCTTCGAGCAGGGTCCGATCCGCAGTTTCGCCGCGGTCGGCACGCTGGTGGTGGTGGCGTTCTACCTGATCGCGCAGATGGTGGGCGCGGGGCAGCTCATCAAGCTGCTGTTCGGTCTCGACTACTGGGTGGCCGTCGTGATCGTCGGCGCGCTGATGATGGTCTACGTGCTGTTCGGCGGCATGACCGCGACCACCTGGGTGCAGATCATCAAGGCATGCATGCTGCTCGCGGGCGTGACGTTCATGGCGATCATGGTGCTCGCGCAGTACGGCTTCAGCCCGGAGGCGCTGTTCGCCCATGCCGTGGAGGTCAAGACCGCGATTGCGGCGAACGCGGGCAAGTCGCCGGACGACGCGACCCGTATCGGGCTGTCGGTCATGTCGCCGGGCGGGTTCATCAAGGATCCGGTCTCGGCCATCTCGTTCGGCATGGCGCTGATGTTCGGCACCGCCGGCCTGCCGCACATCCTGATGCGCTTCTTCACCGTGCCGGATGCGAAGGAAGCGCGCAAGTCGGTGTTCTGGGCCACCACCTGGATCGGCTATTTCTACGTGCTGATCTTCATCATCGGCTTCGGCGCGATCACGCTGGTGCTGACCAATCCGGAACTGTCCGACGTGGCCAAGGGCGTGATCAAGGGCGGCGCGGGCACGGCCAACATGGCCGCGGTGCTGGTGGCCAAGACGGTGGGCGGCGATGTGTTCTACGGCTTCATCTCGGCCGTGGCCTTCGCGACGATCCTGGCGGTGGTCGCCGGGCTCACGCTGTCCGGCGCGTCCGCGGTGTCGCACGATCTCTATGCGACCGTCTTCAAGAACGGCAAGGCCGACAGTGCCGACGAACTGAAGGTGTCGCGCATCACGACGCTGGTGCTCGGCGTGATCGCCGTGCTGCTGGGCATCGCGTTCGAGAAGCAGAACGTCGCGTTCATGGTGTCGCTGGCCTTTGCCGTGGCGGCGTCGGCCAACTTCCCGGTGCTGTTCCTGTCGATGATGTGGAAGGGCTGCACCACGCGCGGCGCGGTCATCGGCGGGTTCCTGGGGCTGGCATCGTCGGTGGGGCTGACCATCGTGTCGCCGTCGGTGTGGGAGGCAACGCTCGGTTATCCGAAGGGTTCGGCGTGGTTCCCGTACACGTCGCCCGCGCTGTTCTCGATGACCATCGGCTTCGTGGGCGTGTGGCTGTTCTCGGTGCTTGACTCGAGCGCGCGCGCACGGTCGGAGAAGGGCGCGTTCGCCGCGCAGCAGGTGCGCTCGGAAACGGGCCTGGGGGCGACCCGCGCCAGCAGCCACTGACCGGCCGCCGGTCACGCCCGCCCGGGGGCCGACGATGCCGTTCATCGCATCGTCAGCCTCGGGGCGGGCGGTATCGTTTTCACCCGTCCGTCCAATGATTCAACGGCAATAAAAAATCGCGCGTTCAGCTGGATTCGCCGATAATTCGCAAACGTTTTACGAAATCCATTTAGCGGTCAATTCGCGGATCGAATAAATAAAAAAAAATATCCGAATCCCGGATTTGCGGTCACGCAGGCGCCCCGGCAGAAGCCTTGAGGCACAAGGTTAACGGCAGATCCCGGCAATACTTTAGGGTTCTTTCGCCACAATTATTCATTGCATTTTTATCAATGAACGATTGATTTCCGGTCATCGGAGCGTCATACACCATCCCCGATAATTCGGCGCTCACATTCTTTCAATAGACCAAACGGCGGTCGAAGCCGGATCGCCGCGGGGAGCTGGACTCATGACCATCCGTCACCGCATTACGCTGCTAGTCGTCCTGACGTTCTTCGCGCTGTCCGCGATCGGCATCTATGCCGTGTACCAGACGCGCAAGAGCGCGTCGGAGGTGCGTCAGGTCACCCAGGGCATCGTGCCGAGCGCGCTCGCGTCGGCCGATCTCGTCGCCGATGTGAAGAACATCCAGATCGCGACGATGACGCTCGTCTACGCGCCCGACGCGAATACCGCCGCCCAGGCGCGCGACGAGCTGAAGGCGAAGCAGGCCGCGCTGCGCGCCGCACTCGACGTGCAGGCGAAGTCGGCGGTCGGCCAGGCGCAGGTCGGGCTCGTGTCGCAGGCGAAGGACAGCGCCGCGAACTATTTCGCGGCGATCGACGATACCGTGAAGATGAAGGCCGACGGCAAGCCCGAGATGGCGCAGGCGTACCTGTTCGCGAACGTCGCGCAGTATCGCGACGAACTCGAAAGCATCGTCGACACGCTGCGCGTCGAGAAGAACCGCCAGAAGGACGTCGCGATCAGCGCGCTGAACGGGATGCTCTCGACGACGGCGACCGCGATCGCGGGCGTCGCCGGTACGGTGATCGTGCTGCTGACCGCGCTCGGCTTGCTGCTGTATCGCCAGATCACGCGCCCGCTGATCGGGATGCAGACGGCGATGAGCGAGATCGCGGCGAGCCAGGATTTCACGCGCCGCGTGCCGGTGGGCCGGATGGACGAAATCGGCCATTCGATCGTCGCGTTCAACGGGATGATCGAGAAGATCCAGGAGAACGCCGCGCAGCTCAAGCAGAAGACGGCGGACATCCAGGCGATGCTGCAGAACATGCAGCAGGGGATCCTGACCGTCGTCGAAGGCGGCGTCGTGCATGCCGAGTATTCCGCGTACCTGGAGACCATCTTCGAGACGAGCGACATCGCCGGCCGCGACCTGATGGCGCTCGTGTTCGACGATTCGGCGATCGGTGCCGACGCGCGTTCGCAGGTCGACGCGGCCGTGCATGCGTGCCTCGGCGAAGACAGCATGAACTTCGAGTTCAACGAGCACCTGCTGGTGAATGAAGTCGCGAAGCGGATGCCGGACGGCCGCGAGAAGTGGCTCGACCTGAGCTGGTCGGCGATCACCGACGAGACCGACACGGTGGTGCGCCTGATGCTGTGCGTGCGCGACGTGACCGAGATCCGCGAGCTGACCGCGCAGGCCGGCGAGCAGCAGCGCCGCCTCGAGATGATCGGCGAGATCCTGTCGATCAGCCAGGACAAGTTCCACGACTTCGTGCACAGCGCGAAGGGTTTCCTCAGCGAGAACGAGCGGATGATCCGCCAGCACGAGCGTGCCGATCACTCGATCGTCGCGGCGCTGTTCCGCAACATGCACACGATCAAGGGCAATGCACGCACGTACAGCCTCCAGCACCTGACGAACATCGTCCACGAAGCGGAGCAGGCGTACGACTCGCTGCGCCGCGCGGACGGCGGCCCCGAGTGGAACCGCGACGCGCTGATGGACGACCTGGCGCGCGTGCGCGAGGCCGTCGAGCACTACGCGACGATCAACGCGGTCACGTTGGGCCGCAGCGGTGACGCGGTGCAGGGCGGCGCCGACTTCCTGATGGTCGAGCGCGCGCACATCAGCGAGAGCCTGCGCGTGCTCGACGGCGCCGATCCGGCGAACGCGGCCGACTGGCACGCGGCACGCGATGCCGTACGCCGCATGCTGAGCCAGCTCGGCACGCAGGGGATCGGCGATGCGCTCGGCGGCGTGATCGAGTCGCTGCCGTCGCTCGCGGCGGAACTCGGCAAGCCGGCGCCCGTCGTGCATATCGACAGCCATGGCCAGCGCGTGCGCAGCGAAATCGTCGCGACGCTGAAGAACGTGTTCATGCACCTGCTGCGCAACGCGATCGACCACGGGATCGAATCGTCCGACGAACGCCGCGCGGCCGGCAAGGCGGCATCCGGCACGATCGACATTGCGGTCGGTGTGGGCGGCGGCGAGCTGTGGTTCGTGCTGAGCGACGACGGCCGCGGCCTCGCGCTCGACCGGATTCGCGGCATCGCGCGCGAGCGGGGCTGGATCGATGCCGACCACGACGCGACGCTGTCCGACGACGCGGTGGCCGAGCTGATCTTCCGCCCGGGCTTCTCGACCGCGAGTGCCGTGACCGAAGTGTCGGGGCGCGGCGTCGGCATGGACGCGGTGCGCAACTTCCTGAAGCGCGACGGTGGCGATATCGCGCTGCGCTTCACCGACGATCGTGTCGGCGCGCCGTATCGTGCGTTCGAAACGATCGTGTCGTTGCCGGCCCGCTTCGCGGCGGACGGTGCCGCTCACGAGCGCACGCGCAGCGCGGACGTCGGCGCGGTGGAGTGACGAAGTGATCGTGCAGGCGTGGATGATCCAGATGGCCGCCGCGCTGGCGGGCGGCGCAGTCGTCGCAGTCGTGGCGGCGATCGGTTTTCGCGTGATGCGCAAGCGGCTCATTGCTGTGCTGGAGCGCGATGCGCGCACGTTGCGCGATGCGCTCGACGCGGCCGGCGAGCGTGCCGAACAGGCGGCGGCCGCGCACGCGGAGGCGGCCGACGCATGGGCGCACCGCGAGGCGCAGCTCGAGGAGGCGCTGGCACGCGAGACTTCCGCGGCCGGCACGCAGCGTGACGCGCTGCAGGCCATGTCGGCCGATCGCGCCGCGCTGGCGCAGCACGCGCAGAAGATCGCCGACGAAGCCGCGCGCCTGCGCGGGCTCGCCGGCACCTTCGAGCGCTGGCACGAGCAGATGATCTCGCTGACCACGCAGAACCAGGACATGCGCACGAAGAACCAGGAACTGTCGGCGATCGTCGCGCACGTATCGATCGTGTCGCTGAACGCGTCGATCGAGGCGGCGCGCGCCGGCACGGCCGGGCGCGGCTTCTCGATCGTCGCGAGCGAGGTGCGCGGACTGGCCGCGCGCTCGCAGCAGCTGTCGAACAGCTATCGCGACAGCCTGAACCGCAACGATCTCGTGACGGCCGCGACGTTCCAGGACATCCAGGCCGGCGGCAAGATGATCACGGCCGCGCTCGCGACCGTCGAGGCGCTGGCCGGGCAACTGCATGCGCGGATCGACGGAGGCGCGGCGTGATCAGCGCGCAGGCGAAAGCCGGTTTCGAGCGGATCTTCTTCGATGCGGCGCGCACGCGGCTCGCATCCGGCGGTGCGTGCGACATCCGGCCGGCCGCCGGCGCGGCACACGACGCGCACGATCACGCACACGCGAAGTCGCGCGCGAAGCTGACGGTGCCCGAGCACGTCGCGGCGCTGACGATCTCGGCGCTGCATTTCCGCCTGCTGCTCGCGCTGCGCTTCAGCGACGACGACGCGACGCGCCGCTATTTCGCCGGCGCGACCGCGGGCACCGGCAGCCAGCGGCCGCTGCCCGAAGCGTTCATGGAGGTCGCGAACCTGTGCTGCGGCGCGATCAACCAGGCGCTGACCGCCCCGTTTCCCGACCTGGGGATGTCGACGCCTTATCTGCTGAGCGGATCGAGCATCGATTACCTGGGCGCGCTGTCGCCCGATCACGTGGCCGCTTACGACCTGACGCTCGACGGCGACGTGCGGGTCGGCGCGACGCTGTGCGTATGCGCGAACGCGCCGGTCGATTTCCATGTGCCGGAAACGGCCGTGATGGAAACCGGCGGCGAGCTCGAACTGTTCTGACCGACCCTGACCGACCATTAGGAAACCTTGAGATGACCGTAGACCAACCCGTCAGCAAGGTGCTCGTGCTGGACGACAGTCGCGCGCACGCCGACGCGATCAAGCGTTTCTGCGACGAGCACAACCTAGTCGGCCTGACCGTGCGGCGCAACCGGCTGCTGAAGGTGCTGCGTTCGAACATCGACCTCGGCGCGATCCTGCTGGCCGAGGATTACGGCGGCTCGCCGGCCGAGAGCGCGATCATCGCGACGCAGATCGATGCGCTGCGCCCCGAGCTGCCGATCATCCTGCGCCGCGACTCGCATGCGTCGCGCGACGGGTTGCCGGAGGCGCTCGCGCGTGTTGCGTGCGCGGCCTACGTCGCGGACGACATGACGCCGCTCAAGCGCGCGATCGACGAATACCTGTTCGGCCGCGATTACCCGAACGCGCTCGTGCGCGGCATCTCGGAGATCACCGAGGCGCGCATCGACAGCCTGTTCCCGGGCATGACGATCGAGCACGAAACGCCGTGCATCGTGCGCGACCAGATCATCTTCGGCGAAGTGTTCAGCCTGATCGCGCTCGAAAGTGCGTGGTGCCGCGGTTACATGCTGCTGCAGACGAGCGAGCAGCCGCTGCTCGACATGCTCGGCGGCACGCGCGAGGCCGGCCGCGCGCCGGATTTCCGCGACGTGAACAGCGTGCTCGGCGAACTCACCAATCTCGTGTGGGGCGCGTTCAAGAACCGCTATCTCGGCGACGCCGAGGCGCTGGCGCGCCATCCGGTGCAGGTGCCGCTCGTCGTCAATCATAAGCAGAAGTTCATCTCGTTCGGCGGCGACTGCCCGCAGCTCTGCTTCAAGTACCGGATGACCGACCCGGCATCGGGGCGCGCCGTCTGCATCGACCAGCGCTTCGTGTTCAGCCTGAGCTGGTCGCCGGAGGATTTCCGCGAATCGGTGCAGGACGTGGGGCCGATGGTCGAATCGGGTGAACTCGAACTGTTTTGAATGTTGAAGTCGCAACAAGGAAAGGGGAATACAGCATGGCAAAGATTCTGGTGGTCGACGATTCGGGCACGGTGCGCGACGAGGTCGCGGGTTTCCTGCGCAATCACGGGCTCGACGTCGCGACGGCCGTCGACGGCAAGGACGGGCTCGCGAAGCTCAAGGCGACGCCCGGCGTGCGCCTCGTGATCAGCGACGTGAACATGCCGAACATGGACGGCCTGACGATGGTCGAGAAGATCCGCGGCGAACTGGCGAATTCGACGGTCAACGTCGTGATGCTGACGACCGAAAGCAGCCCGGCGATGAAGGAGCGCGGCAAGGCCGCCGGCGTGAAGGGCTGGATCGTGAAGCCGTTCAAGGGCGACGCGGTGCTCGACGCGCTGAAGAAACTCGCGGGCTGACGCACCGGGCGCCGGGGCGCGCCCGCGACCGGTCGCGTATTCAGCGCTGCGGTTCGGGTTGCGCGGTCGCCGTTTCGCCGGCTGCGGCCGGCACGCGTGGCGCGGGCGTCTGCCATTGCACGACGATCATCCCCGCGAAGATCAGCGCGACGCCCGCGACGCGGCCGGGTGTCGCGAGCCGTTGCGCGAGCCCCATCAGCCCGTAGTGGTCGATCAGCAGCGACGCGAGCGTCTGCCCGGCGACGACGCACACGATGAAGGTCGTCGCGCCGAGCCGCGGCGTCAGGATCAGCGCGAGCGTGATGTAGATCACGCCCGCGAGGCCGCCGAGCCACATCCACAGCGGGCGCTGCAGCGCGTCGCCGACGAGCGGCGCGTTCGCGCGGGTGGCCAGCAGCACGGGCAGCACCGCGAGCAGGCTGACCGTCAGCGACGCGACGCTCGCCCACAGCGGGTGGCCGAGCGCGCGCCCGAGCGCGGCGTTGCTGCCGCCTTGCAGCGGCACGAGCGCGCCGGCGGCGAAAGCCGCGGCGGCGAGCGGAAGGGTGGCGAAGGAAAGGGACGTCGTCATCGTGGTCGGTCGCGAAAGGATATTGAAATGAGTGTCGTCCATTAAGATGGCGAATGGAAATTCGTTCTTCGGATGCTTCATATTCCTTTCATGAATAACCTGGCCCGCATCGACCTGAACCTGCTCGTGACGCTGCATGCGCTGCTGAGCGAAAGGCACATCTCGCGCACCGCCGTCCGGCTGCACCGCAGCCAGCCGGCCGTGAGCCACGCGCTCGCGCGGCTGCGCGAGATCTTCGGCGATCCGCTGCTCGTGCGGCGCGCGGGCCGGCTCGAGCTGACCGCGCGCGCGAACGAACTCGTCGAGCCGCTGAACGACGTCCTCGGCCGGCTCGGTGCGCTGATCGAGCCGCCCGCGTTCGACCCGTCCGCGGCCACGCGCGTGTTTCGCATCGCGATGTCCGACTACGGCGCGCGGATCGTGCTGCCGGCGCTCGTGAAGACGCTGCGTGCCGACGCGCCGGGCATCGAGCTGATCGTGTCGCAGGCCACGCGCGAGGCGATGCGGATGCAGTTGATGGACGGCGAGATCGACCTCGCGCTCGGCGTGCTGCCCGCGTTGCAGCGCGACCTGCATGCGCAGCCGCTGTTCGTCGAATCGTTCGCGTGCGCGGCCGATGCGGGCCGCCTGCCGCGCCGCGGCGAACTCGCGCTCGACGCGTGGCTCGCGCGGCCGCATGCGCTGGTCGCGATGCGCGACGGGATGGACAACGAAGTCGATCGCGCGCTCGCGCGGCTGCGCCGCGAGCGGCACATCGCGGTGATCCTGCCGTTCTGGGGCGTCGCGAACGACCTGATCGCCGGCACCGACCTCGTGCTGACCGTCGCGCGACGCAATCTCGACCGCGTGCGAGACGATGCGCGCCTGCGCGTGTTCGAGCCGCCGTTCCCGATCGATTCGTTCGAGTTCGCGCAGCACTGGCACGCGCGCCGGCACGGCGACGCCGCACACATCTGGCTGCGTCAGACGATCGCGCGCGTCGCGAGCGGCGGGTAGGCGCGCGGCGCGGCCGGCCGCGTGCGCAATTTACAGCGTGCCGCGATGTCCGTATCCTGCGGGTGCCGAGGGCGGCGTGCCTGCGCGACATGCGCGGCACGCCCGGCATCCACAACAATCAGGAACGGGACACTTTCCCATGAAACACAAAATCGCTCGGGCCGCGCTCGTGCGCGGCGCATGCGTGACGCTGGCGGCTGCGCTGGCAGGCGGGTGCGCCGGTACCGCGCAGCAGAATGCACAACAGGCCGCCGCCGTCGGCAGCGGTTCGTCGTACACGTGCTACCCCACGCAGGCCGATGGACAGGTGACGGCCGGCAAGGGCGCGAACGGGTGTTATTTCGTGCTGCACGATCCCGCGACGAAACAGCCGCTGCCGAACACGCACTATGCGTTTGCGCTGTACACGAGCGCGGCCCAGGACAACCAGGAACTCGAAGTCGAAGGCACCACCGACGCGCAGGGGCGCACGGCCTACGTGCGTTCCGCCGCGCCGATCGACGCGGCGCGCATGGTGCTCGTCCGCACGATCGGCGACGGCCCGATGGGGCGCATCCCGGTGCTGGTCCGGCCGACGGACGGCAAGCGCGTTCCGTTCGCGAAGTACAAGGTCATCGGCTGCAACGGGCCGTACGAAGGCACGACCGACGAAACGGGGCGCGGCGTGATGTACCGCTGCAAGACGCAGTCGAAGATCGACGTGTCGTTCTACTCGTCGCGCCCGTAAGGTGAGCGGCCGGGTGTCCGGCGCCGCCGCCGCGCCGCAGACGGAGACACTGATCGCGAAGGGCGTCGTGTTTACCGTCGTGGGCACGTGCATGCTGATCGCCGTCGCGCTGTACGCGCAGTCGACGCGTGAATTCCTGCGGACCTCGGTCGTCGTGCCGGGGCGCGTCATCAGGCTGAACGCGGGTCCGCATCATCCGGAGATCGCGTTCACGACGCTCGCGGGCGAGAAGGTCGAATACGCGCAGGGCGGCGGTGTCAGCGTGCAGGACGGTGAGGCGGTCGAGGTACGCTACGCGCCCGACGCGCCCAGGATGACCGCGCAGATGAATACGTTCGGTGCGATCTGGGGCGCCGTACTGGCCCTCGGCGGGATGGGCATGGTCTTTTTCGTCGGCGGCGTCGTTCAACTGCGCTCGGGCGTGCGCGCGTGGCGCAGCGGGCGCAAGCGCGCGTGAGGGCCTGAGCGTTCGAGCCCGCTGCGCCGCAACTGGACGCCGCCCGTAATGTGGAGGACGATTTCAACACCGTGCCGTGAACGGGCGTGCATCGCCGCTGCGTGTTCACGTCGTGTCGAACCCTGCCGAACCCCGTCGAGCGAATCATCATGGAATCCGATCAAGAGACTGCCGGGCCGATCCTGTTGCGCGACGCGCACGACGGCGTCGTCACGCTGCGACTGAATCGCCCGCAGCAATTCAACGCGTTATCCGAGGCGATGCTCGCGAGCCTGCACGATGCGTTCGATACGCTGGCGGCCGATCCGCACGTGCGCTGCGTCGTGCTGGCCGCCGAAGGCCGGGCGTTCTGCGCGGGCCACGACCTGCGGCAGATGCGCGGCACACCCGAGCTCGATTACTACCGCACGCTGTTCGCGCAGTGCAGCCGCGTGATGCTCGCGATGCGCGCGTTGCCGGTGCCGGTGATCGCACGCGTGCACGGCATTGCGACGGCGGCCGGCTGCCAGCTCGTCGCCGCGTGCGATCTGGCCATCGCGGCCGATACCGCGCGCTTCGCGGTATCGGGCATCAACGTCGGGCTGTTCTGTTCGACGCCGGCCGTTGCGTTGAGCCGCAACGTCACGGCGAAGCGCGCGTTCGACATGCTCGTGACCGGGCGTTTCGTCGATGCGGCGACGGCCGCCGCGTGGGGGCTCGTCAACGAGGCCGTGCCCGAGGACGCGCTCGACGCGGCCGTCGCACGCAAGGTCGCCGAGATCGTCGCGAAGAGCCCGGCCGCAGTGCGCTACGGCAAGCAGATGTTCTATCGCCAGCGCGAGCTGCCGCTCGACGAAGCCTATGCGTATGCGGGCGACGTGATGGCGCGCAACATGATGGAAGAGGATGCGGGCGAAGGGATCGACGCGTTCCTCGAGAAGCGCAAGCCGACGTGGCGTTCGTAGTGCGACGTCGAAGGCTGGCGAACGGCGCGGAAGGGCCGTAACCCGGGCCTGTCCCGTACACCGGAAAACGAACGGGCTGCCCGAGGCAGCCCGCAACCGAAGCGGCACTTGCGGCGTAGCGCGCGGCCGCGCGCCGCCGCGGCGACCCGTGTCAGCGCCCGTAGCTTCCGGTCCGCAGCGCCGGCTGTTCGCTCGACGCACCGGGCGGCACGATCACGACCGGCACGCGGCGCGCGAGCGCGCACATCAGCTCGTAGCCGATCGTACCGCTGGCTTCCGCCACGTCGTCCACCTTCACCTGGTCGCCCCACAGCTCGACGCTCGACCCGATGCCCGCGTCCGGGCACGGCGTCAGGTCGACGGTCAGCATGTCCATCGACACGCGGCCGACGACGCGCGTCATCACGCCGTCCACCGCGATCGGCGTGCCGGTCGGCGCGTGGCGCGGATAGCCGTCCGCATAACCGCACGCGACGACGCCGATCCGCATCGGCCGGTCGGCCTTGAAGCGGCGGCCGTAGCCGACGGTTTCTTCCGGCGCGAGCGTCTGCACGCCGATGATCTTGCTCGTCAGTGTCATCGCGGGCATCAGCGGCGTGTCGGCGATATCCCGCGACGCACCCGTCGGCGACGCACCGTACAGGATCGTGCCGGGCCGCACCCAGTCGCGGTGCGCATGCGGATGCCACAGCACGGCCGCCGAGTTCGACGTCGAGCGCTCGCCGGGAATCCCCGCCGTGGCCGCATCGAACTGTTCGAGCTGCCAGTCGGCCTGGCCTTCGTCGGCGTTCGCGAAATGCATCATCAGCGTGATCTTGCCGATCGACGGCGCGCCCGCCGCGCGCTCCCACGCCGCGCGGAAAACGTCGGGCCGGTAGCCGAGGCGGTTCATTCCGGAGTTCATCTTGAGCTGGATGTCGATCGGCTGCCGCGGCTTTGCCGCGATCAGCAGGTCGAGCTGTTCGTCGCAGTGCACGGACACCGTCAGCCGATGACGGTCGGCCAGCTCGACGTCGGCCGGCTCGAAGATCCCTTCGAGCAGCAGCACGGGCTTGTCCCAGCCGAGTTCGCGCACGCGCACGGCTTCGTCGAGGTCGAGCAGCGCGATGCCGTCGGCGGCGGCGAGGCCCGGATAGATCCGCTCGATGCCGTGGCCGTATGCGTCGGCCTTGACGACGGCCCACACGCGCGATTGCGCGGCGGTGCGGCGGATGAAGTCGAGGTTGTGGCGGATGGCGTCAGGGCGGATATGGGCGACGATGGGACGGGGCATGGCGATGTCTCGGATCGGATGTCGTTGGGCGCGCGCGGCGGCGTGGGTTCGGCAGTCCGGCGCGAAAACACGCCGGGCCAGTGTTGAGCGCTATCTTATTGGTGTTCGACCAGTTTTAATTAACGTATTTGTCGACGATTTGGTGGAAATTTTTGTGTTCGTCCTGGCTGAGCGCGGCTGTCGACAGGCCGCGCAGCCGAGTCTCCCGTCTAGAAAACCGGTGCGCGAACGGCATGACGCAATGCTAAGCTCTCGGCGATCTTGTCATTGATCAATGTAACGATAAAGGAGGAGACTTTTGATGACGACGTCCCAGCTGTGCCTGTTCATCGTCGCGCTGTTGCCGTTCACGATGACGTTTCTCGCGAAGGCCCGCAAGGGTTACGACAACCGCGCGCCGCGCGACTACCTGGCGAAGCTCGAAGGCTGGCGCGCGCGGGCGCAGGCCGCGCACCAGAACGCATGGGAGGCGCTCGCGCTGTTCACGGCCGCGCTGGTGGTGGCATGGCACAACGGCGCGAACGTGCATCGCGTCGACCAGCTCGCGATGGCGTTCGTCGCGATCCGGATCGTCTACACGCTGATGTACCTGCTCAACTGGGCGTCGCTGCGTTCGCTCGTGTGGTTCGGCGGGATGGCGTGCGTGGTCGCGTTGTTCTTCGCTGCGCCGTAGGCGCCGGCAGGCAAGGCGAGGCGAGGCCGGCTTCGTGTGCCGGCCCGTCAGGCGCCGCCCGCGCCGCGCGCGTGACTGTCGTTGGATGCGGGCGCAACGATCTTCGCGAGCGTGGCGGGGGGCGCGGCTTCGGTTTCGGCTTCGCGACGCAGGAACGCGATCAACGGATCGAGCAGCCGGTGCCGCGCGGACGGGTTGCGACGCAGCACGAAGCGCCATGACGCATCGCGTGCGAGGCCCGGCACCAGCGGCACCAGCCGCCCGCTGCGCAGTTCGGGCTCGATCAGCGGCACGCGGCCGAGCGCGATGCCCGCGCCGCCGACCGCCGCGCCGATCACCTGGCTGAAACTGCTGTAACGGACGATCTTCGTCTCGAAGTCGTCCGGCAAGCCGAATTCCGATGCCCAGTTGTGCCAGTCGATCTCGGGGCTGTTCTCGTGCATCTCCTGCAGCAGCCGCGAGCGGCACACGTGCCCCGATGCGTACGGAAACAGCTCGGGGCTGCACACCGGGAACACCGTCTCCCGGATCAGCACGTCGTCGTCGTCCCGCAGCCGGTGCGCGGGCACGTGCACGATCGCCAGATCGACGCCGCTGCGCGCGAAATCCGGTTCGTCGTCGAGCACGACGGCGTGCAGCGGCGTGTCGGGATGAAGCGACGAGAATTCCGCGAGGCGGCGTGCGAGCCACATTGCCGAAAACGGCGCGTTGGCGGAGACGGTGAGCCGTTGCGCGGTGCCGCGAATCTCGGCGCAGGCATCGGTGAGGCGCGACAGCGCGTCGCTGACGGCCGGCAGCAGGCGCTCGCCGGCCGGCGTGAGGCCGATGCCGCCGAGCCCCGTGCTGCGTTCGAGCAGCCGCGCGCCGAGCGATTCCTCGAGCGCGCGAATCTGGTGGCTGACCGCGCTCGTCGACACGTTCAGCTCGACCGCCGCGCGCGCGAACCCGCCGAGGCGGACGGCCGCCTCGAAAGCCCGCAACGCGCTGAGGGGAGGGAGGTGCGACATGCCGGGTATTGTAGTTGACTCAACACCCGTTGAAAAATCATCTTTTGCCGCGCGCAGGCGGCGCGGGTAGCCTCGATCCGGTCAAGAAAAAATGCAACCAGATACTACCGGAGGGCTTCATGTATTTCGACCGACGACTATGGGCAATGATGGCGGGACTGCGCTGGCGGGTCGCCGCGGCCGTCGCGCTCGGACTGCTCGCGATGGGTGTCGGGATCCTGCGCTTCGTGTTCCTCGGCCGCGTGCTGGCGCTGGTCTTTTCCGGCGCGCCGGCGCGCAGCATCGGCGAAGCCGTCGTTGCAACGGCGGCCTGCGTGCTGCTGCGCGCGTGGCTCGACCATCGCCGCACGGTGCTCGCGCAGCACACGGCCGGACGCGTGCAGGCCAGGCTGCGCGCGCGGCTGTTCGACCGGATCGCGGCGCTCGGCCCCGCATGGTTCAGCGGCGAACGCACGGGCGGCGTGATGCTGGCCGTCGTCGACGGCGTCGAGCAGCTGCAGACCTTTTTCGGCACCTACCTGCCGCAGCTCGTGATCGCCGCCTGCGCGCCGGTGATGATCTTCGCGGTGCTCGCGTGGTGGGACGTGCCGACGGCCGCCATCCTGCTGGTCGCGGCGCTCGTCACGCTGGCGCTGCCGCAACTCGTGCATCGCGCCGACAAGCGCGCGGCGCTCGCGCGCTCGGCCGTGTTCAAGGCGTTCGGCGAGGAGTTTCTCGACGCGGTGCAAGGCCTGCCGACGCTGAAGGCGTTCGGGCAAGGCACGGCGTTCGGCGCGAAGCTGGCCGCGAAGGCGCGCGCGCTGTCCGACAGCACGTTCTGGGTGCTCGCGCTCGGCCTGTTGACGCGGCTCTTCACCGATCTCGGCACCGGCCTCGGCGCGGCCGCCGCGATCGCGGTCGGCGCGTGGCGCGTGCGGCACGGCGACATGAGCCTCGAGGCGCTGCTGATCGTGCTGATGGCCGGCAGCGAGATCTTCCGGCCGCTGCGCGACCTGCGTTCGGTATTGCATCAGGGGATGATCGGGCAGTCGGCGGCGAATGCGATCCACGCGCTGCTCGACGCGCGGAGCCACACGCCTTCCACCGATGCGCCGCGCGTGCAGGGCCTGCGGCCGGAGATCGCGTTCGACGCCGTCAGCTTCGCGTATCCGGGGCGTCGCGCCGACGCGCATGCGGCGCTGAGCTTCTCGGTTCGCGAAGGCGAGACGGTCGCCATCGTCGGGCCGAGCGGCGCGGGCAAATCGACCATCGTGCGCCTGCTGCTGCGCCAGCACGATGCGCAGGGCGGCGCGGTCCGCATCGGCGGCCGCGACGTGCGGACGCTCGATGCAGGCCAAGTGCGCGAGATGATCGCGGTCGTCGCGCAGGATGCGACACTGTTCGACGGCAGCGTCGCCGACAACCTGCGGCTCGGCCGCCCCGACGCGAGCGACGCGGACATGATCGCCGCCGCGCGTGCGGCCAACGCGCACGATTTCATCTCGGCGCTGCCGGACGGTTATGCGACGCGCATCGGCGAACGCGGGCTCATGCTGTCGGGCGGCCAGCGCCAGCGCCTCGCGATTGCCCGCGCGCTGCTGCGCGACGCACCGATCCTGCTGCTCGACGAGGCGCTGTCGTCGGTCGACGCGGAGAACGAGGCGTTGATCCAGCAGGCACTCGACCGGCTCACGCGCGGGCGCACCACGCTCGTGCTCGCGCACCGGCTTTCCAGCGTGATCGGCGCCGACCGCATCCTGGTGCTCGACCAGGGGCAGGTGGTCGACGAGGGCACGCACGCGGTGCTGATCGCGCGTGACGGCCCGTATCGCCGGCTGATGGGGCCGCAACTGGAGGCGGTCGCCGAATCGGCCGGCGTGGCGACGACGGCCGGCGCGACCGCGCGTGCGTCGTCCGGCCCGCAGGTGCGGCCGCTGAACGACGATGCGGCGGAGATCGGCTGGCCGGAAACGCTGCGGACGCTGCTGCGGTTCGTGCGGCCGTGGACGGGTAAGGTCGTGCTGACGGTGCTGTTCGGGATCGGCCGCGTGCTCGCGTTCATCGGCGTCGGCGTGATCGGCGCGCTGGTGGTCGGTGCGGTACCGGGCGGCCATGTGAGCCCGGCGCTCGTCACGGCGCTGCTCGTGATCGCGCCGGTGGCGGCCGTGCTGCACTGGCTCGAATCGTGGCTCGCGCACGACATGGCGTACCGGCTGCTCGCGGAAATGCGCATCGCGCTGTTCGCGACGCTCGAACGCCTCGCGCCGGCCGGGCTGCTGCGCCGCCGTTCCGGCGATCTCGTGTCGCTCGCGACGCAGGACGTCGAGACCGTCGAGTATTTCTATGCGCATACGCTGGCGCCCGCGTTCGTCGCGGTGCTCGTGCCGGCCGCCGTGCTGGTGCTGCTCGCGTCGGTCGCGTGGCCGCTCGCGCTCGCGCTGCTGCCGTTCCTGTTGTGGGCCGGGCTTGCACCGGTGCTGGCGCGGCGCGAGGTCGACCGGCTCGGCACCGGCGCGCGCGAAGCGCTCGGCCAGCTCGGCGCGCACCTGACCGAGACGATCCAGGGGCTCGCGGAGCTGACCGCGTTCCAGGCCGTCGCGCGCCGGCGCGAAGCGTTCGTGGCCGAAGTCGATGCGTACCGGAAGCAACGCGCCAGGCTGCTCGACGACCTGTCGGCGCAGAGCGCCGCACTGGAAGTCGCGAGCGGGCTCGGCGGGCTGGTCGTCGCGGCGCTCGGCGCGCTGCTGTGCGCGCGCGGCTGGTTTCCGCGCGAGTCGTTGCCGCTGCTGGTGCTGGTCGCGGTGGCCGCCTTCATGCCGGTTGCGGAAATCGGCCAGGTCGCGCGCCAGCTCGCCGACACGATCGCGTCGACGCGCCGCCTGCGCGCGCTGGAGAAGGAGCCCGTGCCGGTGACGGACGGCACGCATGCGCTGCCCGCCGATCCGGCGGTGCGCTTCGAGGCGACGTCCTTCACGTACCCGGGCCGCAGCGTGCCCGCGCTCGACCGCGTGAGCTTCGACGTGCCGCCCGGCAGCACGGTCGCGCTGGTCGGTGCGTCGGGCGCCGGCAAGTCGACGGTCGCGAGCCTGCTGCTGCGCTTCTGGGATCCGCAGCAGGGCCGCGTGACGCTCGGCGGCGTCGACCTGCGCGACCTGCGGCTCGACGACCTGCGCCAGCACATCGCGCTGGTTGCGCAGGATACCTACCTGTTCAACGACACGCTGGAGGCGAACATCCGGCTCGCGGCGAACGATGCGTCCGACGCGGACGTGCAGCGCGCGATCGAGCATGCGGCGCTCGGCGAATTCGTCGCGCGGCTGCCGGACGGGCTCGCGACGCGCGTCGGCGAGCGCGGCGTGCAGTTGTCGGGCGGCCAGCGCCAGCGCGTCGCGATCGCGCGTGCGTTCCTGAAGGATGCACCCGTGCTGATCCTCGACGAAGCGACGTCCCACCTCGACACGATCAGCGAGCAGCAGATCCGCGCGGCGCTGGAAGACCTGATGACGCAGCGCACGTCGATCATCATCGCGCACCGGCTGTCGACCGTGCGTAATGCCGACCTGATCCTCGTGATGGAGCAGGGCCGCGTGATCGAGGCCGGACGGCATGCGGACCTGCTGGCGCGGCAGGGCGCGTATGCGCGGCTCGTGTCGCATCAGGCAAGCGGGGTGACGGTGTAAGCGACGTCGCATCGGCGCGCGGGCCTCGCTTCCGGCGGTTCCGCGCGCGTGTCGCAACATTCGTCGAGTCACGCCGGCGGGTGCCTGCGTCGCGGGGGACGCCACCCCGGCACCGTACCCGATCGCCGACGCTTCACGCTGACAAACCCTATGCGCGGGCCGCGACGATTGTCCGAGCGCCCGCGCGATCCTCCTCCTCTCGTGCGTGACGCCCTGGGCCGCAAGCCGGCCCGGTCACCGCCAACTGCGCCCAGGCGCCGCCGCCGTCCGGCGCGGCGTGATACGGCCCGGGTGCTTCCGCCGGGTGCTTCCCCCGGGTGCTTCGCCCCGCGCCACCCTCCCATTCCTCCGATTGATCCGTGCCACGCGCCCCGGGTTTGTTTCGATGCATTTATCCGTTGCGCGTTTTTTTGTTGTCGTAGTATCGCGGTTGACAACACTTGTTGCACTAAGGTCTAATTCGACATCGCATGTTGCGGTGCGGCTTGATGTCGTCGTTACCGCCGGCCGGCTGGCCGGTCACATCGCTCAATCATGCGGAGAGAAACCATGAGTCGCCGTTCCTTCCTGAAAGCCGTCGCGGTCGTTGCCGCGCTCGGCGCAAGCCTCGCACACGCGGATACCAGGACGCTCGTCGTCGGCACCGACACGTCGTTCATGCCGTTCGAGTTCAAGCAGGGCGACAAGTATGTCGGCTTCGATCTCGACCTGTGGGCGGAGATCGCGAAGGACCAGGGCTGGAAATACACGATCCAGCCGATGGATTTCGCGGGCCTGATCCCGGCGCTGCAGACGCAGAACATCGACGTCGCGCTGTCGGGGATGACGATCAAGGAAGAGCGCAAGAAGGCGATCGACTTCTCCGCGCCGTACTACGACAGCGGTCTCGCGGCGATGGTGCAGACCGGCAACACGACGATCAAGTCGATCGACGACCTGAACGGCAAGGTGATCGCCGCGAAGACGGGCACCGCGACCATCGACTGGATCAAGGCGCACCTGAAGCCGAAGGAGATCCGCCAGTTCCCGAACATCGACCAGGCCTACCTCGCGCTCGAAGCCGGCCGGGTCGACGCGGCGATGCACGACACGCCGAACGTGCTGTTCTTCGTGAACAACGAAGGCAAGGGCAAGGTGAAGGTCGCGGGCCAGCCGGTCAGCGGCGACAAGTACGGGATGGGTTTCCCGAAGGGCAGCCCGCTCGTGCCGAAGGTCAACGCGTCGCTCGTGAAGATCAAGGCCGACGGCCGCTACGCGCAGATCTACAAGAAGTGGTTCGGCGCCGAGCCGCCGAAGATGTAAGCGCGACGGCGCACCATGGCGCGGCCGGGCGGCCGCGCCGGTCTTGAATCGAACGGGGAGCGACAAGTGAATTTCGATTGGTCGGCGATCTGGGCGGCGTTGCCGGACCTGATGGACGGGGTCCGGTTGACGGTGTTCATCGCATTTTTCGGGCTGGTGGGCGGCTTCATCGTCGGGATGATCGCGGGCATGTTCCGCGCATACGGACCGAAGGCGATGAACGTGCTCGCCCAGGTTTATATAGAGTTGATTCGCGGCACGCCGATCGTCGTGCAGGTGATGTTCCTGTACTTCGCGCTGCCGCTGCTCGCGCATATCCGCATCGACGGCCTGACGGCCGCGATCATCGCGATCACGGTGAATTCCGGCGCATATCTCGCGGAAGTGGTGCGCGGCGCGCTGCTGTCGATCCCGAAGGGGCTGACGGAGGCGGGGCTCGCGATGGGGTTGTCGATGCCGCGCGTGTTGCTGAAGGTGGTCGGGCCGCTCGCGTTCCGGCGGCTGATTCCGCCGCTCGGCAACCAGTGCATCGTGAGCCTGAAGGACACGTCGCTGTTCATCGTGATCGGCGTCGGCGAACTGACGCGCAAGGGGCAGGAAATCATCGCAGGCAATTTCCAGGCGGTCGAGATCTGGAGCGCCGTGGCCGTCATCTACCTGCTGCTGACCGGCGCGATGACGCTGACGCTGCGGCTCGTCGAAAAGAGGATGAGAATTCTATGAGCATGATCGAATTTCAGAACGTGTCGAAGAGTTTTGGCCACGTGCCGGTGCTGAAGCACATCGACCTGAAGATCGACGCGGGCGAGGTGGTCGTCGTGATCGGCCCGTCCGGCTCGGGCAAGTCGACGATGCTGCGCTGTATCAACGCGCTCGAGAAAATCACCGGCGGCGAACTGCTCGTCGACGGCCAGAGCGTGCGCGGCAACGCGACGACGATCCGCAATATCCGGCTCGAAGCCGGCATGGTGTTCCAGCAGTTCAACCTGTTTCCGCAAATGACCGCGCTCGAGAACGTGATGTTCGGGCCGATCCAGGTGCGCGGCGCGTCACGCGCCGACGCACGCGACCAGGCGATGGCGCTGCTCGACAAGGTCGGCCTCGAATCGCGTGCGAATCATTACCCGTCGGAGCTGTCGGGCGGCCAGCAGCAGCGTGTCGCGATCGCGCGCGCACTCGCGATCCGGCCGCGGCTGATGCTGTTCGACGAACCGACGTCGGCGCTCGATCCGGAATTGCGCCACGAAGTGCTGAAAGTGATGCAGGATCTCGCTACTGAAGGGATGACGATGATCGTCGTCACGCACGAGATCGGCTTCGCGAAACGGGTCGGCACGCGGCTGCTGTTCATGGATCAGGGCGGCATTGCCGAGGACGGCCATCCGGTCGACCTGATCGACCGGCCGCCGACCCCGCGCCTGAAGGAATTCCTGAAACACGTGTCCTGAACGAAACCGAAATGGCCGACATGCCGCTTTCCCTTACTCCAGTCATCGCCGGTGCGCCGTTCGACATCGGCGTGCGCCTCGGCGAACTCGCCCGTTCCGTGTTCGACGCGTACATGCAGCAGAGCAGCGCGTGGCAGGCCGTGCGCCGCTGGCGCGGCGATCCGTTCGTCGATGCACTGCGGCAGGCGGCGCTGGCCGCGTACCCCGATCTCGTCGCGGAACTGGACGGGATCGCGACGGGTGTCGGCTGGCCGGCCGAGGACATCTTCCTGTGGAACTGCCGCGGCGAGCTGATCCACAACGCGCCGGACGGCTGCACGACGCTGGCAGCGCGCGACGCGGCCGGCACGCGCTGGATCGCGCACAACGAGGACGGCGATCCGTTCCTGCGCGAACGCTGCCTGCTCGTCGACGTGCAGCCCGTGGGCAAGCCGGGCTTCGTCAGTTTCTACTACCCGGGCTCGCTGCCGGGCCACACCTTCGCCGCGAACCGGGCCGGCATCGTGCAGGCGATCAACAACCTGCGGATCAGGACGCCCGCGCCGGGCGTGCCGCGCATGATCCTGGCGCGCGCCGTGCTCGATGCGGCGTCGCTCGACGAGGCCGCCGACGTGCTGCGCGTGAATGCGCGCGCGAGCGGCTTTCACCATACGCTCGGCGCGACCGGCGACACGCGGCTGCTGAGCATCGAGGCGAGTGCCGCGCGCTGCTCGGTCGTCGACGTGGCGACGCTGGCCGGGCACGCGAACCATCTCGTGCATCCGGGCTGTGAAGCAGAGGCACAGATCGTCACGCAATCGTCGGCCGACCGCCAGCGCCGCGTCGACGCGCTCGTGCCCGGGATCGACGCGATCGATGAAGCCGCGCTGCTGCGCGTGCTCGGCGATCGTGCACCGGAAGGGTTGCCGATCTACCGCGACGATCCAGCGGACCCCGACGACGAAAATACGCTGGCCACGGCCGTGTTCGCGATCGGCGCGGCGTCGATCGACGTCACCATTCACCAACAAGGCACGCAGCGTTTCGCGACGCGCATCGTGCCGTCCGGACGCGCGCACGACGCATCCTGATCCATGAGGCAACGCATGACGACCGTTTTCCATCGCGCTCCGCGCGCCACCTTGCCCGTCGCCGTCGCAGGCGACGGCATCGAGATCATCGACTCGACCGGCAAACGCTATATCGACGCGTGCGGCGGCGCGGCCGTTTCGTGTCTCGGCCACAGCAACCAGCGCGTGATCGACGCGATCAAGCGGCAGGCGCGGCAACTGGCCTACGCGCACACGTCGTTCTTCACGACCGACGTGGCCGAGGAACTCGCCGACCGGCTCGTCGAAGCCGCGCCGGCCGGCCTCGAACACGTGTATTTCGTGTCGGGCGGCTCCGAGGCGGTCGAGGCCGCGCTGAAGCTCGCGCGCCAGTATTTCGTCGAGAAGGGCGAGCCGCAGCGCCGCCATTTCATCGCGCGACGCCAGAGCTATCACGGCAACACGCTCGGCGCGCTCGCGATCGGCGGAAATGCGTGGCGGCGCGAGCCGTTCCTGCCGCTGCTGATCGAAGCGCATCACGTGAGCCCGTGTTATGCGTATCGCGACCAGCAGGCCGGCGAAACCGACGAAGCGTACGCGCAGCGTCTGGCCGACGAGCTCGAGCAGAAGATCGTCGAGCTCGGCGCGGACAACGTCGCGGCGTTCGTCGCGGAGACGGTGGTGGGCGCAACGGCCGGCGCGGTGCCGCCGGTGCGCACGTACCTGAAGAAGATTCGCACGGTGTGCGACAAGTACGGCGTGCTGCTGATCCTCGACGAGATCATGTCGGGGATGGGCCGCACGGGTTACCTGTACGCGTGCGACGAAGACGGCGTCGCGCCCGATCTGCTGACGATCGCGAAAGGGCTCGGCGCCGGCTACCAGCCGATCGGCGCGACGCTGGTGAGCGAGCGCATCTACCGGACGATCGTCGACGGCTCGGGTTTCTTCCAGCACGGCCACACGTACCTCGGCCATGCGACCGCGTGCGCGGCCGCGCTCGAAGTGCAGCGCGTGATTGCCGAAGAGAAGCTGCTCGACAACGTGAAGGCGCGCGGCGAGCAGTTGCGTGCGTCGCTGCGCGAGCATTACGGCGCGCATCCGCATGTGGGTGACGTGCGCGGCCGCGGGCTGTTCGTCGGCGTCGAGCTCGTGCGCGATCGCGACACGAAGGCGACGTTCGATCCCGCGCTGAAGCTGCACGCGGCGGTCAAGCGCGAAGCGATGCAGCGCGGGTTGATGGTGTATCCGATGGGTGGCACGATCGACGGCGTTCACGGCGATCACATCCTCGTTGCGCCGCCTTTCATTTGCACCGCGCAGCAGATCGACACGATCGTCGAGCGGCTGTCGGGCGCGATCGACGCGGCGCTCGCGTCGGCCGGCGCGTGAGCGTAACCGCACATCATCGGGACATGACCATGACAGACAGACTGCCTCCGTTCGATCCCGCATCGGCCACCGATGAGCAGAAGGCCGTGCTGGCCGACATCCTCAGCGGCCCGCGCGGCAACCTGAACGGGCCGTTTCTCGGCTGGATCGCGAGCCCCGAGCTGGCCCAGCACGCGCAGAAGCTCGGCGCGTTCTGCCGTTATCGCACGGGCCTGCCATTGCGGTTGTCGGAACTCGCGATTCTCGTGACGGCCGCGCGCTGGCGCTCGCAGGCCGAGTGGCACATCCACCATCCGATCGCGCTCGAAGCGGGGGTGCCGGCCGCGACGGCCGACGCCATTCGGCTCGGCGTCGCGCCCGCATTCGAATCGGACGACGATGCACTGATTCATGCGTTCGCGAGCGAGTTGTACGACACGCGGCGCGTGAGCGACGCGACGTTCGCGCGGGCGCAGGCACGCTTCGGCCACGAAACCGTCGTGAATCTCGTTGCATTGCTCGGCTACTACGCGCTCGTCGCGATGACGCTGAACACGTTCGGCATGCGTGCGGACGGGCAGACCGAATTGCCGTTTCCGGAGTAAGGGCGGCGTTCCGGCCGTGCCGGAGCGGGGCGGCGATACGTCTGACGAACATCGTGACGACCTGCTCCCGGCACAATGCAACCAAATGTATTCGTGAGGGATCGACGGCCGATCGCCGCGTATGATGGCTTGTTCACGTCGACATGATCGGTGAGCAAGCATGACGAGTACCCGCAAGACCTTGATGATCGCCGGTGGGCTCCTGGTAGCCGCGGCCGGCACTGCCTACGTGATGCTCCTGCGCGCGGACCACCGTGCGATCGAAGATTCGGGCATCGGCGATTCCGCCGCGCCGGTTGCCGTGGCACCAGCGAACAACGATCACGCGGTGCAGGGCGCCATCGCGCCGCCGGCCCCGGCGGCCCGGGCCGATACGGCATCGAAGCAGGCAGCCGTTTCCCCGCAGCCGCCCGCCCCGGCAACGCCTGCACCTGCACCTGCACCCGCGCGTGTCGGTGCCGCACCCGCATCCGTCCCCGCCGTTCCTGTCGTGAGCGAGAAAGCGCAGCCGAGCGCACCGGCGCCGAAGGTCAACGTCGTGACCGTCGATGCGCAGGATTCGACCCCGCCGACCCCGGCGCCGGCTGCGAAACCTGCCCAGCCGGTCGCCCCCGCGCAGGTCACGCAACGCGCACCGCGCAAGCGCGACGGTCTCGAACGCCACGCGGCCGCCGCGCCTTCCGCCACGAAATCCGAAACGCCGGAGACGGCCGCGCTCGTGAGGGAATCGGCGAAGCTCGACCCGTCGTTGCCGCCGCCGCCGATGTCGTCGACATCATCGATGTCGTCTAGCACCGGTTCGTACCGGCAGGGGAGTTCGTCGTCGGGCGCGAATCCGGTTGCCGCTGCGATGACCGAGCAACTGGTCAGGCAGTCGAGCAGTGTCAAGGCGTCGCCCTCGGCAAATGGCGATTCGACTGCGACCAAGTAAGCCGCGCAACTCGAGCGTGATGCTTGCGAAGGTGATCGAACGGACGTGCCATGACGCGCAATGCCAATACACGATGACGTTTGACGCGAAAGCCGCGAAGGTTGCAGGAATGCGACTCGTCAGTTAAGGGCAATTCGCTATTCATCTGCGCCTCCAGGCGTCGACACAAAAAAAGGGCCCCGCACGCCGACCAAAGCATGCGGGGCCAAGAGAGACAAACTGTTGTGCCGATGTGCGACGCGCGTTACGCGGCGACCGCTTCCTCGGCCTGCGGTTGCGCGGCGGCCACCGGTGCGACGTCCTGCCGGATCAGGTGGTCGAACGCGCCGAGCGATGCCTTCGCGCCTTCACCCACCGCGATCACGATCTGCTTGAACGGCACCGTCGTCACGTCGCCGGCCGCGAACACGCCCGGCACCGACGTCGCGCCGCGCGCATCGACGACGATCTCGCCGTGCTTCGACAGTTCGACCGTACCCTTCAGCCATTCGGTGTTCGGCACGAGGCCGATCTGCACGAACACGCCTTCCAGATCGATGCGCTGCGTGTCGCCCGAGCGCAGATCCTTGTAGACGAGGCCGTTCAGCTTGCTGCCGTCGCCGGTCAGCTCGATCGTTTGCGCCTGCGTGACGATCGTGACGTTCGGCAGGCTGCGCAGCTTGCGCTGCAGCACTTCGTCCGCGCGCAGTTGCGCACCGTATTCGATCAGCGTGACGGCCTTCACGATGCCGGCGAGGTCGATCGCGGCCTCGACGCCCGAGTTGCCGCCGCCGACCACCGCGACGCGCTTGCCCTTGAACAGCGGGCCGTCGCAATGCGGGCAGTACGCGACGCCACGGTTGCGGTATTCACGCTCGCCGGGCACGTTGATTTCGCGCCAGCGTGCGCCGGTCGCGAGGACGATCGTCTTCGCCTTCAGCACCGCGCCGTTCGCGAGGCGGATCTGGTGCACGTCGCCCGGAATCAGCGCATCGGCACGCTGCACGTCCATGATGTCGACGTCGTACTGCTTCACGTGCTGCTCGAGCGCGGTCGCGAACTTCGGCCCTTCGGTTTCCTGCACCGACACGAAGTTTTCGATTGCCATCGTGTCGAGCACCTGGCCGCCGAAACGCTCGGCGACGACGCCCGTCGCAATGCCCTTGCGTGCCGAGTAGATGGCGGCTGCCGCGCCCGCCGGGCCGCCGCCGACGATCAGCGTATCGAACACCGGCTTGTTCTCGAGCGACTTCGCGGCACGTGCGCTGGCGCCCGTGTCGAGTTTCGCGAGGATTTCCTTCACGCTGCTGCGGCCCTGGCCGAACGAGGCGCCGTTCAGGAACATCGTCGGCACGGCCATGATCTGGCGCGACTCGACTTCATCCTGGAACAGCGCGCCGTCGATCGCGACGTGGCGGATGCGCGGGTTGATCAGCGACATCACGTTCAGCGCCTGCACGACTTCCGGGCAGTTCTGGCACGACAGCGAGAAATACGTTTCGAACGCGTAGTCGCCGTCGAGCGCGCGGATCTGTTCGACCACGTCGTCGTCGAGCTTGATCGGGTGGCCGCCCGTCTGCAGCAGCGCGAGCACGAGCGACGTGAATTCGTGGCCCATCGGGATGCCGGCGAAGCGGATGCCGGCCGGCTTGCCGGGCTCGCCGATCGAGAACGACGGCTTGCGCTCGGCATCGTCGCGGCGTTCGGTCACGGTTACGCGATCCGTCAGCGACGCAATCTCGTTCAGCAGCGCCAGCAGTTCCTGCGATTTCGCGCCGTCGTCGAGCGAAGCGACGAGTTCGATCGGGCGCGTGATTTTTTCGAGGTACGCTTTCAGTTGGTTCTTGAGATTGGCGTCGAGCATGGCGTTTCGGATTCCGTATTGATGATTCTGGTCGGGCACGTCGTGCCGGAGGAGGGCGCGGGCCGCATGCGGCGGCGGCCCGTCTTCGTGTGTCTCGCGCGCCTCGTGCGAGGCGCGCGGAGCGATCGTCAGATCTTGCCGATCAGGTCGAGCGACGGGGTCAGCGTTTCCGCGCCCGGCGTCCACTTGGCCGGGCACACTTCACCCGGGTGCGCCGCGATGTATTGCGCAGCCTGCACCTTGCGCAGCAGTTCGCCTGCGTCGCGGCCGATGCCGTTGTCGTGGATTTCGCACAGCTTGATCTCGCCTTCCGGGTTGATCACGAACGTGCCGCGCAGTGCCATCCCTTCTTCCTCGATCAGCACGTCGAAGTTGCGCGACAGCGTGAGCGTCGGGTCGCCGATCATCGGGTACTTGATCTTGCCGATCGTGTCCGACGTGTCGTGCCATGCCTTGTGCGTGAAGTGCGTGTCGGTCGACACGCCGTAGATTTCGACACCCAGCTTCTGGAATTCCGCGTAACGGTCGGCGAGGTCGCCCAGCTCGGTCGGGCAGACGAACGTGAAGTCGGCCGGGTAGAACACGACGACGGACCACTTGCCCTTGAAGTTCTCTTCCGAGACGGGCACGAAGTCGCCGTTGTGGTAAGCGGTTGCCTTGAACGGCTTGATTTGGGTGTTGATGATCGGCATCTGGTGAGTTCCTTTGCTTCAGTGGTGAGTGGAGTGTTGCCAGTATGCGGGTTCACCCTGAGCTTGTGAAATTGCTTGTTTCAATCCGGGGCATCGGGAATTTCTATCTGCTTCCGGCCCTTGATTGGGTGGGGCTTGGG
>NZ_WIXR01000055.1:77197-77907 GCF_019425585.1 Burkholderia sp. COPS | reverse complement strand
GCTCCCGTCTTTTTGGCGCCCCGCTCCCCGCCCGTAAAATAACCGCCACGCGGCAGCGCGAGACAGGACGAGACAACAGGGGGACGGCAAGCATGCAGGCATTCCAGTGGTTCGACGAGCTGTCGACACGCGAACGCAGGACGCTGTATGCCGGATTCGGCGGCTACGCGGTCGATGCGTTCGACTTCATGATCTATTCGTTCCTGATTCCGACGCTGATCGCAGCCTGGGGCATGACGAAGAGCGAGGCCGGGATGATCGCGACGAGCTCGCTGATCTCGTCGGCGCTCGGCGGCTGGGTCGCCGGCATCCTCGCCGACCGCTACGGCCGCGTGCGCGTGCTGCAGTGGACGATCGCGACGTTCGCGCTGTTCACGTGCCTGTCCGGCTTCACCCATTCGTTCTGGCAACTGCTCGCGACACGCACGCTGCAGGGCTTCGGCTTCGGCGGCGAATGGTCGGTCGTGACGATCATGATGGCCGAGACGATCCGCTCGCCCGAACACCGCGCGAAAGCCGTCGGCACCGTGCAGAGCAGCTGGTCGTTCGGCTGGGGCGCGGCCGCGATCCTCTACTGGGCGTTCTTTGCGCTGCTGCCCGAGCAGGTCGCATGGCGCGCATGCTTCTGGATCGGCATCGCGCCCGCGCTGTGGATCCTGTACATCCGCCGCAACGTCAGCGATCCGGACGTCTACACGGCCACCCGCCGC
>NZ_WIXR01000055.1:75178-77153 GCF_019425585.1 Burkholderia sp. COPS | reverse complement strand
GGGCGGCTACTACGCGATCACGACGTGGCTGCCCACCTACCTGAAAACCGTCCGCCACCTGTCGGTGTTCAACACGAGCGGCTATCTCGTCGTGCTGATCGTCGGCTCGTTCGTGGGCTACGTGGTCGGCGCGATCCTGTCCGACCGGCTCGGCCGCCGCGCGTCGTTCATCCTGTTCGCGATCGGCTCGTTCTCGCTCGGCATGGCGTACACGATGCTGCCGATCACCGACACCGCGATGCTGCTGCTCGGCTTCCCGCTCGGGATCGTCGTGCAAGGGATCTTCGCGGGCGTCGGCGCATACCTGTCGGAGCTGTATCCCGGTGCGATCCGCGGCTCGGGCCAGGGCTTCTGCTACAACCTCGGGCGCGGGCTCGGCTCGTTCTTCCCGATCCTCGTCGGCTCGCTGTCGCAGTCGATGTCGCTCGTGAAGGCGATCGGCCTCGTCGCGGGCGGCGGCTACCTGCTCGTGATCGTCGCGGCGCTCGTCCTGCCGGAAACGCGCGGCAAGTCGCTCGTCGACGATCCGGCCGTCGCGTCCTGAGCAACCGCCACGTTCCGGAAACCGCATGCACGTGATCGTTCTCGGCGCCGGCGTGATCGGCGTCACCACTGCCTGGCACCTGCGCGAAGCAGGTTGCGAGGTCACCGTGATCGAACGCGAGGCCGACGTCGCTCAGGCGACGAGCCTCGGCAACGCGGGCGTGATCGCGCCCGGCTACGTGACGCCGTGGGCCGCCCCCGGGATGCCAGGCAAGATCCTCAAGTACCTGTTCGAGCCCGCGTCGCCGCTGATCTTCCGGCCGACGCTCGAAGCCGCGCAGTGGCGCTGGATCGCGCGCTGGCTGCGCGAATGCGAATTCGAGCGGTTCCGTGTGAACAAGCAGCGGATGCAGCGCATCGCCTATTACAGCCGCGCATGCCTGCACGCATTTCGTGACCGGCATCCGTTCGACTACGGCGCGAGCCGGGGCTACCTCCAGCTGCTGCGCGGTGCGTTCGACGTGCAGATGGTCCAGCCCGCGCTGAAGGTGCTGCGCGACGCCGGCATCGCGTTTCGCGAGCTCGATGCGGCCGGCTGCACGGCGATCGAGCCGGGCCTGCGCTGGGCGCGGCAGGCACCCGTCGGCGGCATCTACCTGCCCGACGACGAAGCGGGCGACTGCGCACGCTTTACGCGTGAACTGCGGGCGCTGTGCGAAGCAAACGGCGTGACGTTCCGCTTTCACACGGACGTGCAGGCGCTCGACGTTGAAGCGGGCCGGGTGCGCGGCGTGCGGACCGTCGGTAACGGCAACGAGGATGGCGATACGCCGGATCGTGCACGAGCGCATCCGCACGCATCGAACGCCGGCAGCAAGCAACGCGACGCGCGGCTCGCCGCCGACGCGATCGTCGTCGCGCTCGGCGTCGACAGCGCCGCGCTGCTGCGGCCGCACGGCATCGACGTGCCGCTCTATCCGGTGAAGGGTTACTCGGCGACGCTCTCCGTCGTCGACGACGAAAGAGCGCCGCACGCCGCGCTGATGGACGAATCGCTAAAGACGGCGATCACGCGCTTCGGCCCGACGTTGCGCGTCGCGGGTACGGCGGAACTCGGCAACCGGCATGCAGCGCTGCGCCGGCAGGCGCTCGATACGCTGATGAAGGTGCTCGACGACTGGTTCCCGCACGCGGCCGATCGCGCATCGGCGCGCTTCTGGGTCGGCCGCCGGCCGATGACGCCCGACGGGCCGCCGCTGCTCGGCGCGAGCGGGATCGACGGGCTCTGGCTCAACGTCGGCCACGGCTCGACGGGTTGGGCGATGTCGATGGGGTCGGGGAAGGTGGTGGCGGATCTCGTCACGGGACGGGAACCGGAGATCGACTTGTCGGGCCTGACGCTCGCGCGCTACGGCCGGTAGGCCCGGTGGCCCGGTGGCTCGGCTGACTCGGTGGCCCGGTGGCCTGCTGCCTCGGTGGCTCGGTGGCTCGG
>NZ_WIXR01000055.1:0-75093 GCF_019425585.1 Burkholderia sp. COPS | reverse complement strand
GGCTCGGCGGCTCGGCGGCTCAGTGGCTCAGTGGCTCAGCTGGCCCGGCAGGCTCGGCAGGCTCGGCAGGCTCGGCAGGCTCGGCAGGCCGGACGATATCGCCGACGCGATACACATCGCGTCCGGCAATCACACCACGGCGCGCAAGCCGCTCACTGCGGCGCCAGACCGTCCGCCTCACTATCTGCCCATGCGATCGGTGCGGACACGACCGGCCGATGCGACACGCCCTCGTGCGATAGCCGGCTTTCGAACAACGTCAGCGCTTCGACACGCACCGCGACCGCCCGCCCGGGCGCACCACCGTGCGCGGGCTGGCCGACCGCATCGCGCGGCAGCCGCGCGAGCGTCACGTGCGGCCGGAACGGCCGCCGGTCGGCCGGCACGCCGAGTTCGCCCAGCAGCGCAACCAGCCCGGCATTCAACGCCAGGCAGGCAGGATCGGCCGCGAGCTCCGCGACGATCAGCCTCGCGCGCGGCAGGCTCGGCCACCACGCGATCCGCTCGACCGGCAGCAACGGCAGCGCATGGGCGGCCGCGAGCGCGGGCAGATGCGCGGCCAGCGCCTCGCATCGGTCCCGTTCGATCGCGCCGATGAACGCGAGCGTCATGTGCAGTTGCGCGGGCTGCGTGCGCCGCGCCCCGCGGGTGACCGGCAACGCGTGCAGCGCGTCGCGCGAAGCCGCATCGGGCATCAGCGCGACGAACGCACGGAGCCGGTCGCCGTTCATGACTCGCTCACCGCGCCGCGTGGCGTGCGTGCCGTTTCAGCCGAAGCGGGACGCTGCGGCAGCGGGCCATGCTCGCCCCACACGTCGGCCGGCAGCACGCGCGCGAGCTCGGGGATCGTGTTGCGCGTGAACACCGGATCGGCGATACCCGCCGCGCGCTGGCGACGATAGTCGGCCCATGCGGCGTGCGCATGCTTTCCGAGCGCGAGGATCGCGATCAGGTTGATGATCGCCATCAATCCCATGCTCGTATCGGCCATCGCCCAGACGAGCGGCAGTTGCCCGACGCTGCCGAACATCACCATGCCGAGCACCGCGACACGGAACAGCGGCAGCACGCCGCGCCGCTTCGTGATGAATTCGACGTTGCCCTCCGCATACGCGTAGTTGCCGATCACCGACGAAAACGCGAGGAAGAAGATCGCGACCGCCATGTAGATGCCGCCCCAGTCGCCGACGTGGCTCGAGATTGCGCGCTGCGTGAGCGCCGCGCCTTCCATCCCCGTGCCGACTTCGTACTGGCCCGACAGCAGGATCACGAACGCGGTCGCGCTGCAGATCACGATCGTGTCGACGAACACGCCGAGCATCTGGATCAGCCCCTGCGTGACGGGGTGCCGCGTGCTCGCGGTCGCGGCCGCGTTCGGCGCGCTGCCCATCCCCGCTTCGTTCGAGAACAGCCCGCGCTTCACGCCGATCGCGATTGCCTGGCTGACCGCGTAGCCGGTCAGGCCGCCTGCCGCCTGCTCGAGACCGAACGCGCTCCTCACGATCAGCGCGATCACGTCCGGCACGAGCGCGATGTGCGTCGCGACCGCATAGACCGCGAGCGCGAGATAGCCGATCGCCATCAGCGGCACGATCACCTGCGCGACCGTCGCGATGCGGCGGATGCCGCCGAAGATGATCGGCGCGGACAGCAGCACGAGGCCGAGGCCGACCGTCTCGCGGCTCCAGCCGAACGACGTATGGAATGCGTCGGCGATCGCGTTCGCCTGCACCGCGTTGAACACGAAACCGAACGCGAGGATCAGCGACAGCGAGAACAGCACGCCGAAGCCGCGCGAGCGCAGGCCCGTCTGGATGTAGTACGCGGGGCCGCCGCGATAGCTGCCGTCCGGGTGCGACACCTTGAAGATCTGCGCGAGCGTCGCCTCGACGAACGCGGACGACATCCCGACCAGCGCCGTCATCCACATCCAGAAGATCGCGCCCGGCCCGCCGACCGTAAGCGCGACCGCGACGCCGGCGATGTTGCCGGTGCCGACGCGGCTCGCGAGCCCGGTCGCGAACGCCTGGAACGACGAGATGCTGCCCGGCTCGCCCTTGCTGCCGACCAGTTTCATGCTGAGGAACAGCGCCTTCAGCTGGATCATCCGGAACCGCAACGTGAACCACGCACCGGCGCCGAGCAGCAGCGCGATCAGCACGTAGTTCCACAACACGCCGTTGACGGCGTCGATCAGCCCATGCAGGAGTGCTTCCATCCGGTTTCCTTGTAAATAGGGTCAGTCATGAGCGTCGACCGCGAACGCGGCCCGAGGGGCGACATGATATGACAGTTTTCAAGGATTATTACAAAACGAAAGGATTTGGGATGACGAGAAATCGCGCCCGGATGTCATCAGGTTAGACGACGCTTCGCGAAAATGAGGCGTGACGGCACGGCAAGGCAGCCCGATCGGACGGCGCCGTCTCGCACGCGAAACCGGGGCACCCCGGCTGGCACCCGCCATAAAAAAACCGGGCGCCCTTTCGGACGCCCGGCTTCCGTCGAACCCGCTCGCGATATCCAGCTTATCGCGGCAGGTTCGAATGCCCCATCAGGTACGCATCGACCGAGCGCGCGCACTGGCGGCCTTCGCGGATCGCCCACACCACGAGCGACTGGCCGCGACGCATGTCGCCTGCGGCGAACACCTTGTCGACCGACGTGTAGTACGAGCGATCGCCTTCGGTCGCCGCCCGTGCGTTGCCACGCGCGTCCTTCGCGACGCCGAACGCTTCGAGCACCGGCGCCGCCGGCTGCGTGAAGCCCATCGCGAGCAGCACGAGATCGGCCTTCAGTTCGAACTCGGAGCCCGGCACTTCCTGCATCTTGCCGTCCTTCCACTCGACGCGCGCAGCGATCAGCTTCTCGACCTTGCCGTTCTTGCCTTCGAGACGCTTCGTCGCGACCGCCCAGTCGCGCTCGCAGCCTTCCTCGTGCGACGACGACGTGCGCAGCTTGATCGGCCAGTACGGCCACACGAGCGGCTTGTTCTCCTCTTCCGGCGGCTGCGGCAGCAGCTCGAACTGCGTGACCTGCTTCGCGCCGTGACGGTTCGACGTGCCGACGCAGTCCGAACCCGTATCGCCGCCGCCGATCACGATCACGTGCTTGCCCTTCGCGAGCAGCTGGTCGGCGAGCTTGTCGCCCGCGTTCACGCGGTTCTGCTGCGGCAGGAAGTCCATCGCGTAATGCACGCCGGCGAGCTCGCGGCCCGGCACCGGCAGGTCACGCGGCGTTTCCGAACCGCCCGCGATCACGACCGCGTCGAATTCTTCCTTCAGCGTGTCCGGAGAAATGGTTTCCTTCGCGAGACTGCCGATCGACTCGGGCAGCGGATCCTTGCCGATGAACACGCTGGTGCGGAACGTCACACCTTCCGCTTCCATCTGGCGCATGCGGCGGTCGATCAGCCACTTCTCGAGCTTGAAGTCGGGAATCCCGTAACGCAGCAGGCCGCCGACACGGTCGTTCTTCTCGAACACCGTCACGTCGTGGCCCGCGCGCGCGAGCTGCTGCGCGGCGGCGAGGCCCGCGGGGCCCGAACCGACGACCGCAACCTTCTTGCCCGTCTTGTGCTCGGCCGGCAGCGGCTTCACCCAGCCTTCCGCCCAGGCCTTGTCGATGATCGCGTGCTCGATCGACTTGATGCCGACCGGGTCGTTGTTGATGCCGAGCGTGCACGCCGCCTCGCACGGCGCCGGGCAGATGCGGCCCGTGAACTCCGGGAAGTTGTTGGTCGAGTGCAGGACTTCGATCGCCTGCTGCCAGTCCTGGCGGTAAACGAGATCGTTGAAATCCGGAATGATGTTGTTGACCGGGCAGCCGTTGTTGCAGAACGGGATGCCGCAATCCATGCAGCGCGCGCCCTGGACCTTCGCGTCCGCGTCGGTCAGTGCCGCGACGAATTCCTTGTAGTGCTTCACGCGCGTGAGCGGTGCTTCGTACGCCTCGTGGCGGCGTTCGAACTCCAGAAAACCGGTTGCCTTGCCCATAAGGTGCTCTTCTGTTCGGTGTATCGGGTGGGGGAGCCGCGCGCGGCCGTCAGGCGCGCGCGGCATTCGCTATGTCGTTCGTCGCTCAGGCGGCCAGTTCTTCCTTCGCCGCCTTCTTCGCACCGATCTCGCCCAGCGCGCGCTTGTATTCGTGCGGGAACACCTTCACGAACTGGCGGCGCGCCGCGTCCCAGTTTTCCAGCAGCGACTTCGCGCGCGGCGAACCCGTGAACTGGAAATGACGCTCGACGAGCCCCTTGAGCAGCGCTTCGTCCGTCGTGCCTTCGTGCCAGAGCGCGCGATCGACCGTGCGCTCCTGCTCGGCCTGCTGCAGCACCGGCTCGAGCGCGACCATCGACTTGTTGCACTTCGCCGCGAACGTGCCTTCCGGATCGTAGATGTACGCGAGACCGCCCGACATGCCGGCCGCGAAGTTGCGCCCGGTCTCGCCGAGCACGACGACCGTACCGCCCGTCATGTATTCGCAGCCGTGGTCGCCCGTGCCTTCGACGACCGCCGTCGCGCCCGAGTTGCGCACGCAGAATCGCTCGCCCGCGACGCCGCGGAAGAAGGCTTCGCCTTCGATCGCGCCGTACATCACCGTGTTGCCGCAGATGATGTTTTCCTCGGACTTGCCGCGGAAGTCGTTGGTCGGACGGATGATGATCCGGCCGCCCGACAGGCCCTTGCCGACGTAGTCGTTGCCGTCGCCGACGAGGTCGAGCGTCACGCCCTTCGCGAGGAACGCGCCGAAGCTCTGGCCGGCCGTGCCCTTCAGCTGGATATGCACCGCGTCGTCGGCCAGGCCTTCGTGGCCGTGCTTCTTCGCGATCACGCCCGACAGCATCGCGCCGACCGTGCGGTTCACGTTGCGCACCGGCTGGATGAACGACACGTGCTCGCCGTTCTCGATCGCCGCCTTCGCCTTCTCGATCAGCACGTGGTCGAGTGCGCGCTCGAGGCCGTGATCCTGCACGTCGACGTGACGCGGCGCGACGTCCTCGCACTCTTCCGGCTGGTAAAACACGCGCGAGAAGTCGAGGCCCTTCGCCTTCCAGTGCTCGATGCCCTTGCGGGTGTCGAGCAGGTCGGCGCGGCCGATCAGGTCGTCGAACTTCGCGACGCCGAGCTGCGCCATGATCTCGCGCACTTCCTCGGCGACGAAGAAGAAGTAGTTCACGACGTGCTCGGGCTGGCCCTTGAACTTCGCACGCAGCACCGGATCCTGCGTCGCGACGCCGACCGGGCACGTGTTCAGGTGACACTTGCGCATCATGATGCAGCCCTCGACGACGAGCGGTGCCGTCGCGAAGCCGAATTCGTCCGCGCCGAGCAGCGCGCCGATCACGACGTCGCGGCCCGTCTTCATCTGGCCGTCGGCCTGCACGCGGATCCGGCCGCGCAGGCGGTTCAGCACCAGCGTCTGCTGCGTTTCGGCGAGGCCGAGTTCCCACGGCGTGCCCGCGTGCTTGACCGACGACAGCGGCGACGCACCCGTGCCGCCGTCATGGCCGGCGATCACGACGTGATCGGCCTTCGCCTTCGCGACACCAGCCGCGACCGTGCCCACGCCCACTTCCGACACGAGCTTCACCGAGATGCTCGAGCTCGGGTTCACGTTCTTCAGGTCGTGGATCAGCTGCGCCAGATCCTCGATCGAGTAGATGTCGTGGTGCGGCGGCGGCGAGATCAGGCCGACACCCGGCACCGAGTAACGCAGCTTGCCGATGTACTCGGACACCTTGTGGCCCGGCAGCTGGCCACCTTCGCCCGGCTTCGCGCCCTGCGCCATCTTGATCTGGATCTGGTCGGCCGATGCCAGGTACTCGGCGGTGACGCCGAAGCGGCCCGACGCGACCTGCTTGATCTTCGAGCGCAGCGAATCGCCGTCCTTCAGCGGAATGTCGCTGACGATCTCGTCGCCGATCACCGACTTCAGCGTCTCGCCCGACTTGATCGGAATGCCGCGCAGCTCGTTGCGGTAACGCTTCTCGTCCTCGCCGCCTTCGCCGGTGTTCGACTTGCCGCCGATCCGGTTCATCGCGATCGCGAGCGTCGCGTGCGCTTCGGTGCTAATCGAACCGAGCGACATCGCGCCCGTCGCAAAGCGCTTGACGATGTCCTTCGCCGGCTCGACGTCGTCGATCGGGATCGCCTTGGTCGGCTCGACCTTGAACTCGAACAAACCGCGGAACGTCATGTGACGCTTGGTCTGGTCGTTGATCAGGTGCGCGTATTCCTTGTACGTCTGGTACGAGTTGCTGCGCGTCGCGTGCTGGAGCTTCGCGATCGAATCCGGCGTCCACATGTGGTCTTCGCCGCGCACGCGGTATGCATACTCGCCGCCCGCGTCGAGCATGTCGCGCAGGACCGGGTTGTCGCCGAATGCGTCGCGGTGCAGGCGAATCGCTTCTTCCGCGACTTCGAACAGGCCGATGCCGCCGACCTTCGACGCCGTGCCCTTGAAGTACTTCTCGACGAGGTCGCTCGACAGGCCGAGCGCTTCGAAGATCTGCGCGCCCGTGTACGACATGTACGTCGAGATGCCCATCTTCGACATCACCTTCTGCAGGCCCTTGCCGACCGCCTTCGTGAAGTTGTAGACGGCCTTCTCCGGCGACAGGTCGCCCGGCAGGCCTTCGGCCATCTTCGCGAGCGTTTCCATCGCGAGGTACGGGTGCACGGCTTCCGCGCCGTAGCCCGCGAGCAGCGCGAAGTGGTGCGTCTCACGTGCCGAGCCCGTCTCGACGACGAGGCCCGTGCTCGTGCGCAGCCCTTGCTGGACGAGGTGCGTGTGGATCGCCGACGTGGCGAGCAGCGCCGGGATCGCGACATGCTCGGCGTCCGTCTTGCGGTCGGACACGATCAGCATGTTGTAGCCCGACTTCACCGCGTCGACGGCTTCCGCGCACAGCGACGCGAGACGCGCCTCGATGCCTTCCTTGCCCCAGGCGACCGGATAGCAGATGTTCAGTTCGTATGCGCTGAACTTGCCGCCCGTGTACTGGTCGATCGCGCGGATCTTCGCGATGTCCTTGAAGTCGAGCACCGGCTGCGACACTTCGAGACGCATCGGCGGGTTGATGTTGTTCGTGTCGAGCAGGTTCGGCTTCGGGCCGATGAACGACACGAGCGACATGACCATGTTCTCGCGGATCGGGTCGATCGGCGGGTTCGTGACCTGCGCGAACAGCTGCTTGAAGTAGTGATAGAGCGTCTTGTTCTTGTTCGACATCACCGCGAGCGGCGAGTCGTTGCCCATCGAACCGACGGCCTCTTCGCCCTGCTGCGCCATCGGCGCCATCAGGAACTTCAGGTCTTCCTGCGTATAGCCGAATGCCTGCTGGCGGTCGAGCAGCGCGGCGCCCTGCGTACGGCCGGCCGCGACTTCCTCGGCCTTCGGCTCGATCTCGTCGAGCTTGATGCGCACCGCGTCGATCCAGCTCTTGTACGGCTTCGCGTTCGCGAGGTTGTCCTTCAACTCCTTGTCGTCGATGATGCGGCCGTGTTCCATGTCGATCAGGAACATCTTGCCCGGCTGCAGGCGCCACTTCTTGACGATCTTCGATTCGGGGATTGGCAGCGTGCCGGCTTCCGACGCCATGATGACGAGGTCGTCGTCGGTGACGATGTAGCGCGCCGGACGCAGGCCGTTACGGTCGAGCGTCGCGCCGATCTGGCGGCCGTCGGTGAACGCGATCGCGGCCGGGCCGTCCCACGGCTCCATCATCGCGGCGTGGTATTCGTAGAACGCGCGGCGGTTCTCGTCCATCAGCGTGTGTTGTTCCCACGCTTCCGGGATCATCATCATCACCGCGTGCACGAGCGGGTAGCCGGCCATCACCAGCAGTTCGAGACAGTTGTCGAACGACGCCGTATCGGACTGGCCCGGGTAGATCAGCGGCCACAGCTTCGGAAGATCGTCGGCGAGCACGTGCGATGCGATCGCGCCGGTACGCGCGTTCAGCCAGTTCACGTTGCCCTTCACGGTGTTGATCTCGCCGTTGTGCGCGATCATCCGGTACGGGTGAGCCAGTTCCCATGCCGGGAACGTGTTGGTCGAGAAGCGCTGGTGCACGAGCGCGAGCGCCGACACGACGCGCGTGTCCTGCAGGTCGCGGTAGTACACGCCGACCTGGCCCGCGAGCAGCAGCCCCTTGTAGACGATCGTGCGCGCCGACATCGACGGCACGAAGTATTCCTTGCCGTGCTTGAGCTTCAGCGCCTGGATGCGGTGGCTGGCCGTCTTGCGGATCACGTACAGCTTCCGCTCGAGCGCGTCCGTCACCATGATGTCCTTGCCGCGGCCGATGAAGATCTGGCGGATCAGCGGTTCGCTCGCCTTCACGGTCGGCGAAATCGGCATCGCATGGTCGACCGGCACGTCGCGCCAGCCGAGCACGACCTGGCCTTCGGCCTTCACCGTGCGCTCCAGCTCCTGCTCGCACGCGAGACGCGATGCGTTTTCCTTCGGCAGGAAGATCATGCCGACCCCATATTCGCCGGCCGGCGGCAGGTTCACGCCCTGCTTCGCCATTTCCTCGCGATAGAACGCGTCCGGAATCTGGATCAGGATGCCCGCGCCGTCGCCCATCAGCGGATCGGCACCGACCGCGCCACGGTGATCGAGGTTCTCGAGGATCTTCAGACCCTGCTGAATGATCTCGTGGCTCTTCTTGCCCTTGATGTGAGCGACGAAGCCGACGCCGCAGGCGTCGTGTTCGTTTTGCGGGTCATACAGACCTTGTGCGGCGGGCACCGCGGCGAGCGGCTGCTGGTGGTCGTTCATGGGGACACCGTCGTAAAGGGGGCCTGGAGGCCGTTGAACCATTTTCTTGTTGCCGTCGATCCCGCTCCCGACGGGAGACGGCGCGGCCGACAGTGGGTGGGCATGCTTCGCCCGGGCCACCGGAATTCGGAATATACGCGACGAATCAAGGGAATAGCAACAAAAACCGCTTGATCGAGCCCCAATTAAACGGATGCTTCGATCTGGTGCCATTTTATTGGGGCCGTATCGTTTTGGTGCAAAAAGAAGCGGCGCCCGCAGCGCCGCTTCTGGCCCGCCTTTCCCGCGTTACTGCTGGATCGGCGGCGTGTTCTCGCGCACCTTTCTGGGGCGTCCGCGCGGCAGCGGCGATACGCGGCGGTTTGCCGTGCGCGCCGCCCACTCGCGATAGTTTTCGCCGCCGAGCACCCAGCCTTTCAGCGTCGCCTGCTGCAACTGGTCGGCCTGCCGCTCGTCGAGCGGCTGCTCGCACAGCTCCTTGTACGCGCGCTGGCGGTCGAACGGCGTATTGCCGAGCGCCCAGTAGAGCGGATGGTCGGTGATCAGGCTGTCGACGGTGAGCCCGACGTGATGCCGGTAGCTCGACCAGCGATAGGCCTCCGGCGTCGCGACCAGCTGCGCGCGCACCGGGCTCATCTCGACGACGCGGCTCGCGAGCAGGAAATAGCGCTCGCCTTCGATCACGGTCGCGCGATAGCGGCCTTCCCACAGGGTGCCGCGCCGCGAATAGCGCCGGTTGAAATGCGCGACGTAGCGGCGGCCAACAGCCTGCATCGCTTTCGGCAGGCTCGCCTCGTCGCTCGGCGTGACGAGCAGTTGCACCTGGCGCGGCAGCAGCACGTAGGCGTGCACCGACAGGTGATGATCGCGCGCGGCGGCCTTCAGGCAATCGATGAAGAGTTCGTAGTCCTGGTCGTCGACGAACGCGGGTTGCTGATCCAGGCCGCGCAGTATCACGTGCTGCGGCTGGTCGGGAACGTAGAGTCGTGCTAACCGTGCCATGCTGAATGTCCGTTTGAACGCGTTAGGAAATACCCGAGGGTCCGGAAGTGCGCACTTGCACAGAATGCCCGTCCTGTCGGTGCGCGGATGCGTACGGTCGTACTAATCCTAGGGTGAAAACTCTAACTTACGAGCTTGTTTGGTTTTAAACGCAGTCGTCATAATGAGCACGCCTTAGATCGGAGGAGACACAATGAAACGAAAACTGGCCATTACGGGGGCTGCAGCGCTCGCATTTACGTTTGCGGGCGGTACGGCACATGCACAATCCGCAGGTGATTTCTACGTCAGCACCGGCTGGCTGCACCTTGCGCCGCAGGACAGCAGCGACCCGCTGTTCCTGTACGGCGTAGGCGGCACGCCGATCAACCAGTCGGTTCCCAACACCGGCGCCGGCATCAGCGACGCCGACACGCTCGCACTGGCAACCGGTTACTTCGTGACCGACCACATCGCTACCGAGTTCATCGCCGGCATCCCGCCGAAGTTCGACATCACCGGCAAGGGCCAGTTCTCGCGTTTCGGTACGCTCGGCCGTGCGTACCAGTGGAGCCCCGCGCTCCTCCTGAAGTACTACTTCAACGACGCCAACGCGAAGTTCCGTCCGTATGTCGGCATCGGCGCTTCGTATATCTGGTTCACCGGCGCAAAGATCACGAACAGCGCGTTCGAGAACGGCGTGCTCGGCGGCCCGACCAGCGCGCAGACCAGCAACCAGTGGGCACCCGTCTTCAACGCCGGCTTCACGTACAACTTCACGAAACACTGGTTCGCCGGCTTCTCGATGTCGTACATCCCGGTGAGCGTGACCGCGACCTTCACGACGGCCAAGCGGACCCAGGTCGGCACGCTGACCGAAACGTCGAAGGCTCACATCTCGCTGAACCCGATCGTCACGTACCTGAACGTCGGCTACCGCTTCTAAGCGTAGTCGAATATTTGGGGAATGGTTAATCCTGCTGCAATTTGTAGCGGATTTTTCCTGACGTAACGTCTCCACGATGTAAAACGCCCCGGCGGAAATCCCGCCGGGGCGTCGTTTTTTTGTCTCAGGGTCTTCCCGTACGCGCCATCGCGCGGCGCATTCCGCTACGCGATGTCGTCCAGCGCATCGGGGGCAATCAGGTCGATCCGGTCCGTGCAGACCGCGTCGACACCCCACCGCACAAGTTCGCGAGCGCGTTCGAGGTCGTTCACCGTGTAAACCAGGATGCGCAGGCCGGCCGCCTTGATCGCGCGCACGAGCGGTTCGTCCAGCTGTTTGTGGTCTGCATGCAACGAAACGCAGCCGAGCGCGCCGACGACCTGCGCATGCCAGTCATCCGGCACGGCCTCGTAAAGCATCCCGCGCGGCAGCGCCGGCGCCGTCGCGCGCGCCTGTTGCAACGCATCGAACGAGAACGACGACAAGAGCGGCGCCACCGCGGCATCGCGCCAGTACGCGGCCGCGTCGGCCGCCACGCGCTGCCCGGTCTCGCGCTCGCGCCCCGGGCACGGCTTGATCTCGACGTTGGCGGCCAGCCCGTGCGCGATGCAGCGCGCCGCCGCCGCCTCGAGCGTCGGCATCCGCTCGCCCGCGAAGCGCGCGTCGCGCCACGCGCCGGCATCGAGTGCGGCCAGCGCCTCATATCGCATGCCCGCCGCCGGCCCGTGACCGTTCGACGTCCGGTCGACCGTGTCGTCGTGCAGCAGGAACGTCACGTCGTCGGCCGACAGCTTCGCGTCGAATTCGACCATCCGGTGGCCACGGCGCGCGCCCTCGTCGAGCGCGGCGAGCGTGTTCTCCGGCGCGAGCGTGCCGCCGCCGCGATGGGCGACGACGCGCGGATAGGGCCAGTCGGTACGGGTTGTCATCGTCGGTCTCCCGGCAGGTGCAGCAGGTTCAGCCGGCACGCTTGCCGGTCTCCGGATCGAAGAAATGCAGCCGGTGCGCGGGCAGTGCGGCGGCCAGCGCCGTGCCGCGCGCGGGGCGGTCCGCGTGCGGCAGGCGCACCGCGACGTCATGGTTGCCCCAGCGGCCGTGCGCGAGGTTGTCCGCGCCGAGGAGCTCGCACGAGTCGACCGGCAGCGTCGCCTGCGCGACGCCCGGCTGCGGTGTCATGTGCTCCGGACGCACGCCGAGCACCCAGTCGCGCCCGGTGGCGATCTCCGCGCCGATGCCGGGCGAACCGGCGACCGGCAGCGCGGGACCGCCGCCCGCGACCGTAAACGTCGCGCCGTCGTCCGACAGCCGGCCGTGCATCAGGTTCATCGCGGGCGAGCCGATGAAGCCCGCGACGAACACCGTTGCCGGCTTCTCGTACACGTCGACCGGCGCGCCGATCTGCTCCGCATAGCCGCGGTTCATCACGATCACGCGCTGCGCGAGCGTCATCGCCTCGATCTGGTCGTGCGTCACGTAGACGCTCGTCGTCGCGAGCCGCGCATGCAGCCGCTGGATCTCGAGCCGCATCTGCACGCGCAATTTCGCGTCGAGGTTCGACAACGGCTCGTCGAACAGGAACACCGACGGCTCGCGCACGATCGCGCGCCCCATCGCGACGCGCTGCCGCTGGCCGCCCGACAGCTCGCGCGGGCGCCGCGCGAGCAGCGGCTCGAGTTCGAGGATCTTCGCGGCCGCCGCCACCCGCGAGTCGATCGTCGCGCGCTCGATCCCGCGGATCTTCAGCCCGTAGCCCATGTTCTGCGCGACCGTCATGTGCGGATACAGCGCATAGTTCTGGAATACCATCGCGATGTCGCGATCCTTCGGCTCCAGCGTGTTGACGACGCGCTCGCCGATCGCGATCTCGCCGTCCGTCACCGTCTCGAGCCCCGCGATCATCCGCAGCAACGTCGACTTGCCGCAGCCCGACGGGCCGACCAGCACGATGAATTCGCCGTCGGCGATCTCCACGTCGATGCCATGCAGCACGTGCTGCTTGCCGTCGTAGGATTTCCTGACGCCCTTCAAGCTCAGCGCAGCCATACCTGGTCCTTCTCCCGGTTACGTCCGTGGTTCATTTCTCGGAATCGACGAGGCCGCGCACGAACCAGCGCTGCATCGCCAGCACGACGACGAGCGGCGGAATCATCGCCAGCAGCGTCGCCGCCATCACGTATTGCCATTCGGTCGCGGCGTCGCCGCTCGCGATCATCATCTTGATGCCCACCACCGCCGTCGACAGCGATGCCTCCGTCGTGATCAGGATCGGCCACAGGTACTGGCTCCAGCCGTAGATGAACGTGATCACGAACAGCGCCGCGATGCTCGTCTTCGACAGCGGCAGCACGACGTCCCAGAAGAAGCGCATCGGCCCCGCGCCGTCGATGCGCGCGGCGTCCATCAGTTCGTCGGGCAGCGTCATGAAGAACTGCCGGAACAGGAACGTCGCGGTGGCCGACGCGATCAGCGGCAGCGTCAGCCCGGCGTAGGTGTTCGTCAGGTGCAGCGTCGACACGACCTGCACGGTCGGGAAGATCCGCACTTCCACCGGCAGCATCAGCGTGACGAAGATCAGCCAGAACGCCGTGTTGCGGAACGGGAAGCGGAAATAGACGATCGCGTATGCGGACAGGATCGATACCGCGATCTTGCCGACCGAGATGCCGAGCGCCATCGCGAAGCTGTTGACGAGCAGGCGGCCGAACGGCGCCGTCGCGGCGCCGCTGCCGTGGCCCCAGATATACGCGATGTTCTCGAACAGGTGCGTGCTCGGCACGAGCGACAGCGGCACCGTGAGCACTTCCTGCGCGCTCATCGTCGCCGCACAGAACGCGACGTAGACGGGGAACACGATCAGCACGACGCCCGCGATCAGCACCGCGTGGCAGAACAGGTCGAAACCCTTGCGATTTTCGATCATGCGTATTGCACCCTGCGTTCGACGAAACGGAACTGGATCACCGTGAGCCCGACGACGATGATCATCAGCACGACCGACTGCGCGCCGGAGCTGCCGATGTCGAGCCCCTGGAAGCCTTCCGCGTAGATCTTGTAGATCAGCGTCTTCGTGCTCTGCGCGGGGCCGCCGCCGGTGGCCGCGTCGATCACCGGGAACGTGTCGAAGAACGAGTAGACGAGGTTGACGACCAGCAGGAAGAAACTGGTGGGCGACAGCAGCGGCAGCACGAGGTTGAAGAAACGTCGCACCGGCCCCGCGCCGTCGATCGCCGCCGCCTCGATCAGCGAACGCGGAATCGCCTGCAGGCCCGCGTAGAAGAACAGGAAGTTGTAGCTCACCTGCTTCCATACCGACGCGAGCACGACGAGGAACATCGCCTGCCCGCCGTTCAGCGCGTGATTCCACACGATGCCGCCCTTCGCGAGCGCATAGGTGATCAGGCCGATGCTCGGATTGAACAGGAACGCCCACAGCACGGCGGCGATCGTCGGCGCGACCGCGTACGGCCAGATCAACAGCGTGCGATATGTGCGCGCGCCACGGGTCACGCGGTCGGCGCACGCGGCGAGCAGCAGCGACACGACGAGCCCGCTCACCGTGACGAGCGTGCTGAACACGAGCGTCGTGCGGAACGAATCGAGATACAGCGGATCGGCGAACAGGTGCGTGAAGTTCGCGAAGCCGACGAATTCACTCGACGTGCCGAACGCGTCCTGCATCTGCGTCGACTGCCACAGCGCGACGCCGGCCGGCCACAGGAAGAACACGGCGGTGATCGCGAGTTGCGGCGCGATCAGCAGATACGGCAGCAGGCTCGTGCCGAAACGGGAACGGGATTGCATCGCGGATATCCGGTCAGGCGAAACGGAAAGGAAACCGCGCCGCCGGCCGGCCCGCGCGCTTGCGCGGCGCGGCCGGCGGCACGAACGCGATGCGCGCTCAGCTGCCCGACTTCTCGAAGCGGCGCAGCAGCTCGTTGCCGCGCGAGGCCGCCGAATCGAGCGCGTCCTTCGGCGATTTCTTCTGCGCCCAGACCTGTTCGAACTCCTCGTCGACGACCGTGCGGATCTGCGGCATGTTGCCCAGGCGCAGCCCCTTCGTGTACGGCAGCGGCGGCTTGTTCAGCATCTGCTTGATCGCGGTTTCGGCGCTCGGGTTCTTCGCGTAGAAGCCCTGTTCGCGCGTCAGGTCGTATGCCGCCTTGGTGACCGGCAGGTAACCCGTGTCCTGGTGCCACTTCGCGGCGACGGCCGGCGATGCGAGAAACGCGAGGAATTTCGCGACGCCCTTGTAGGTCGCCGGATCCTTGCCCGCCAGCACCCACAGGCTCGCGCCGCCGATGATCGCGTTCTGCGGCGCGCCCTTCACGTTCGCGTCGTACGGCATCATGCCCGTGCCGAAGCTGAACTTCGCGAACTTCTGCAGGTTCGCGAGCGCGCCCGACGAGGTCGTCATGATCCCGCAGTCGCCGCTGTAGAACTTCGCCGATGCTTCGTCCTTGCGGCCCGCGTACGTGAACGTGCCGTCCTTCGCCATCTGCTGCAGGAACGACACGTGCGCGATCTGTTGCGGCTTGTTGAATTCGAGCACGGCGTCCGTACCGTCGAAGCCGTTGTTGCGGCTCGCGAACGGCAGCGCATGCCACGCGCTGTAGTTTTCGAGCTGGATCCAGCCCTGCCAGCCGGTCGTGAAGCCGCACGCCATCCCCGACTTGCGCAGTTTCTCGGCATCGTCCTTCACGTCGGCCCACGTCTTCGGCGGCTGGTTCGGATCGAGCCCGGCCTTCTTGAACGCGTCCTTGTTGTAGTACAGCACCGGCGTCGAGCTGTTGAACGGCATCGACACGAGATGGCCCGTCTTCGCGTCGCTGTAGTAGCTCGCGATGGTCGGCACGAACGCCTTTTCGTCGAGCGGCACGCCGGCCTGCCTGAACACGTCGTAGACGGGCACGACGGCCTTCTTCGCCTGCATCATCGTGGCCGTGCCGACTTCATAGACCTGGAGGATCGCCGGCGCATTGCCGCTGCGGTAGGCCGCGATGCCGGCCGCGAGCGCCTGGTCGTAGGTGCCCTTGAAGACCGGCACGATCTTGTAGTCGCTCTGCGACGCGTTGAACTGGTCGGCGATCGCGTTGACCCGCTCGCCGAGCGCGGCCTCCATCGCATGCCAGAACTGGATTTCCGTCGCGGCGAGCGCCACGTGCTGCACCCCGAACATCAGCGCGCCGCCGAGCGCGATCGAACGAACCAGTGTCCCCGCAGGCTTCTTCTTCATCGACCTCTCTCCTATGAAAACGTTACCAACAGCGTGTGCAACATTCCCATCGCCATTGAACCGGCGAAGTCTAGTGATCGTTTGTGACAGTCAGTTGTCGTTGATGACGAACAGGCGCTGATACTCCTTCAGCGCGAAGCGGTCGGTCATGCCGGCGATGTAGTGCGCGACGAGGCGCGGCTGCTGCGCGGCGTCGTCGGACTGGTACGGCGGCGGCAGCAGCCGCGGATCGTCGATGAACGCATCGAACAGCCCGGTGACGACGCGCTGCGCCTTGCTCGCCATGCGCATCACCTTGTAGTGGCGATAGAGGTTCTTGAAGAGGAAACGCTTGAGGGCGGCCGCCTGGGCGGAAACGGATTCGCTGTGCGACACGAGCGGCGGCGCCGCGCGCACGTCGTCGAGCGACGCCGGCGCGACGCGCGCGAGATTGCGCGTCGTTTCGTCGATCAGGTCGACGATCAGCGTGTTGATGATGCGGCGCACCGTCTCGTGCACGAGACGGCGGCCTTCGAGGTGCGGGAACTCGGCGAGCGCCGCCTCGTAGTGGCGCTGCCACAGCTCGACTTCCGCGAGCTGCTCGATCGTGATCAGCCCGGAACGCAGGCCGTCGTCGACGTCGTGGTTGTTGTACGCGATCTCGTCCGCGATGTTGGCAAGCTGCGCTTCGAGCGACGGCTGGCGGCCCTGCAGGAAGCGCTCGCCGAGCGCGCCGAGCTTGCGCGCATTCTCGCGCGAGCAGTGCTTCAGAATGCCTTCGCGTGTCTCGAAGCACAGGTTCAGCCCGTTGAACGCGCCGTAGTGCTCCTCGAGCTCGTCGACGACCGCCAGGCTCTGCAGGTTGTGCTCGAAGCCACCATGCTCGCGCATGCAGGCGTTCAGCGCGTCCTGCCCGGCATGGCCGAACGGCGTATGGCCGAGATCGTGCGCGAGCGAGATCGCCTCGACGAGATCCTCGTTCAGGCGCAGGTTGCGCGCAACCGAGCGGGCGATCTGCGCGACCTCGAGGCTGTGCGTGAGACGCGTGCGGAACAGGTCGCCTTCATGATTGACGAAGACTTGCGTCTTGTATTCGAGCCGGCGAAACGCGGTCGAATGGACGATGCGGTCGCGGTCGCGCTGGAATTCGGTGCGCGCCGCCGGCGGTGTTTCCGGATGGCGGCGGCCGCGCGACTGCGACGCGTGCGCGGCATACGGAGCGAGATGGGCTTCCAGCGCCGCCAGTGTCGGCGGCTCGGCCACCGGCGCAGCGGATACGCGGCCGGCTTCGGGCAGTGTGCTGCTGGATGTCTCGCTCACGTCTCCTCCATGTCAGGGGCGCCGGGGCATCCGGGCCGCCCGTTAGCGGGTCGTCTGCGCCAGTGTAGCGAATACGGCTTCGTCCGGCGCCTGCGTGATCAACGTATCGCCGAATCGCTTCAGCAGGATGAACTTGATCGCGCCGGCCTCCGCCTTCTTGTCGACGCGCATCAGGTCCATGTAGCGCGCGTCGCCGAGCGCGGGCCCGCGGGTCGGCAGGTGCGCGGCCGCGATCACCGCATCGAGGCGCTGCCGCGACGCTTCGTCGAGCAGGCCGAGCCGCACCGACAGGTCGCCTGCCATCACCATCCCGCAGCCGACCGCCTCGCCGTGCAGCCACTCGCCGTAGCCGAGCCCGGCCTCGATCGCATGACCGAACGTGTGGCCGAAGTTCAGGATCGCGCGCAGGCCGCCTTCGCGTTCGTCGGCCGCCACCACGCTCGCCTTGATCTCGCACGAGCGCTTCACCGCGTGCGCGAGCGCAGCCGGGTCGCGACGGTTCAGCGCGTCGACGTTCGCCTCGATCCAGTCGAAGAATGCCGCATCGGCGATCGCGCCGGTCTTGATGATCTCGGCGACACCGGCCGCCAGTTCACGGTCGGGCAACGTCGTCAGCGCGCCGATGTCCGCGATCACGGCCTGCGGCTGGTAGAACGCGCCGATCATGTTCTTGCCGAGCGGGTGGTTGATGCCCGTCTTGCCACCGACCGACGAATCGACCTGCGACAGCAGCGTCGTCGGCACCTGGATGAACGGCACGCCGCGCATGTAGCATGCAGCCGCAAAGCCCGTCATGTCGCCGATCACGCCGCCGCCGAGCGCGACGAGCGTCGTCTTGCGATCCGCGCGGTCGGTCAGCAGGCCGTCGAAGATCAGGTTCAGCGTCTCCCAGTTCTTGTACGCCTCGCCGTCCGGCAGCACGACCGTCGACACACGCTTGCCGAGCGGCGCGAGCGCCGCGCGCAGCGCGTCGCCGTAGAGCGGATCGACCGTCGTGTTCGTGACGATCGTGACGGAAGAACCCTTGATGTGAGGTGCGAACAGCTCGGCGCGGCCGATCAGGCCGGCGCCAATGTGAATCGGATAGGCGCGGTCGCCCAGGTCGACGTTGACAGTAATCATGCTTGTAGCGGCTTGGCGATGACGCCCGCCAGTTCGAGTTGCATCAACACCATGTTGACGAGACCGTTGACCGACGGACGGCCGGTCTCGATGACGAAATCCGCGCATTCGCGGTACAGCGGGTCGCGCACTTCATACAGCGCTTCGAGGCGCCCTTTCGGGTCGTCGGTCTGCAGCAGCGGGCGGTTCTTGTCCTTGCGCGTGCGCAGCCACAGGTCGTGCGGGTTCGCGCGCAGGTAGACGACGATACCGTTGCTCTTCAGGCAGTCGCGATTTTCCGGGCGCAGCACCGCGCCGCCGCCCGTCGCGAGCACGATGTTCTCGCGCTGCGTGAGATCGGCGATGACCTGCGTTTCGCGATCGCGAAACCCGGCCTCGCCCTCCAGTTCGAAGATCACCGGAATGCGCGCGCCCGTGCGGGCCTCGATTTCGTGGTCGGAGTCGAAGAACGTCCTGTCGAGACGACGCGCGACCGCACGGCCCACGGTGGTCTTACCCGCTCCCATAAGGCCGACGAAAAATACGTTTGCATGTGGGTCCCGCGCTTGCAACGGCTTCCTCTGCTTCAATCTTGCTGGTGTGTGGCGCAGCTTACTGGCAAAGCGGCTGCCTTGTCGAGCCTGCGCCGGCGGCTTCCGGCCCCGTTTTTTCGGCATCCGCGCTGCCCATGCCGCGTGCATCGCAGCGCGCATCGACGACCGTCGGCGTGATGAAGACGACCAGTTCGCTGCGCTGGTCGCGTTGCGCGCGGTGCCGGAAAAGCGCGCCCAGAAACGGTATTTTGCCCAAGAGCGGCACGCGCGTCACATCGTTCCGGTTCAGTTGCTCGTAGATCCCGCCGATCGCGACCGTCCCGCCGTTCTCGACCTCGACGCGCGTCTGTACGTGCTTCGTATGAATCGCCGGGCCGGCCGCCGTCGGCTCGCCGACGCTGTCCTTCGTCACGTCCAGGTCGAGCACGACGCGCCCGTCCGGCGTGATCTGCGGCTCGACCTCGAGCTTGAGCGTCGCCCGGCGGAACTGCACGCCGCTCACGCCATTGCCCACCTTCGCCTGGTACGGCAGCTCCGAACCCTGTTCGACGATCGCCTTGACGCGATCGGCGGTCACCACGCGCGGGCTCGAAACGATCTGGCCCCGCCCCTGTGCCTCGAGCGCGCTCAGTTCGACGTCGAGCACACGGCTGAGCGGCGCGGCAAACAGCGTGAAGCCGGCGGTCGCCGCTTCGAAGCCGCCGAGCGGCCGCCCAGCAAGGTCGAGCCCGTTGCGCGCGCCGGTCGTGAACGAGGCGCTTTCGCTCGCACTCTCGCCCGACGGCGGCCGCGCCTGCGCCCTCAGCGCGACACGTGCGCCCAGATTGCGCGAAAAGCCTTGCTCGCCCTCGACGATGCGGGCCTCGATCCGGACCTGCCGCGACGGCCGGTCGATCGCCTCGATCAGGCTCGCGACCTGGTCGAGGCGCGGCGCGAGATCGGTGACGAACAGCAGGTTCGTCCGCGGATCCGCCGCCGCGGCGCCGCGCTTCGACAGCAGGCGCTGGCCGGTCGCGCCGGCCAGCAGCCGTTGCACGTCCTGCGCGCGTGGATAGCGCAGCGCGAACGTCCGGCTCGCAAGCGGCTCCAGATCCGCGGCCCGCGCGTGCATTTCGAAGCGCTCGCGTTCGCGCGCCGCCAGCTCGGCCGCCGGCGTGACCCATATCACGTTACCCCGCCGCGACATCGCGAGCCCGTGCGTGTCGAGCAGCGTGTCGAAGGCGTCGCGCCAGCGGACATTGTTCAGACGTAACGTGACGGTGCCGCGCACCTGCTCGCCGACGACGATATTGAGCCCGGTGAACCGCGCGAACGCGTCGAATGCGGCCGCAAGCCCCGCTCCCTGCAGATTCAGCGAAATCCGCCGTGCGTCGTCCGCATCGCCTGGTTGCCGCGCCGCGGCGTCGCCCATCCGGGCCGGCGGCGCCAACGGGATCGGCGGCCCCTCCAGCCCGGGTGCCGGGGCGGCGGCCTCCGCCTGAAGCGCCGTGCGAGCCGCCTGGTCGAACGGCGGCAGGCCGGCCTCCGCAGATGCTGGGCCGTCCGCCCCGTCCACCGCGCGTTGGGGCAACGGCAAGCCCGGCACCTGCATCTCCGTCGAAGGTACAGGCCAGACGGCCGGCAGCGGCGGCAACGAGGCGCTTGCACCGGCCGCCGTCAATCCGGCCCAGACGGCGAGCACCCGACATCCCTGCTTCATCATGGGCGCCTCCCGTCGTCCAGGGCGACTCGGTACGCGCCATCCGCCGTCGCGAGCGTCACGGCGACGGGATCGACTCGCACCACCCGCGCGGCCCCGAGGGCTTCGCCGGGCACCAAGGCCGCGAATGCGCCGTCACCGTCGTCGAACAACGCGAGACCGGCATGCCTGTCGCGAATCGTGCCGGCCAGGCGGGCAGCCGCCCCCTCCGTTTCAGGCGAGCCGGCCTCGCCGAACGGATCGGCGCCGGGCGCGTCGGCCAGAACCGGCGTCTCCCCGCCCTTGGACGTCGTCGCCGGTAACCCCGGAAACACGTCGACCGCCATTTCCACACGCGCGGCCTCCCTTCCTCGTTCGACACGCAGCGTGGTCGGCACCGCCAGCACCGGGAAACGCGCCAGCCATCCGACCGTCTGCAGCAACGCGCGAAACCCGCCGTCCGCGACGATGCGCACCGAGCGCTGCCCTTCCGGCACCGCCCCCTCGGCGCGCAGCGGTTCGATCGATACGCCGCGCAGCCCGCTCGACGCGGCGCGATCGGCCAGCTCCAGCATCAACGCGGCCCATTCCGGCTCACGCGATGAGCGATCGCCGTCGGCCGCCGCCGGATGCGCGTCGTGTTGCCGTGCAGCGGCCACGAGAACACGCTGCGCGTCGGCCTCTCGTTTCTGCGCCGCCGCCAGCAACGCGCGGCTGTGCGCGAGCCCGCTCCAGTCCGCGGCATTCGCCAGATGAATGCCGCCCGTCAGCACGGCCGCGAACGCGAGCACGCAGCCTGCGACATGCGCAGTCGCCGGCGACACGCGCCGCACGCCGCTTCGCCATCCGCCGCGATGCGGTGCGGGCCGATCCGCGAGCGCCGTCATGCGCCGCCTCCCGATGCTTTCCGGGACGGCATCGCGTCGTGCCAGCGCAACTGGACCGAGAACCGGAACGGAATCCCGCCGGCGGCGACCGGTGCATCCGGGGCTGGCTTCAATGCATCGATATCGATCCGCCAGCCACGCTGCTCGCGCGCCATACCCGCGAGCCATCGTGCGGCCGCCCGATAGCTCACGGCGCGGACATCGAGCACGGCACCCGCCGACGTCGTGCGCAGCGCATCGAGCCGAACCGTGCCGTCGTGCACCTGCGCCAGGGTCGCCAGCAGCCCCGCGACGTGCCGGTAAGGTGCGGCACGCGCGGCCGCCTGCGCGTCACGCTGCGCGACGACGGCCGCCGCATTGGCGGCGCGCGTCGCGGCACCCACCTGTGGCTGCAACTGCAGCAGCCGCGCCTCCACGATTGCGCGCTCCGCATCCACACGCCACCGCGCCCCGCTGGCGGCGCCCGTCCACAGGCCGGCGCCGAGTACGCCGAGCAGAATCGCCGTACCGCACTGCGCGGCCCGACGACGTCGCAACGCCCGAGCCAGCCGCTCACGGTACGGCAACAGGTTGAAGCCGCCCGGCTCCGCACGGAGGGCCGTCATTCCCACACTCCGCGCAATGCCAGCCCGAATGCAACAGCCAATGCCGGGCCGCCCGACATGCCGGTGGACAGGCACGATTGCGCGCTCCAGCCCGTGCAGTCGAACGGCACCGCAACCGCGCCGACCACGTCGCCGATCTCGGCGACGGACGTATCGAAGCGGGCAATACAGCGCTCGTCCCCGGCCACGAGGACACAGCACACGGCCCCGAGCGCGCGCCGGCGCAATGCATCGGAAAACGCCCCCGGCGCCGCGCCGGACAGCGTCAGCACCGGTACGGCCGACGAACCGTCGATTCGCCAGCCTCGCACGCCCGAGTCATGGAACCAGAGCGCCGCGCAGGGGCCCGCCTGCGCGTCGAGTTCGCATTGCGCCGCATAGCGCAACGCACGCAGCGCCGCGGCCGACTCGCCGTCGACCACCGTCAGATCGACACCGGCCTGCGCGGCCACATCGACCCGCCGTTCGAGCAGCGCCAGCGAGGCCACGGCAACCTCGATCTCCCCCGCACCGCCGTCCTGCCGCCAGTCGAATGCGAGACTGTCCGGCGCAAGCCCCGAAATGCGTTCGGCCGCCTGCCGCGCGGCGTCCTCGACGTCGTCCCGCCCGGCCAGGTCCAGCATCGCGGTGCGCATCTCGTCATCGTGCAACGCCATCACGCCGCGCGCGCCGCACCGCACGTCGGCCGCCGACAGTCTCGACACGGCCGCGGCCAGCGCCCGCGCGACCGCCGCCCAACGCGCATCCTCCGGCCCGCCCGCCAACCCGACCGGCTCCCGCTCCAGCCCCTCGACGCACACCTCGGCGCCCCGGCCACGCCGGCTCAGCACGACCACCCTCACCTCGTCCGCACCGACGTCGATTCCCGTCGACCGGTGCCCACCCTGCGCAAACCGCGCCCGCCATCTTCCCGCCATCCCAGCCTCCCGAGCTCGTCGCGGCCCACGCCGCGTTTCCGAGACTGATTCTGCAAAACGGCGCGTCGGGCCGACAGTCGGCCTAACGGCCAGCATCCGCTCGCGACGGCCGCGCGCGGGCTATGCTGGAAGTGCGCCGGCCAGCGGCTTCAGGGCGGGCGGCCCCCGCGTCAGGACCGGTCTTACCGGGCAGCTATAATCGCGGGACTGTTTTCCGGTATGCCTATGCAATCCACGACTCCTACGTCCCCGCCTCCCGCCCCGGAGCCGAAGAAGCGGCCCTGGTGGCAAAAAGTCCTGCTCGGATTCGCCACGATGTGCGTGGCGCTCGTCGTGGCCGGCGGCCTCGTGCTCGGCTACGCGCTCGTCGTCGCGTGGCCGAACATGCCGTCGCTCGACGCGCTGACCGACTATCGCCCGAAGGTGCCGCTGCGCATCTATACGTCCGATCACGTGCTGATCGGCGAATTCGGCGAAGAACGCCGCGACGTCGTCCATTTCAAGGACGTGCCCGACTCGCTGAAGAAGGCGATCCTCGCGATCGAGGACGCGCGGTTCTACGATCACGGCGGGGTCGACCTCACCGGCATCGTGCGCGCCGGCTTCGTCGCGCTGACGAACGGCCATGCGTCGCAGGGGGCGAGCACGATCACGATGCAGGTTGCGCGCAACTTCTTCCTGTCGAGCGAGAAGACCTACACGCGCAAGATCTACGAGATGCTGCTCGCGTACCGGATCGAGCGTGCGCTGACGAAGGATCAGATTCTCGAGGTCTACATGAATCAGATCTATCTCGGCCAGCGCGCATACGGCTTCGCGAGCGCCGCGCGGGTCTACTTCGGCAAGGACCTGAAGGACATCACGCTCGCGGAAGCGGCGATGCTCGCGGGGCTGCCGAAGGCGCCGTCCGCGTACAACCCGGTCGTGAACCCGAAGCGCGCGAAGGTGCGCCAGGAATACATCCTGCAACGGATGCTCGAGCTGAACTTCATCTCGCGCGAGCAGTACGACGAGGCCGTCGCACAGCCGCTCGTCGTCAAGGGTCCGGGCCGCGATTTCAGCGTGCACGCCGAGTACGTCGCGGAAATGGTCCGACAAATGATGTACGCGCAATACCACGAGGAAACCTACACGCGCGGCTTCAATGTCGTCACGACGATCGACTCCGCGGATCAGCAGGTCGCCTATACCGCGCTGCGCAAGGGCATCATGGATTACGAACGCCGGCACGGCTATCGGGGGCCGGAAGGCTTCATCGAGCTGCCGGCCGGCGCCGACGACCGCGAACAGGCGATCGACGATGCGCTGCTCGAACACCCCGACAACGGCGAACTGATTGCAGCGGTCGTCACGGCCGCAAACCCGCGCCAGATCACGGTCGCGTTCATCGACGGCAGCAACGCGACGATCGAAGGCGACAACCTGCGCTTCGCGTCGGGCGCGCTGTCGGCCAACGCGCAGCCGAATCGCCGTATCCGCCCGGGCGCGATCGTCCGCGTCGTGAAGAACGACGCCGGCAAATGGTCGATCACGCAGTTGCCGCAGGTCGAGGGGGCGTTCCTGTCGATCGTCCCGCAGGACGGCGCGATCCGCTCGCTCGTCGGCGGCTTCGACTACAACAAGAACAAGTTCAACCACGTCACGCAGGCGTGGCGGCAGCCGGGTTCGTCGTTCAAGCCGTTCATCTATTCGGCGTCGCTCGACAAGGGCCTCGGGCCGGCGACGGTGATCAACGACGGTCCGCTGTATTTCAGCGCGGCCGAAACGGGCGGCCAGCCGTGGGAGCCGAAGAACTACGGCGGCGGCTTCGAAGGCCCGATGTCGATGCGCACCGCGCTGCAGCGTTCGCGCAACCTCGTGTCGATCCGGATCCTGAACCACATCGGCACGAAGTACGCGCAGCAGTACATCACGCGCTTCGGCTTCGACGCGGAACGCCATCCGGCGTACCTGCCGATGGCACTCGGCGCGGGCCAGGTCACGCCGCTGCAGATGGCGGGCGCGTATTCGGTATTCGCGAACGGCGGCTACCGCGTCAATCCGTACCTGATCGCCGAAGTCACTGATCCGAGCGGCGCGATCGTCGTGCGCGCGCAGCCGCTCGTCGCCGAACAGAATGCGCCGCGCGCCATCGACGCGCGTAACGCGTACGTGATGAACAGCCTGCTGCAGAGCGTCGCGCAACGCGGCACGGGTGCACGGACCAACGTGCTGAAGCGCACCGACCTCGCGGGCAAGACCGGCACGACGAACGACTCGCACGACGCGTGGTTCGCCGGCTACCAGCACACGCTCGCCGCGATCGCGTGGATCGGCTACGACAATCCGCGCAGCCTCGGCGATCGCGAAACGGGCGGCGGCCTCTCGCTGCCCGTCTGGATCGACTACATGGGTGCCGCGCTGAAGGGTGTGCCCGAGTTCAAGCCGACGATGCCGGACGGCGTCGAATCGCTCGGCGGCGAGCTGTACTTCACCGAGTTCGCACCGGGTCACGGCTTCGTGTCGACGGTCGGCGTGCCGCAGGCACCGGCCGCGCAAAACGTCGACGCGACCGTGCCGCACGTCGACGAGCAGGAAAAGCAGGACATCATGAACCTGTTCCAGGCGCACTGACCGTCGGCCCGGACATGAAAAAAGCGCCCCGCGGGGCGCTTTTTTCGTTGGGTCACGCGTCGGGGCGGGCCCCGATCGTCATGCACTGAACGTGATCGGCAGGCCGGCCTGCTGCGTCGCGTATTCGGTGAGCGCCGAGAAGAACTCGGTGCCCGTGCGCGTATCGCGCCATGCGCCGTCGATGAACCGGTAATGGAAACCGCCGGCCTTCGCGGCAATCCACACCTCCTTCATCGGCGGCTGCAGGTTGACGATGATCTTCGAGCCGTTCTCGAACGTCAGCGTCAGGACGCTGCCGTTGCGCTCCAGATCGATGTCGTGATCGCCGTCGTTGGCGTCGTCGACGGTACGCTCGACGGCCGCCAGCACGGCCTCGGCACGGGTCAGGTATTCGGTATCGGACATGCTAAACTCTATCGGTTCAATTGTTCAGGGACGATCATGCGAGTCGTTTTCCGGATGAGCGCGATTGTAGCGGCTTTGGCGATTCTTGCCGGCTGCGGTCAAAGCGGCGCGCTCTATCTGCCCACCGTGCCTCCGCTGCCCAAGCCACTCCAGCAGCAGGACACACCGCCGTCGGACGTGAAGCCGACCGATGAAAACGCGTCGTCCGACAGTGTGCCCGATTCGTCCGGCACGCCGCTCATGCTGTCGCCCGAATTGTCGAGCGGGACATCCGCCACGGCTGCACCGGCATCGAGCCCGGCTGTCGCGAAGTAACGACGCGCCGCCTGCGCAGGCTCGCGAAACGAGGCGATGACTTCCCGGTCATCGCCTTTTGTTTTTGGCTGCGCCATCACGCGCGCACGCGCCGCCATCCCCATGCAACCAGCCGCCAGCCGAGCAGCGCGACGACGATCGCCGCATACAGCTTCGGCTGCGCGAGATCGTGCTTGCCGGCCCTCATCCACCAGAAGTGCAGCACACCGAACAGCGCGATCGCGTAGATCGCGCTGTGCAGCGTCGCCCAGTGGCGGCCGAGCCGGCGCACCATCGCGCGCGGCGACGTTGCCGCGAGGGGAATCAGCAGCACGAACGCGGCGAAACCGACCGTGATGAACGGGCGCTTGCCGACGTCCTTCAGGATCGCGACGACGTCGAACCACTTGTCGAACCACAGGTAAGTCGTGAAGTGCAGCGTCGCGTAGAAGAACGCGAACAGCCCGATCATCCGGCGAAAGCGCAGCAGCGTGGCGAACCCCGTCATGCGCCGAAGCGGCGTGACGGCGAGCGTGACGCACAGCATCACGAGCGTCCAGAGGCCCGTCGAGCGCGTGATGAACTCGATCGGATTCGCGCCGAGCCGGTCGGTCAGCCCGAACAGCACGAGACGCGTGAGCGGATAAAGGCCCGCCGCGAATACCAGCACCTTGGCCGGTGCGAGCCAGCGCGGCGCGGCAGGGCGAGTCGCACCGGCCCGCACGGCACGTGCAGCCGGGCCGGCGCCCGCTGCACGCGCGGGCGTCAGCGTCGAAGGAGGCATGTCGTTTCTCACCTTCGCCCTCAGAAATTCTTCTTCAGGTCCATGCCCTGATACATCGACGCGACCAGGTCGCCGTAGCCGTTGAACATCAGCGTCTTGCGCTTCGGCGTGAAAAAGCCGTCCTCGCCGATGCGCCGCTCGGTCGCCTGGCTCCAGCGTGGATGATCGACGTTCGGGTTCACGTTCGAATAAAAACCGTACTCGTTCGACGCATACGTGTTCCAGCTCGTCTTCGGCTGCTTGTCGACGAAGCGAATCTTCACAAGCGACTTCGCACTCTTGAAGCCGTACTTCCACGGCACGACGATACGCACCGGCGCGCCGTTCTGGTTCGGCAGCACCTGTCCGTAGACGCCCATCGTCAGCAGCGTCAGCGGATTCATCGCCTCGTCCATCCGCAGCCCTTCCGAGTATGGCCAGTCGAGCACGGGTGTCGACAGGCCGGGCATCTGCGACGGGTCGGCCAGTGTGATGAACTGCACGTATTTCGCATTGCCGGTCGGCTGCACCCGCTTGATCAGCTCGGACAGCGGCACGCCGATCCACGGGATCACCATCGACCATCCCTCGACGCAGCGCAACCGGTACACGCGCTCCTCGAGCGGCGCGAGCTTCAGCAGTTCGTCGAGATCGAACACCTTCGGATGCAACACCTCGCCCTCGACGCTCACACGCCACGGGCGCGGCCGCAGCGTGCCCGCATTCTGCGCGGGGTCGCTCTTGTCGGTGCCGAATTCGTAGAAGTTGTTGTAGGACGTGATGTCCTTGAACGGCGTCACCTTGTCGGCCGCGACGAACTTCGGGTTCGTTTTCGCCGCGAGCTTCGCCGCCCGCGCGTCGGGCGACGCATAGGCGGCAAATGCCGCGCCGCTGCCGCCGAGCAGCCCGCCCGCCGCCGCGAGGCCGGCCGCCTGCAACACGCGCCGCCGGTTCTCGAAGAGCGCGCGCGGCGTGATTTCGCCGGGCGCGATATCGCCACCGGTCAGTACGTTCAGCAAAGGGCGTTTGATCCACATCGTGCTGCTCCTCCTGCCTGCGCCGCGCGCAGCTTCATGGGCGTTCGACCGGCCTCATCTTGCGCCGTTCGATGGCCGGACCGCCCGTCCGTTACAAAAGAAAACCGCCGGGCACGCAGTGCACCGGCGGTCTCATAGTCGGACGAGCAGCGGGAATCTTACAGCTTGCCGTAGCTGTGCAGCCCGGACAGGAACATGTTGACGCCGAGGAACGCGAAGGTCGTCACGAGCAGGCCCGTCAGCGCCCACCATGCGGCCACCGTCCCGCGCAGGCCCTTCATCAGGCGCATGTGCAGCCACGCCGCATAGTTGAGCCACACGATCAGCGCCCAGGTTTCCTTCGGGTCCCAGCTCCAGTAGCCGCCCCATGCCTCGGCCGCCCACAGCGCGCCGAGGATCGTCGCGATCGTGAAGAACGCGAAACCGACCGCGATCGACTTGTACATCACGTCGTCGAGCACGTCGAGCGTCGGCAGGCGATCGGCGAGCACACCGCGCTCCTTCATCAGGTACGCGACCGACACCATCGCCGACAGCGCGAAGCTGCCGTAGCCGATGAAGTTCGCCGGCACGTGGATCTTCATCCACCAGCTCTGCAGCGCCGGCACGAGCGGCTGGATCTGCTGCGCATCGCGCGCGACCGAATACCACATCAGGAAGCCCACCGCCGCGCTGATCACCAGCAGCACGAACGCGCCGAGCGAACGCGTCCCGTAGTGGCCTTCGTAATACAGATAGAGCAGCGCGGTGATCAGGCTGAACAGCACGAACACTTCATAGAGGTTCGACACCGGAATGTGCCCGACATCCGCACCGATCAGGTAGGACTCGTACCAGCGCACCATCAGGCCGGTGAAGCCCATCAGCACGGCAACCCACGTGAGCTTCTGGCCGATCGCGGAGCCCGATTCCGAACGCGCGAGCAGGCCGATCCAGTAGAAGATCGTCGCGAGCACGAACAGCGCGCTCATCCACAGGATGGCCGACTGGCTCGACAGGAAGTACTTGAGGAGGAACGCCGAATCGGCGCGCGCGAGATCGCCCTGGTAGATCTGGATCGACAGCAGCGCCAGCACGGCGATCGACGCCATCATCAGCCGCGCGGGCTTCCAGCGCCAGCCGAGCGCGATGAGCGCCGGCACGGTGCCGATCATCACCGCCTTGTCGTAGTAATCCATGTGCGCGTTGTAGTGCACGAGCGCATAGCCCGCGCCCACCACGAGCGCCAGTGCGAACAGCCAGTCGAGCAACGACAGGCGCGCGAGGAACGGACGATCGTCGAACAGCGGTGCCGTGACCGGCGCCTGGGCCGACGCCCGATGGGAAGAGGAAACTTGCGTGAGATCCATGATGTTACCGGGTGGAATTCTCGGAATCGGAACCGCCGCCGGCAGGCGAGCGGGCCGTCGATGCCGCACCGGCCGGCGCGGCATCGCGAGGTGCGGCGTGCAAGGCGGCACCGGCCGCGTCGCGCGTCTGCACGTATTCTTTCTCGAAATCGAAGGTCTTGCGGGCCGTGGACATTGCCATCACCACATCGACGCCCGAACCGGCGTCCTTCAGCCAGAACCAGAGGCGCCGCTCGCGCACGTAGAACATCGAGAAGATGCCGGCGACCAGCAGCAGGCTGCCAAGATACACCAGATTCTTGCCGGGTGCGCGCGTCAACTGAAATACCGAAGCTTGCACCTGCTTGAATGAGTCAAGCTGCAAATAGACCGGCGATCCATACAAAAAGCTGTCGGATAGCGCGTTGATCGCGTTCTGTACGAAACGGATCGTGTCGGTGCCCTGCTGTGCCGCCGGCTCCCCCGCACGCTCGCGCGCGATCTGCCAGACCTCCCACATCGAGCCTTCGAGCATCCGCAGCAGCAGGCTCGCGGCCTTCTCCTGCTCGGCCTTGGGCACCGAGCGATCGATGAACGTCGCCACGGCCTGGAAGCCGCCGATCGGCTGGCCGTCGGCGCCGCGGCCGACGCTGTCGTCGCTCGCCGCAAACAGGGTCAGCACCTTCAACGCACTGTCCTGCAGGCGGCCGCGCAGCGATGCGTCGGTGCCCGGCAGCGAACGCTGCGCGAAGCGCGCGGCGGCTTCGGCGCGCACGGAGGGATCCTCGAGCGCGGCGCGCAGGTGCATCCATTCGCCGATCGAATCCTGGCTGTCGGCCGGAATCCGCATGTAGCGGAACGGGTCGTTCGGGCTCGTGCGCACGCCGGCGAGGAACACGCGCTCGCCGTTCATGTCGACGGGCAGCATGTAGTTGTTGAATTCGCGCGCCTGGCCGTCCTTGCCGCGAATCTTGTACTGCACGGACGGGCCGATGTTGTGGAGCTGCGTCGGCTTCGACGTCTTCGCGCCGGAGCCGAGCCGTTCGTCGAACACTTCCTTCAGCGAGCTCGTCGTCGCCACACCACGCACGTCCGGCTTGCCGTTCGCGTCGGCCATGTTCTCGACGTTGATCGCGCGGAAATCGGCGAACTCGATCGTGTCGCCGTCGGCGCCCGGCATCTGCAGCGGCGCCGAACTGCCGATCGTGCCCTGCACGGGGAAGGTCTTCGCGTTGCCGCCCGTCATCGGATAGGCCGTCATCTGCATCTGCGAGCCGCCGTCCTGGAAGCTCGACTGGTAGATCGACACACCCTTGTACGTGAACGGCTTGTTGACCTCGACGCGCGCCGGGATTTTCCGGCCGGTCTCGCGATCGATCACGACGATGTCGCTCGCGAACAGTTTCGGCATGCCCGTCGTGTAGTAGTCGACGATGAACTTGTTGAGCTGGATCGAGAACGGCAGGTCCTGGATCAGCGAGCCGCTCGGCTGGTTCAGGATCGCGGTCGACACGAACTGGCCCTCGGGCACCCACGCGTAGCCGCGGAACGTCGGGTTCGACGCGGACAGGCGGTGGTCGGGCGAGATTTCGCTGATCGTCGCGCTCGTGTTGACCGGGCTCTTGCCGAACATCCACATCTGGAATTTGATCGGCAGATTGCTGTCGAGCAGGCCGCCGATACAGATCACGACGATCGCGAGGTGCGCGGAAATGTAGCCCCACTTGGTCATCGCGCCGCGCTTCGCGGAGATCAGCGTCGCGCCGTCGTTTTCACGCACGACGTGCTTGTAGCCGGCCTTGGTGACGAAGGTGGCGAGCGTTGCCGCGACGGTCGCGCGCGTGCCGGACGCCGTGTACTCGGCCTTGTGGTGGAAAGCCCGCAGGCTGCCTTCGCGAACCTTGTCCTTCCAGCTCTTTGCATCGGCGAGCATCTTCGGTGCGTTGCGGATCACGCACAGCGAGATCGACACGACGAGGAAGATCAGGATCAGCATGAACCACCACGCGCTGTACACGTTGTACAGGCCGAGCGAGCGGAAGATGTCCGCCCAGAACGGCCCGAACTGGTTCACGTAATTCGGATACGGATCGTCCTGGGTCAGGACCGTGCCGATGATGCTCGCAATCGACAGCACCACCAGCAACGCAATCGCGAAGCGCATCGAGCTCAGCAGCTCGACCGCGCGCTTCGACGCACCCTGACCCGACTTCGACTGCAACCCCGACGTGGTAACGCTCATTCAAACTCCGACTGACAACAAAAAAGGGCAAGGCGGCCGCGACTGCGCGGCGCCCCACCCTTTTCTTGTTCTGACTCCGGCCGCCCTTCGGGCGCCCGGTCATTTCATTCGCGGCTGACCGCTCAACGCAGGCCCGCGATGTAATCCGCGACGGCCTTGATCTCGTTGTCCGACAGCCGCGTCGCGATCTGATGCATCGCCTCGTTGTTGTTGCGCGCGCCGGCACCCTGCTGGAACGCGGTCAACTGCGCGACCGTGTAATCGGCCCACTGCCCCGACAGACGCGGATACTGGACCGGGAGACCCTGCCCTGTCGGCCCGTGGCAGCTCGCGCAGGCGGGTACGCCCTTCTCCGCGATGCCGCCGCGATAGATCTTCTGGCCGATCGGCACAGTCGCCGCATCGCGTGCGGTGCCGAGCTTCGTCGTCTGCGACCCGTAGTACGCGGCGACGTTGCGCATGTCGTCCGCGCTCAGCGCGCTCGCGAATCCGACCATCACCGCGTTGGTCCGCACCGGCCCCTTCGCGCCCGGCTGCGTCTTGAAGTCGTTCAACTGCTTGACCAGATATTCGGGATGCTGGCCGGCAAGCTTCGGGAAACTGCCCGACGCGCTATTGCCATCGGCACCGTGACACGATGCGCACACCTGCCCGGCAATCGCCTTGCCGCGGTCGAGATCCGGCTTTGCCGCCTCCGCCGCGTTTGCCTCCGCCACGAAACCTACGAACCCTGCTGCAACCTGAAGCACCATCAGAGACTTGCACAGTCGATTCATTCGCACACCCTGTTTCGTCTTGTGGGAATTTGAGGTTCTGCAAAAAACGACGGCGTTCAGTCTACCGCAGAAGCCACATAAAAGCGCGAGGCAGGCGCCCGGTGGCCTTCGGCAAAACCGCCGTATTGTACAATATCGCGTTGAAAGCTCCCGCGCCTATCGGGGCTACCCCGCCTCCACCAAGCGGCTCGCGCCGCCCGTCCTTCCGGTTCCCATGGCCTTTCTGCTCCATCAAGCCCGCTTCTACACGACCGTCAACCATCTGCGCGACCTGCCGCCGACGGTCCAGCCGGAAATCGCGTTCGCGGGCCGCTCGAATGCCGGCAAGTCGACGGCGATCAACGTGCTGTGCAACCAGAAGCGGCTGGCCTTCGCGTCGAAGACGCCCGGCCGCACGCAGCATATCAACTACTTCTCCGTCGGCCCGGCCGCCGAGCCCGTCGCGAATCTCGTCGACCTGCCCGGCTACGGCTACGCGGAAGTGCCCGGCGCCGCCAAGGCCCACTGGGAAATGCTGCTGTCGTCCTACCTGGCAACCCGCTCGCAGCTTTGCGGCCTGATTCTGATGATGGATTCGCGCCGCCCGCTCACCGACCTCGATCGCCGCATGATCGAGTGGTTCGTACCGACCGGCAAGCCGATCCACACGCTGCTGACGAAGTGCGACAAATTGACGCGGCAAGAAAGCATCAATGCGCTGCGGACCACGCAAAAGGGGCTCGATGCGTATCGTGACCAGGGCGTCCAGGGCAAGCTGACGGTCCAGCTGTTCTCTGCGATGAAGCGCACGGGGCTCGACGAGGCGCACGAACTGATTGAGAGCTGGGTGCGGCCGTCCGCCGCCGACGAAAAAAGCGAGCCTGTAGCACAATGATCGGGCAACGCGCGGCCGGGATCGGCGGCGCGCACCTGACGGCGCCTGCGGATTCGGCCGGCTCATAAAAAAACCCGCCGTTGAACGGCGGGTCAAACAGCCTAATCGAAAAACGACAGGCACCCGCTCAGGGAGGAGAAGCGGGGAGCTGCACGCGACGCGTGCCGCTCGATCGCTATCATATACCAACGCTCCCGAAAATGACCGAAGGGTTCCGTAAGGTCCTTCTTGCCCTGATTTCTACCCAATCGCCATGAGCTTTCATCCGCTTCATCGTCCGCGCCGGATGCGCCGCGACGACTTCTCCCGGCGCCTGATGCGCGAAAACCGCCTGACCACCGACGACCTGATCTATCCGGTATTCGTCGTCGAAGGCACCAACGAACGGCAGCCGGTGCCGTCGATGCCCGGCGTCGAACGCGTGTCCGTCGATCTGCTGATGCATGTCGCCGAGCAATGCGTCGAACTCGGCGTGCCTGTGCTGTCGCTGTTCCCGGCCATCGAGCCGTCGGTGAAAACGCCTGACGGCCGCGAGGCAGCCAACCCGGAAGGCCTGATCCCGCGCGCGGTGCGCGAGCTGAAGAAGCGCTTCCCCGAACTCGGCGTGCTGACCGACGTCGCACTCGATCCGTACACGAGCCACGGCCAGGACGGCGTGCTCGACGAGAACGGCTACGTGATCAACGACGACACGATCGAGATCCTGATCGATCAGGCACGCGCACAGGCGGAAGCCGGCGTCGACATCGTCGCGCCGTCGGACATGATGGACGGCCGCATCGGCGCAATCCGCGAGATGCTGGAAAGCGACGGCCATATCCATACGCGCATCATGGCCTATTCGGCCAAGTTCGCATCGGCGTTCTATGGCCCGTTCCGCGACGCGGTCGGCTCGGCGTCCAACCTGGGCAAGGGCAACAAGATGACCTACCAGATGGATCCGGCGAACAGCGACGAAGCGTTGCGCGAAGTGCGCCTCGACATCGACGAAGGCGCCGACATGGTGATGGTCAAGCCCGGCATGCCGTATCTCGACATCGTGCGCCGGGTGAAGGACGAGTTCCGCTTCCCGACCTACGTGTACCAGGTGAGCGGCGAATACGCGATGCTGAAGGCCGCCGCGATGAACGGGTGGCTCGACCACGACAAGGTCGTGCTCGAATCGCTGCTCGCGTTCAAGCGTGCGGGCGCCGACGGCGTGCTCACGTACTTCGCACTCGACGCCGCACGCCTCCTGAAAGCGCAGCGCTGAGCCACGCGCCGGCAGCGCCACGAAAAACGGCGGGACACTTCGGTGTCCCGCCGTTTTCGTTTGCAGTCGGTGTACAAGCCACCGACAAGCGTGCGCTACACCGTTGGTACCGCCGCGCGATCGAGACTGCGCAGAAACGTCTCGGCCGCCTGATAGCCGACCACACGGCCGATTTCGTTGCCGTTGCGATCGAAGAAGATGATGCCCGGCGGCCCGAACAGGTTGAAGCGCTTGAGCAGCGCCTGGTCGTCCGGATTGTTCGCGGTGACGTCCGCACGTACCAGGTGAAGCTGCGCGAGCCGCGCCTGCACGCGTGAATCCGTGAACGTCAGATGCTCCATCTCCTTGCAGCTCACGCACCAGTCGGCGTAGAAGTCGAGCATCACGGGCTGGCCCGACGTCTTCAGCAGCGCGTCGAGTTCGCCGCTGGAGCGCACCGACGCGAACGCCGGCCCCTGCTGCCCGGCAGCCGCGCCGGCTGCCGACACATCGCCCGACGCGACCGTGCGCGCAGCAAGGACAGCCAGCGGTTTCACGGGGTCGTTGGAGCCCGCTGCAAGACCGACCAGCAGCGTCGCCGCCCAGATCGCGAGCGCGGCGCCGAGGCCACGGCCGAGGCGGCGCCAGATCGACGCGGCGCCGGCATGCGGCGTGAACAGGCCAAGTGCCGCAGCCGCGATGAGCAGCCACAACGCGGCGAGCACCATCTTCAGGCCGCCGGCCAGCACCGGCCACACGATCCACAGCGCGGCCGCGAGCAGCACGATGCCGAAGAACACCTTCACGCCGTCCATCCATGCACCTGCGCGCGGCAGCACCGTACCCGCACCGATGCCGACCACGAGCAACGGCACGCCGAGCCCCAACCCCATCGCGAACAGCGCGGCACCGCCGAGCAGTGCATTGCCCGTGTGTGCGATGAAAGCGAGCACCGCGAACAGCGGCGCCGTCATGCATGCGCCGACCACCAGCGCGGACAACGCGCCCATCGCGGCAACCGCAACGAAGTGACCGCCCTGTCGCGCGCTCGACACTTCGGCTGCACCGTTCTGCCAGCGCGCGGGCAGCGCGATGTCCTTGCCCGAAATCAGCGACACCGCGAACGCGGTGAGCAGCACGCCGAACGTGCCGAGCACCCACGGGTTCTGCAGCCACGCGCCGAGGCTCTGGCCGATCAGCGCCGCGGCGATGCCCAGCACCGTATAGACGAGCGCCATACCGACCACGTACGTCAGCGACAGCGCAAAGCCGCGCGCATGCGTCGCGCGCGTGCCCTGGCCGATGATGATCGCCGACACAATCGGGATCATCGGGTACGAACACGGCAGGAGGCTCAGCACGACGCCCGCGACGAAATACAGCGCGACGATCGTGAAGAAGCCGTGCCCCTCGAGCAGCGACTGCGCGAAATCGGCGCTCGTGACCTTGTCGAACCAACTGCCCTCGGCAGCCGCATCGCCGGAAGACGAGGCCGCACCCAGCGCGGAGCCGTCGACCTTCACGACGTGCTCGGCGGGCGGATAGCAGATCCCTTCGTCGGCGCAGCCCTGCGACGTCACCGCGAGCTCGAACGGCCCCTGCGCCTGCTTGACGGGCACGTGAACGACGACTTCGTCGCGGTAGGTCTCGACATTCTTCTGGAACGTCTGGTCGAACTTCACATGGCCGGCGGGGAACTGCGGCTCGCCGAGCGTCGCCTGCCCGCTCTTCACCGCGAACGCGAACCGCTCGCGGTACAGGTAATAGCCGTTGGCGACCTTGAAGCGGACGTCCACCTGCCCCGGCGATTCGCTCGCGCTGAACTTGAACGCCACCGACGGATCGAGGAAATCGTCGGCCGCGCGCGCGACCGACAGGCCGCCGCCCAGCACGAGCATGAACGACAACAGGACTGCGAGGAACCGCAGCGCGCGCACGCGCACGGAAAGCGCCATACCGTTAAACATGAAATAGACGTTGAGTTTCGCTGGTCACCCACTGGCCGTAAGCGGCCGAGGCCGTCGCCTGCCACGAGACGATTTCCGGCGTCTCGTATGGATGATGCGCGAGAATAAATCGCTCCAGTTCGAGCGCCCGCACGGGGCTCGTCTTGAACAGCAACTGGATCTCGTCGGCCGTTTCGACCTTGCCCTGCCAGTGATAGCGCGACCTGATCGCACCGAGCTCCGACACACACGCGGCAAGCCGCGCATCGAGCGCACCGGCGGAAAGCGCTTCGGCGGTCGCGGCATCGGGCACCGTCGTCAGCATCAGCACCACTATCATCCGCGCCCTCCTGGCTGGTCTATCGGCACCTGACTCCTGCCGACGCACATTGCCCACCCGGGAGCGCACCGGCTGCCCCGTATCGTAGCGCAGCCCGCGCAACGCTGCCGGCACCACCCTGCGACAATCGATCGCAGCCGCCGCTTCAAAAACAAAAAGGGCCAAGCAATTGCTCGGCCCCTTTCAGATACTGCTGCGTACCGGAAGCTTATTCAGCTTCTTGCACGTTTTCCGTTTCGTCGACTTCCGGACGATCGAGCAGTTCGACCAGTGCCATCGGTGCGTTGTCGCCCACGCGGAAGCCGAACTTCAGCACGCGCAGGTAGCCGCCCGGACGGTTCGCGAAACGCGGACCGAGCACGTCGAACAGCTTCGCCACCGAGTCACGATCGCGCAGGCGGTTGAACGCCAGGCGACGGTTTGCCAGCGACGGCTTCTTGCCGAGCGTGATCAGCGGCTCGACGACTTTACGGAGTTCCTTCGCCTTCGGCAGCGTCGTCTTGATGACTTCGTGCTCGATCAGCGAGTTGGACATGTTACGGAGCATAGCCAGACGGTGGCTGCTCGTGCGGTTCAGTTTCCGCAGACCATGACGATGGCGCATTTCAGTTTCCTTGATTCAAAGTTTTGATCCAGCTCTTCTATCGCACCTCGATGGGTGCACGGGCCGGTAACGAAAAAAGCAAGATGCGGATTTTAAAGGAAAATCCGCATCTTTGCCAACTACAGCAACAGCAGCGCTACAAGCGGGCTTACTTGTCGAGACCAGCCGGCGGCCAGTTTTCGAGCTTCATGCCCAGCGTGAGACCGCGCGAAGCGAGCACTTCCTTGATCTCGTTGAGCGACTTGCGACCGAGGTTCGGCGTCTTCAGCAGCTCGTTTTCCGTGCGCTGGATGAGATCGCCGATGTAGTAGATGTTCTCGGCCTTCAGGCAGTTCGCCGAACGAACCGTCAGCTCGAGATCGTCCACCGGACGCAGGAGGATCGGATCGATCTGCGGTGCACGCGACGGCGCTTCGGCTGCCGTTTCCGTGCCTTCCAGCGCCGCGAACACGGACAGCTGGTCGACCAGGATGCGGGCCGATTGACGGATCGCTTCTTCCGGCGTGATCACACCGCTCGTTTCGATGTTCATCACGAGCTTGTCGAGGTCGGTACGCTGCTCGACACGTGCGCTTTCGACCGCATAGCTCACGCGGCGAACCGGCGAGAACGATGCGTCGAGGACGATGCGGCCGATGATCTTGGCCGTGTCTTCGCCGTAGCGACGGACGTTGCCGGGCACATAGCCGCGACCCTTTTCGATCTTGATCTGAACGTCGAGCTTGCCACCCTTCGACAGGTGCGCAATCACGTGATTCGGGTTGATGACTTCGCAGTCATGAGCCAGCTCGATATCGCCGGCCGTGACAACGCCTTCACCTTCCTTGCGCAGCGTAACCGTCACTTCGTCACGGTTATGCAGCTTGAACACCACGCCCTTCAGGTTCAGCAGCAGGTTGACGACGTCTTCCTGCACGCCATCCAGCGTCGAGTACTCGTGCACCACGCCCGCGATCGTCACTTCGGTCGGCGCGTAGCCAACCATCGACGACAGCAGCACGCGGCGAAGCGCATTGCCCAAGGTATGGCCGTAACCGCGTTCGAACGGTTCCATGACCACCCTCGCGTGGTTCTCGCCCAGCGATTCCACGGCGATGATCTTGGGTTTCAGCAAACTGGTTTGCATGGGCTTTCCTTTTCAATACCCTCGGCTCGTTACACCGATAAGGCTGACCGGTAACAACCAGAAAATAAACAGCCGAGGCCCCTCCTTGCGCAACGCAATCGGGGTACCTCGGCCGTCAATCGGATTAACGCGAATACAATTCGACGATCAGGCTTTCGTTGATGTCGCCTGCGATTTCAGCGCGTTCCGGCATTTGCTTGAACGTGCCTTCGAACTTCTTCGCATCGACTGCAACCCAGCTCGGCATGCCGCCTTGCTCGGCCAGCGACAGCGCTTCGACGATACGCGCTTGCTTCTTCGCCTTTTCGCGGATCGCGACGATGTCACCCGCCTTCACTTGCTGCGACGGGACGTTTGCGACGACGCCGTTCACGGTGATCGACTTGTGGCTCACCAGCTGACGCGCTTCAGCGCGGGTCGAGCCGAAGCCCATGCGATACACGACGTTGTCGAGGCGCGACTCGAGCAGTTGCAGCAGGTTTTCACCCGTGTTGCCCTTGCGGCGGTCGGCTTCAGCGAAGTAGCGACGGAACTGACGCTCCAGCACGCCGTAAATGCGCTTGACCTTCTGCTTTTCACGCAGCTGCGTACCGTAGTCGGACGTACGTGCGCCCGAGGTACGGCCGTGCTGGCCCGGCTTGCTGTCGAGCTTGCACTTGTCGGCGAGCGAGCGGCGCGCGCTCTTCAGGAACAGGTCGGTGCCTTCACGGCGGGACAGCTTGGCCTTAGGGCCGATATAACGTGCCACTTTGCATTCCTTTATCAATCAGTCACGCGGATCGAAATCCGCGCTAGTTCGCTCCCTTTGGGGCGAACGGTGGGCTTAGTCAATCAAAAAAGCAACGCCCGTCGACGCTACGCGGCGACAGGCAATGTGCCAGCACGAACGTGCCAGCACATCTTTAGATACGACGACGCTTCGGCGGACGGCAGCCGTTGTGCGGAATCGGGGTGACATCCGAAATCGCGGTGATCTTGATGCCGAGGCCGTGCAGTGCGCGCACTGCCGACTCACGACCCGGGCCCGGGCCCTTGATCCGCACTTCCAGATTCTTCACGCCGTATTCCATCGCGACGCGGCCAGCCGACTCGGCTGCGACCTGGGCAGCGAACGGCGTCGATTTGCGCGAGCCCTTGAAGCCCTGACCGCCCGACGTCGCCCATGCCAGTGCGTTGCCTTGGCGATCGGTGATCGTGATGATCGTGTTGTTGAACGACGCGTGAACGTGAACCACGCCTTCAGCGACGTTCTTCTTAACCTTCTTGCGAACGCGTTGCGCCGCGGTGTTCGAAGCCTTAGCCATTACGTTTTCCTGTAACTGTCAGTTCCGCTTACTTCTTCAGCGCTTGCGCTGCACGACGCGGACCCTTGCGAGTACGTGCGTTCGTACGCGTACGCTGACCGCGCATCGGCAGGCCCTTGCGATGACGAACACCACGGTAGCAACCGAGGTCCATCAGGCGCTTGATGTTCATCGTCACTTCACGGCGCAGATCGCCTTCGACGACAAACTTGCCCACTTCTTCACGCAGCTTTTCCAAGTCTGCGTCGGTCAAGTCCTTGACCTTCTTCGAAAAATCGACGCCAGCTGCCACGCAGATGCTGCGCGAACGGGTGCGGCCGATACCGAAGATAGCCGTCAGGCCAATCTCGGTATGCTGGTGATTCGGGATGTTAACCCCTGCGATACGAGCCATTGTTTTTCCTCAAACAAAAAGCGCAAACAAACGCGCGGTCAGCCTTGGCGCTGCTTGTGGCGCGGATCCGAGCTGCAGATCACGCGAACGACGCCTTTGCGCTTGATGATCTTGCAATTGCGGCAAATGCGCTTAACCGATGCCATCACTTTCATGATAATACCCTTTTTTCAAATCACTTCGCCCGGAACACGATCCGCGCACGAGACAGATCGTAAGGCGTCAATTCAACCGTCACCTTGTCGCCCGGGAGAATGCGGATGTAGTGCATCCGCATCTTTCCGGAGATATGCCCCAACACGACATGGCCGTTTTCCAGCTTCACGCGGAAGGTCGCATTCGGGAGGTTTTCGATCACCTCGCCCTGCATCTGGATTACATCGTCTTTGGCCATAGTCCTTATTAACGCATTGGGATGTTGCCGCCCTTGAAGTTAGCCTTCTTGAGCAGTGACTCATACTGTTGCGACATAACGTACGACTGCACCTGCGCCATAAAGTCCATCGTGACGACGACAATGATCAGCAGCGACGTTCCACCAAAATAAAACGGCACGTTCCAGCGCAGCACCAGGAATTCCGGCAGCAGACACACGAAGACGATGTAGATCGCACCGGCCAGCGTCAGACGCGTGAGGATGCGGTCGATATATCGTGCGGTCTGATCGCCCGGACGGATACCCGGAACAAACGCGCCGCTCTTCTTCAGGTTGTCTGCGGTTTCCCTGCTGTTGAACACCAGTGCGGTGTAGAAGAAGCAGAAAAACACGATCGCCAGCGTGTACAGCAACACATAGACCGGCTGGCCCGGCTTCAGCGCTTCCGCAACGTTATGCAACGTGTTGGAAATCCAGCTTCCCGTCGGCTGACCGGTACTGAACCAGCCGAGAATCGTTGCCGGGAACAGAATGATCGACGATGCGAAGATCGGCGGAATCACACCCGACATGTTCAACTTCAGCGGCAGATGCGACGACTGCCCACCGTAGATCTTGTTGCCGACCTGGCGCTTCGCGTAGTTCACGAGGATCTTGCGCTGCCCGCGTTCGATGAACACGACCAGGTAAGTCACCGCGGCAATCAGGACGACGATGATGATCGCCGAAATGATGCTCATCGAACCCGTACGCACCAGCTCGAACAATCCACCGACGGCATTCGGGAACCCTGCTGCGATCCCGCCGAAGATGATGATCGAGATACCGTTGCCCAGACCACGCTCGGTAATCTGCTCGCCGAGCCACATCAGGAACATCGTGCCGGTAACCAGCGTCACGACCGTCGTCAGACGGAACAGCATGCCGGGATCGGTGACGAGGCCCGGCTGGTTTTCCAGCGCAGCCGCGATACCGAACGCCTGGAAGGTCGCGAGCACGACGGTGAAATACCGTGTGTACTGCGTGATCTTCCGTTGCCCTGCCTGCCCTTCCTTCTTCAGCGCCTCGAGCTGCGGCGATACGATCGCCAGCAACTGCATGATGATCGACGCCGAAATGTACGGCATGATCCCCAGCGCAAAGATCGTGAAGCGGGAAAGCGCGCCACCCGAGAACATGTTGAACATGCCCAGGATGCCGCCCGCCTGGCTCTGGAACAGCTTAGCCAGTTGATCCGGATCGATGCCCGGCACGGGAATGTGCGCGCCGATGCGATAGACGATCAGCGCCAGGAGCAGGAACATCGCTCGCCGGCGCAGATCGCCGAATTTCGCCGTGCTTCGACCGGGTTTTGCAAGACTCGGGCTGTTAGCCAAGTACCTTCTCCGATGAATGCAAATGACGACGCGCTAGCGTGTCACTCGGCGAACGAACCGCCAGCCGCTTCGATCGCAGCACGCGCACCCTTGGTGGCACCGAGACCCTTCACGACGATCTTGCGCTTCAGTTCGCCCGTCGCGATGATCTTTGCGCTCTTCGTCAGCTCGCCGACCAGGCCGGCTTGCTTCAGTGCGAGCAGATCGATCTCATCGACCGGCAGCTTCTCGAGGTCGCCCAGGCGCACTTCACCGACGAATTCCTTCGTCAGCGACGTGAAGCCGCGCTTCGGCAGACGACGTTGCAGCGGCATCTGACCGCCTTCGAAACCGACTTTGTGGAAGCCGCCCGAACGCGATTTCTGACCCTTGTGACCACGGCCAGCCGTCTTGCCGAGGCCCGAACCGATGCCACGGCCGACGCGACGCTTGGCGTGCTTGGCGCCAGCTGCCGGCTTCAGGTTATTCAATTCCATATCAACTCCTTGATCCGTAGGGCCGCTTACGCGATGACCTTAACGAGGTACGAGACCTTGTTGATCATGCCGCGGACCGCCGGCGTGTCCTGAAGCTCGCTGACCGAGTTGAGTCGGCGCAGGCCCAGGCCACGCACGGTCGCGCGGTGCGATTCGCGGGTCCCGATCAGGCTCTTAACGAGCTGAACCTTGACAGTTTTTTCAGACATGGTGACCACCCGGGCTTAGCCCAAAATTTCTTCGACGGACTTGCCGCGCTTCGCCGCGATGTCTGCCGGGGTGGACTGCTTGCGCAGACCGTCCAGCGTGGCGCGAACGAGGTTGTACGGGTTCGTCGAACCGTGGCTCTTTGCCACGACGTTCTGAACGCCCATCACGTCGAACACTGCGCGCATCGGGCCGCCGGCGATCACGCCCGTACCTGCCTTCGCCGGAGCGAGGAGGACAGCGGATGCGCCATGCTTGCCGTGCACTTCGTGTTGCAGCGTGCCGTTCTTGAGCGGCACCTTGAACATGTTGCGGCGAGCTTGTTCCATTGCCTTCTGGACAGCGACCGGCACTTCCTTCGCCTTGCCCTTGCCCATACCGATGCGGCCATCGCCGTCGCCAACCACGGTCAGTGCGGCGAAGCCGAGAATACGGCCACCCTTCACGACCTTGGTCACGCGGTTGACCGAAATCATCTTTTCGCGAAGGCCGTCGTCGCGCTCGTCAGCCTGAACTTTCGCTTGCATCTTTGCCATGACGAATTCCTTCCTTAGAACTTGAGCCCAGCTTCGCGAGCTGCCTCAGCCAGCGCCTTGACGCGGCCGTGGTAGCGGAAGCCCGAGCGGTCGAAGGCGACGGATTCGATGCCGGCAGCCTTTGCCTTCTCGGCAATACGCTTGCCGATCAGCGTCGCGGCATTAACGTTGCCGCCCTTGCCCGACTTGTCGGCCAGTTCAGCGCGCACTTCTGCTTCGAGCGTCGACGCGCTGGCGAGCACCTTGGTGCCGCAGGGCGAGAACACTTGAGCGTAGATGTGCGTGTTCGTGCGATGCACGGCGAGACGCGCGACCTGCAGCTCAGCGATCTTGATACGCGTCTGGCGAGCGCGGCGCAGGCGAGATTGAGTCTTATCCATGATTGCGCACCCTTACTTCTTCTTCGTTTCTTTGAGGATCACAACCTCGTCGGAATAGCGCACGCCCTTGCCCTTGTAGGGCTCCGGCGGACGGTAACCGCGAACTTCCGCAGCTACTTGACCGACTTGTTGCTTGTTGATCCCCTTGATCACGATTTCGGTTTGCGTCGGGGTTTCTGCCTTGACGCCTTCCGGCATCTGGTGCACCACCGGGTGCGAGAAACCCAGCGACAGGTTCAGCTTGTCGCCTTGCGCTTGCGCACGATAACCGACGCCAACCAGCGTCAGCTTGCGCTCGAAACCCTTGGTCACGCCGTGCACGGCATTCGCGATGATCGCGCGCATCGTGCCCGACAGTGCATTTGCTTCGCGGCTTTCATCCACCGGCGACAGGTTCAGCGTGCCGTCGTTGTTCGCCACGTTCACGAGCGGATTGATCGCTTGCGTGATGGTGCCCAGCGGGCCCTTGACGGTGATCGCACCGTCGGCCAGCTTGACTTCCGCGCCTTGCAGCGCGATCGGGCTCTTACCTACTCGAGACATGTTTCTCTCTCCTCGGCTTTAAGCGACGTAGCAGATGACTTCGCCGCCGACGCCGGTAGCGCGCGCCTTGCGGTCGGTCATCACGCCCTTCGGCGTCGACACGATTGCCACGCCCAGGCCGTTCATGACCTGCGGAATGTCGTTACGGCCGCGGTACACGCGCAGACCAGGCTTCGACACGCGCTCGAGGCGTTCGATGACCGGGCGACCTGCGTAGTACTTCAGCGCGATATTCAGTTCGGACTTCGCACCTTCCGCCTTGACGGCGAAATCGTCGATGTAACCTTCGTCCTTCAGGACTTGTGCGATTGCAACCTTGACCTTCGACGAGGGCATCGCAACCGATACCTTCTCGACCATCTGCGCGTTGCGGATGCGAGTCAGCATATCGGCGATAGGATCACTCATGCTCATTTACGTTTCTCCTATTACCAGCTCGCCTTGGTCAGGCCAGGAATCTCGCCACGGAATGCGATTTCACGAATCTTGTTACGCGCGAGGCCGAATTTACGGAACGTGCCACGCGGACGGCCCGTGATTGCGCAGCGGTTACGCTGGCGGGTCGGGTTTGCGTTGCGGGGCAATTGCTGCAGCTCAAGGCGTGCTTCGTAGCGCTCTTCTTCCGACTTGCTTTGGTCTTCGACGATCGCCTTCAGCGCATCGCGCTTTGCTGCGAACTTCGCGACCAGGCGGGCGCGCTTCTTTTCACGTTCGATCAGTGCCAGTTTAGCCACGGTAACCTCAGTTTCTGAACGGGAACTTGAAGCTGGCGAGCAGAGCCTTTGCTTCGTCGTCGGTCTTCGCAGTCGTCGTGATGCTGATGTTCAGCCCACGCAGTGCGTCGATCTTGTCGTAGTCGATTTCGGGGAAAATGATCTGCTCTTTCACACCGATGTTGTAGTTGCCACGGCCATCGAAAGCACGACCCGACACGCCGCGGAAGTCACGCACGCGGGGCAGGGCAACCGTCACGAAACGGTCGAGGAATTCGTACATTGCACGGCCACGCAGCGTCACCATCGCGCCGATCGGGTAACCCTGGCGGATCTTGAAGCCTGCGATTGCCTTGCGTGCCTTCGTCACGACCGGCTTCTGACCAGCGATCTTCGTGAGGTCGCCAACGGCGTTCTCGATGATCTTCTTGTCAGCGATCGCTTCGCCAAGACCCATGTTCAGCGTGATCTTGGTGATGCGCGGCACTTCCATGACCGACTTGTAACCGAACTTCTCGATCAGGCCGGGCACAACCTTTTCTTTGTAAAACTCTTGAAAACGAGCCATTTTTTACTCCGCTGCGTCAGGCGCTCAGTACGGCACCGGTCGTCTTCAGGAAGCGAACCTTCTTGCCTTCCTCGACCTTGATGCCAACACGCGACGCCTTGCCATTCGCGTCGACCAGTGCGACGTTCGAAATATGCAGGGGCATCGTCTTCGCTTCCACGCCACCCGTCGTACCCTTCATCGGGTTCGGCTTCACATGCTTCTTGACGAGGTTGATACCTTCAACCGTCACATGCTCTGCACCGACAGCCAGCACGACGCCGCGCTTGCCCTTGTCCTTGCCAGTGACGACGATGACTTCGTCACCTTTGCGAATCTTGTTCATCGCGACTCCTTACAGCACTTCCGGCGCCAGCGAAACGATCTTCATGAATCGTTCGCTACGCAGCTCACGCGTCACCGGCCCGAAGATACGGGTGCCGATCGGCTCGAGCTTGTTATTCAAAAGCACAGCGGCGTTGCCGTCGAACTTGATCAGCGAGCCGTCTTGACGGCGCACGCCCTTGGCGGTGCGGACCACCACGGCGTTGTAAATTTCGCCTTTCTTCACGCGCCCGCGCGGCGTTGCCTCTTTGACGCTCACCTTGATGATGTCGCCAATGCCGGCATAACGACGCTTCGAGCCGCCGAGCACCTTGATGCACAGGACTTCACGTGCACCCGTGTTGTCGGCTACTTCGAGCCGAGATTCGGTCTGGATCATGGTTTGTCTTTCCCAACTTAATCCGGATGCACCACCATGATGCATTCGGTCAGTCTTGGTCCCGTCAGCCAATCGGCTGCTTGGGTTGGAACAGCAGCGACGGCAAACGAAACCCGCCATCGCAATTCGGTGAATCTTTCGGACAGGCAGGCGCCAGTCCGCTTCCCCCACCAACTTCGCCCGCGACGGGGCTCCCATAAAGAGGGAAGACCAGGATTATAACAAATAACCCTGGTCACGCAAGCAAAAACTTTGCGATTTCAAGCACTTCGTGGAGAAGTGCCCGTTACTGCCTACTGCGCTGCCCGCTTAGATGACGCGAGCTGCTTCGACGAGGCGCGACACCGTCCAGGCCTTCGTCTTCGAAACAGGACGAGTTTCCTGGATTTCGACGAGATCGCCTTCGTTGTAGGTGTTCGCTTCATCGTGCGCGTGGTACTTCTTCGAGCGCACGACATACTTGCCGTAGATCGGATGCTTGACGCGGTGCTCGATCAGCACGGTGACGGTCTTGTCCATCTTGTTGCTGACGACCCGACCGACCAGCGTCCGCTTCAGCGAGGTTTTCACGCTATCGTTCATTTCTGGTTCGCCTTCTGAGTCATGACGGTCCGCACACGTGCGATGTCGCGACGAACCTTCTTCAGCTGGCTCGTGTTCGTGAGCTGCTGGGTCGCGAGTTGCATGCGCAGGCCGAATTGCGCCTTCAGCAGGTCCGCCAGCTCCTTGTTGAGCGCGGCCTGGTCTTTCTGGAGAAGTTCGGAAGCCTTCATGTTTTCTCCTTAGGCGCCGAGCTGGCGCACGATGAATGCCGTCTTCAGCGGCAGCTTGGCTGCAGCCAGACGGAACGCTTCGCGTGCCAGTTCTTCGGTTACGCCGTCCATTTCATAGAGCATCTTGCCCGGCTGAATCTCGGCGACGTAGTACTCCGGGTTACCCTTACCGTTACCCATACGCACTTCGGCCGGCTTCTGCGAAATCGGCTTGTCCGGGAAGATCCGGATCCAGATGCGGCCGCCACGCTTGATGTGACGCGTCATTGCACGACGCGCCGCTTCAATCTGACGTGCGGTCAAACGACCGCGACCGATCGCCTTCAGGCCGAATTCACCGAACGACACTGCGTTGCCGCGCGTCGCCTTGCCGGTGTTACGACCCTTCTGCTCTTTACGATACTTTCTGCGTTTCGGTTGCAGCATCGTTATTCTCCAGTCTTGCCGTCTTCGGGCTTGCCGGCGCCGCGGCGCGGTGCGCCACGACGAGCACCCGGAGCGCCGCCTTCGCCGTCACGGCGCGGACGACGGTCGCCCGGACGCGCATTGCGACGCGGACGCTTGTCTTCGGCTACTTCTTCCACCACCGGTGCGTCGTTGCGGCCGAGCGTATCGCCCTTGTAGACCCACACCTTGACGCCGATGATCCCGTAAGTCGTCTTCGCTTCCGAAGTCGCGTAGTCGATATCAGCACGCAGCGTGTGAAGCGGCACGCGACCTTCGCGATACCACTCCGTACGAGCGATTTCGATACCGTTCAGACGGCCCGCGCTCATGATCTTGATGCCTTGGGCACCCAGACGCATCGCGTTCTGCATCGCACGCTTCATCGCGCGACGGAACATGATCCGGCGCTCGAGCTGTTGCGTGATCGAGTCAGCGATCAGCTGAGCATCGGTTTCCGGCTTGCGGATTTCTTCGATGTTGACGTGAACCGGAACGCCCATGCGGCGTTGCAGTTCCGTCTTCAGCTGTTCGATATCCTCGCCCTTCTTGCCGATGACCACGCCCGGACGCGAGCTGTAAATCGTGATGCGCGCGTTCTTCGCCGGACGCTCGATGACCACCCGACCGACCGAAGCGTTCTTCAGCTTCTTCTTCAGGTATTCACGAACACCGATGTCTTCCTGCAGCATCGCCGCGAAATTGTTGTTGTTCGCGTACCAACGCGAAGCCCAATTGCGGCTGACAGCCAGGCGGAAGCCAGTCGGATGAATTTTCTGTCCCATCGTATGGCTCCTTAATTCCCGACCGTCACAGTGATGTGACAGGATTGCTTCTCGATGCGGTTACCGCGGCCCTTGGCGCGCGCGGTGAAACGCTTGAGCGATGCAGCCTTGTCGACGTAGATGCTCTTGATCTTGAGCTCGTCGATATCAGCGCCTTCGTTGTGCTCCGCATTCGCGATTGCCGACAGCACAACCTTCTTCACGATGCCAGCCGCCTTCTTCGGCGAGAACGTCAGAACGTTCAGCGCCTTGTCGACCGGCAAACCGCGGATCTGGTCAGCCACAAGGCGCGTTTTCTGCGCCGAGATGCGGGCACCGCGATGAATTGCTTTCACTTCCATCTTGATTGCCCCTTATTTCTTGGCCTTCTTGTCGGCTGCGTGACCCTTGAACGTACGGGTCAGTGCGAACTCGCCAAGCTTGTGGCCGACCATGTTTTCCGAGATGTACACCGGAACGTGTTGACGGCCGTTGTGAACAGCGATCGTCAGGCCGATGAAATCCGGCAGAATCGTCGAGCGACGCGACCAAGTCTTGATCGGCTTTTTGTCGCGCGAAGCTGCAGCCGCCTCAACTTTCTTCAGCAAATGGGCGTCGCAGAACGGACCTTTTTTAACAGAACGTGCCATTGCCTACTCCTTAACGCTTGTGACGGCGCTGGACGATCATCGTCGTCGTGCGCTTGTTGCTGCGGGTGCGGTAACCCTTAGCCGGCGTACCCCACGGGCTCACCGGGTCGCGACCTGCAGCCGTCTTGCCCTCACCACCACCGTGCGGGTGATCAACCGGGTTCATCGCAACGCCACGCACCGTCGGGCGGATACCGCGCCAGCGGTTCGCGCCAGCCTTGCCGATCTGGCGCAGGCTATGCTCTTCGTTGCCGACTTCACCGATCGTTGCACGGCACTCGATGTGCACGCGGCGGATTTCGCCCGAACGCAGACGAACCTGCGCGTAGACGCCTTCACGTGCGAGCAGCATGGCCGACGTACCAGCCGAACGCGCCATTTGCGCGCCCTTGCCCGGCAGCATCTCGATGCAGTGGATCGTCGTACCGACCGGAATGTTGCGGATCGGCAGCGTGTTGCCTGCGCGGATCGGCGCTTCCGAACCCGACATCAGCTGTTGGCCGACGGTCAGGCCCTTCGGGGCGATGATGTAGCGACGTTCGCCGTCTGCGTAGAGCACCAGCGCGATGTTCGCGCTACGGTTCGGGTCGTACTCGAGACGCTCGACCTTTGCCGGGATGCCATCCTTCGTGCGACGGAAATCGACGATACGATAGTGTTGCTTGTGACCACCACCCTTGTGACGCGTGGTGATACGGCCATTGTTGTTACGGCCGGCGGTCGAGCTCTGCGAGTCGAGCAGTGCCGCGAACGGCTTGCCCTGGTGCAGGTTCTTGTTGACCACCTTGACCATCGCGCGGCGACCCGGCGATGTCGGCTTAACTTTAACGATTGCCATGATTACTTGGCCTCCGCTTCAAAGTTGATTTCCTGGCCGGGCTTCAGGCAAACGTACGCCTTCTTCACGTCCTTGCGGCGGCCCATCGAACGGCCGAAGCGCTTTTGCTTGCCCTTCTGAACCAGCACGTTGACCGAATCAACTTCAACCTTGAACAGCAGCTCGACAGCCGCCTTCACTTCCTGCTTCGTGGCATCCGGTGCGACTTCGAACACGACTTGCTCGTTCTTGTCGGCAACCAGCGTCGCCTTTTCCGAGATCACCGGTGCGAGCAGGACCTGCATCAAACGATGATCGTTCTTGCGAATCTCGCTCATGACAGCAACTCCTCGATCTGGGCGACCGCAGCCTTCGTGACCAGCACTTTCTTGAAGTAGATCAGCGACAGCGGGTCAGCGTAGCGCGGCTCGACAATCGCCACGTGCGGCAGGTTGCGCGAAGCCAGGTACAGGTTCTCGTCGACCGTGTCGGTGATGATCAGCACGGAGTCGAGACCCATGGTCTTGAATTTGTCGGCCAGCAGCTTGGTCTTCGGCGCTTCGAGGATGATGTCCTCGACGACCGACAGACGGCCTTCACGGGCCAGCTGCGAGAAGATCGAGCAGAGACCTGCGCGATGCATCTTCTTGTTGACCTTGTGCGAGAAGTTTTCTTCCGGCGAATTCGGGAAGATACGACCACCGCCACGCCACAGCGGGCTCGACGACATACCGGCACGAGCACGGCCCGTACCCTTCTGGCGCCACGGCTTCTTGGTCGTGTGCTTGACTTGCTCACGGTCCTTCTGTGCGCGGTTACCCTGGCGAGCATTCGCCTGGTAAGCGACGACGACCTGGTGGATCAGCGCTTCGTTGTAGTCACGACCGAACACGACGTCCGATGCGTTGACCACTGCACCTTCCTGACCATTTTCGTTCAGGAGCTTGAGTTCCATTATTTCGCCCCCTTGGTCTTGACGGCCGGCGTCACGAAGACCTTGCCGCCCTTCGCGCCCGGAATCGCACCCTTCACGAGCAGCAGCTTGCGCTCTGCGTCGATACGAGCGATTTCGAGGTTCTGCACCGTCACCGTCACGTCACCCATGTGACCCGTCATGCGTTTACCCGGGAAAACACGACCCGGATCCTGCGCCATACCGATCGAGCCCGGCACGTTGTGCGAGCGCGAGTTACCGTGCGTCGCACGGCCGGAGGAGAAGTTGTAACGCTTGATCGTACCGGCGTAGCCCTTACCGATCGACACGCCTTGCACGTCGACCTTCTGGCCCACTTCGAAAAGATCAGCACCGACCACGGCGCCATTCGACAGCTCAGCTGCCTTGGCCGCGTCAATGCGGAATTCCTTGAGGATTTCACCGGCTTCGACACCGGCTTTGGCGAGATGACCTGCCAGCGGCTTCGTCACGCGCGATGCACGACGGGAGCCGAATGCAACCTGCACGGCCGTGTAGCCGTCGGTTTCAACAGTCTTGATCTGCGTCACGCGGTTGTCCGACACGTCCAGCACGGTGACGGGAATCGAATCCCCTTCAGCCGTGAAGATACGGGTCATGCCAACCTTGCGACCTACGAGTCCAAGGCTCATCATTTTCTCCATTCCCGACTGCGATTGGTCGGGGCTGATTTACAAAATGCCGGGCACGCAAGGCCCAACTTTTTTACGCGAATACGCGAAAAGCCAAGCAGTATAGCCCGACTTCTCGATTTCCGCAAGCAATACAAAGACTTAGCGCCACCCGGCAAGCCGGAAGGCGCCGAAAGCCTTACTGCAGCTTGATTTCCACGTCGACGCCAGCCGGCAGGTCGAGCTTCATCAGCGCGTCAACCGTCTTGTCGGTCGGATCGACGATGTCCATCAGGCGCTGGTGTGTACGGATTTCGAGCTGATCGCGCGACGTCTTGTTGACGTGCGGCGAACGCAGGATGTCAAAACGCTGAATGCGCGTCGGCAGCGGCACCGGGCCACGGACGATTGCGCCAGTCCGCTTCGCGGTATCGACGATTTCGGCAGCCGATTGATCGATCAGACGATAGTCGAAAGCCTTCAGGCGAATGCGGATTTTCTGTTGCTGCATGACGATTCCTTGAAAAGAGCGAGGCGATGTTGCACCGCCGGACACTAAAAGAACGCGAAACCTGCTGCCTGCGGGGAGCGAAGCGACAGGTTCCGAACGGCACTTCCACTGCTAAGCCCGCGATTCTACACGAAAAATCGGAGAGGTGGTGCGGGTTTGTCAATGTGTGTGGCAGCACCCCATAAAGAAAAACCGGGTGCCAGCGCAAGCTGAACACCCGGTTTCGACGGTACAACTGCATACCGCGGGATCGCGGATCCCGGAAGGACCCGCGGATCGTCGATCTTAGTCGAGGATCTTGGCGACGACGCCAGCGCCGACCGTACGGCCGCCTTCACGGATTGCGAAGCGCAGACCTTCTTCCATCGCGATCGGAGCAATCAGCTTCACCGTGATCGACACGTTGTCGCCCGGCATCACCATTTCCTTGTCCTTCGGCAGCTCGATCGAGCCCGTCACGTCCGTCGTACGGAAGTAGAACTGCGGACGGTAGTTGTTGAAGAACGGCGTGTGACGGCCGCCTTCGTCCTTGCTCAGCACGTACACTTCAGCCGTGAAGTGCGTGTGCGGCGTGATCGAACCCGGCTTCGCCAGAACCTGGCCACGCTCCACGTCTTCACGCTTCGTGCCGCGCAGCAGGATACCGACGTTGTCGCCTGCCTGACCTTGGTCCAGCAGCTTGCGGAACATTTCAACGCCCGTGCAGGTCGTCTTCACCGTCGGCTTGATACCGACGATTTCGATTTCTTCGCCGACCTTCACGATGCCGCGCTCGACACGACCCGTCACCACCGTACCACGGCCCGAGATCGAGAACACGTCTTCCACCGGCATCAGGAACGCGCCGTCAACTGCACGCTCCGGCGTCGGGATGTACGTGTCCAGCGCGTCTGCCAGGCTCATGATCGCCACTTCGCCCAGCTCGCCCGTGTCGCCTTCCAGCGCCAGCTTGGCCGAACCCTTCACGATCGGCGTGTCGTCGCCCGGGAAGTCGTACTTCGACAGGAGTTCGCGAACTTCCATCTCGACCAGCTCGAGCAGTTCAGCGTCGTCCACCATGTCGCACTTGTTCAGGAACACGATGATGTACGGAACACCAACCTGACGCGCCAGCAGGATGTGCTCACGCGTTTGCGGCATCGGGCCGTCTGCTGCCGAGCAAACCAGGATCGCGCCGTCCATCTGCGCTGCGCCCGTGATCATGTTCTTCACATAGTCAGCGTGGCCCGGGCAGTCGACGTGTGCGTAGTGGCGGTTAGCCGTTTCGTACTCGACGTGTGCCGTGTTGATCGTGATGCCGCGTGCCTTTTCTTCCGGTGCCGCGTCGATCTGGTCGTACGCCTTCGCTTCGCCGCCGAACTTCTTCGTCAGAACCGTCGTGATCGCTGCCGTCAGCGTCGTCTTGCCGTGGTCAACGTGACCAATCGTACCAACGTTCACGTGCGGCTTGGTCCGCTCGAATTTACCTTTTGCCATGATTCTCTTCTTTCAAAAATTATCGATTGAGATAGCGAATTACTTCGACTTCGCGCTGATGATCGCATCAGCAACGTTGCGCGGAGCTTCAGCGTAGTGCTTGAACTCCATCGTGTACGTTGCACGACCTTGCGTCAGCGAGCGCAGCGACGTCGAATAGCCGAACATTTCCGACAGCGGCACTTCGGCGCGCACGATCTTGCCGCCGCCAACCATGTCTTCCATGCCCTGGACGATACCGCGACGGCCCGACAGGTCGCCCATCACGTTGCCCATGTAGTCTTCCGGCGTCTCGACTTCGACAGCCATCATCGGCTCGAGGACGACCGGGTTCGCCTTCCGCATTGCTTCCTTGAACGCCATCGAACCGGCCATGCGGAACGCGTTTTCGTTCGAGTCAACGTCGTGGTACGAACCGAACGTCAGGTGAACCTTCACGTCAACGACCGGGAAGCCGGCGAGCACGCCCGACTTCAGCGTGTCCTGGATACCCTTGTCGACCGCCGGGATGTATTCACGCGGAATCACACCACCCTTGATCTCGTCGAAGAACTCGTAGCCCTTGCCTTGTTCGTTCGGCTCGAGCGTGATGACCGCGTGACCGTACTGGCCGCGACCACCCGACTGCTTGACGAACTTGCCGTCGACGTCCTTCGCCGTCGAACGGATCGTTTCGCGGTATGCAACCTGCGGCTTGCCGACGGTCGCTTCCACGCCGAATTCACGCTTCATCCGGTCGACCAGAATTTCGAGGTGGAGCTCGCCCATGCCCGAAATGATGGTCTGGCCCGACTCTTCGTCGGTCTGCACGCGGAACGACGGATCTTCCTGTGCCAGACGGTTCAGCGCCAGGCCCATCTTTTCCTGGTCAGCCTTGGTCTTCGGTTCGACAGCCTGCGAAATCACCGGCTCCGGGAACACCATGCGCTCGAGCACGATCGGGTTTGCCGGATCGCACAGCGTGTCGCCAGTGGTCGCTTCCTTCAGGCCGACCGCAGCAGCGATGTCGCCTGCACGGACTTCCTTGATTTCTTCACGCTGGTTCGCGTGCATCTGCAGAATACGGCCGAGGCGTTCCTTCTTGCCCTTGGTCGAGTTCAGCAGCGTGTCGCCCGAGTTGACGACGCCCGAGTACACACGGAAGAAGATCAGCTGGCCGACGAACGGGTCGGTCATGATCTTGAACGCGAGCGACGAGAACTTCTCGTCGTCCGACGCCTTGCGCTCAGCTTCTTCACCGTTTTCGAGCTCGCCCTTGACCGGCGGGATGTCGACCGGCGACGGCAGGAAGTCGATCACGGCGTCGAGCATACGCTGCACGCCCTTGTTCTTGAACGCGGTACCGCACAGCATCGGCTGGATTTCGCACGCGATCGTACGATCACGCAGCGCCTTGACGATGTCGGCTTCCGGCAGATCGCCTTCTTCCAGGTACTTGTTCATCAGGTCTTCGCTGGCTTCAGCAGCCACTTCGACCATCTTTTCGCGCCATTCCTTGCAGGTCTCTGCGAGCTCGGCCGGGATGTCGACGTAGTCGAACTTCGTGCCTTGCGACGCTTCGTCCCAAATGATCGCCTTCATCTTGATCAGGTCGACGACGCCCTTGAAGTTTTCTTCCGCGCCGATCGGCACCACGACCGGAACCGGGTTCGCCTTCAGGCGCAGACGGAGCTGGTCGTAGACCTTGAAGAAGTTCGCGCCGGTACGGTCCATCTTGTTGACGAACGCAAGACGCGGCACCTTGTACTTGTTAGCCTGGCGCCACACCGTTTCCGACTGCGGCTGCACGCCGCCCACTGCGCAGTACACCATGCACGCGCCGTCGAGCACGCGCATCGAACGCTCCACTTCGATCGTGAAGTCGACGTGGCCCGGGGTGTCGATGATGTTGATGCGGTGTTCCGGATAGTTGCCGCCCATGCCCTTCCAGAAGGCCGTGGTAGCAGCGGACGTGATCGTGATGCCACGCTCCTGTTCCTGCTCCATCCAGTCCATCGTGGCTGCGCCGTCGTGGACTTCACCGATCTTGTGGTTCACACCGGTGTAAAACAGAATGCGCTCGGTCGTCGTCGTTTTGCCGGCGTCGATGTGAGCGCTAATACCGATATTGCGGTAGCGCTCGATAGGAGTCTTGCGAGCCACTTTGATCCTCTACTGGGATGACACGATGCAGCCCTGCTGCATCATGCTTCAACACAAACGGGCGAGGCGCCTGAAAAGCGCACCCGCCCGGAATTTATTTCCGCAAACAGCCCAGCCAGGCGCTTAGAAACGGAAATGCGAGAACGCGCGGTTGGCTTCTGCCATGCGGTGAACTTCATCGCGCTTCTTCATCGCGCCGCCACGGCCTTCGGCCGCTTCGGAGAGTTCACCTGCCAGACGCAGAGCCATCGACTTCTCGCTGCGCTTCTTCGCAGCCTCACGCAGCCAGCGCATCGCCAATGCCATACGACGCGACGGGCGCACTTCGACCGGAACTTGATAGTTGGCACCACCAACGCGACGGCTCTTCACTTCGACCACCGGCTTGACGTTGTTGAGCGCAACCGTGAACACTTCCAGCGGGTCCTTGCCACCCTTGGTCTGGATCTGTTCGAATGCGCCATAAACGATGCGCTCTGCGACCGACTTCTTGCCGGACAGCATCAGCATGTTCATGAACTTGGCTACATCAACGTTACCGAACTTCGGATCCGGCAACACTTCCCGCTTGGGGACTTCGCGACGACGCGGCATGATTCTTCCTTTACTTGTTCAGTTGGAGCTGGTTCCAGCTCCGCGGCCACCAACAAACCCGATCACATCTTCACGACTAACCAGCTTGGCCGGGTGACCACTTACTCGACAGCACCGGCAATCCGGCACTCCCGCCTTGACCGCCCTGCGGCGATCCCTGATCAAAAACTGCTTACTTGGCAGCCTTTGCACGCTTCGCGCCGTACTTCGAGCGCGCTTGCTTACGGTCCTTGACGCCCTGGGTATCCAGCGAGCCGCGAACCATGTGGTAACGCACACCCGGCAAGTCCTTCACACGGCCGCCGCGGATCAGCACAACCGAGTGTTCCTGCAGGTTGTGGCCTTCACCGCCGATGTACGAAATCACTTCGAAGCCGTTCGTCAGACGAACCTTGGCGACCTTACGGAGTGCCGAGTTCGGCTTCTTCGGCGTCGTCGTGTACACACGGGTGCACACGCCGCGACGCTGGGGGCAGTCCTGCAGGGCCGGGCTCTTGCTCTTCGTCGTTTCCGACTGACGGCCTTTGCGAACCAGTTGGTTGATGGTTGGCATTGTTTATTCCTGAAATTGAACAAAATCTGCACATCGATTTCGGGCAAAGCGAGAATCGGCGCACAGTTGACTTCCGAACCGGCGAAACGGGTGCGAGCTTTCGAACGCAACTCGGCCCACCGAATACCGGAACCCAGCATCATATTCCGGAAATACCAACTAAGTCAACGGCTTGCGTGATTCGTCGGCCGGACGCGTGGTTTACCGGAAGGGTCGGAACGCCTGTGTCAGGCAGACTCGACGACGTCGATGATCTCGTCGCCGAAGCGCTCCAGCTTGCGCACCCCCATGCCGGGGATATGGCGCAGGTCGTCGATCGTCTCCGGCGCGTTGCGTGCGATCTCGGCGAGCGTCGCGTCGTGGAAGATCACGTAGGCCGGCACGCCGTCTGTCTTCGCCGTTTCCGCGCGCCACGCGCGCAGCGCATCCCACCTTGCGCGCTCGCGCGTGCCCATGCCGGCGGTCGGGTCGACGCGCGTGCCGCTGCGGCCCGACGACTGGCGCGTGCGCTGCGGCTTCACATAGCGGCGCAGCGTGACCTTCTCCTCGTTCTTCAACACCGGCTTCGCTGCCTCGGTCAGCACGAGCGCACCGAAGCCGCCGTGATCGACCGCCAGGTAGCCGTACGCGACGAGCTGCCGAAATATCGCGCGCCACTCGGGCTCCGACAGCGACGCGCCGATCCCGAACGTCGTCAGCTGGTCGTGGCCCCGCTGCAACACCTTCTCGGTGCGCCCGCCGCGCAGGATCTCGATCAGGTGGCTCGAGCCGAAATTGAAGCCGCTCGCGCGCTGCGCGCGGAACACGCACGACAGCGCCATCTGCGCCTCACGCGTCGCGTCCCATGACGCGGGCGGCTCGAGGCACGTATCGCAGTTGCCGCACGGCTTGCTCTCCTCGCCGAAGTAGTTCAGCAGCCGCACGCGGCGGCACGAGATCGTCTCGCACAGCCCGAGCAGCGCGTCGAGCTTCGACGTCTGGACGCGCTTGTGTGCGTCGTCCGCATCCGATTCGTCGATCATCTTGCGCTGCTGGACGACGTCGCCGAGCCCATAGGCCATCCACGCATTCGCGGGCATCCCGTCGCGGCCGGCGCGGCCCGTTTCCTGGTAGTAGCCTTCGACGCTCTTCGGCAGATCGAGGTGCGCGACGAAGCGCACGTCCGGCTTGTCGATGCCCATGCCGAACGCGATCGTCGCGCACATCACGATGCCTTCCTCGCGCTGGAACATTTCCTGGTGCTTCTGCCGCACCTCGAACTCCATCCCCGCGTGATACGGCAGCGCACGCACGCCTTGCGCCTTCAGCCATTCGGCCGTTTCCTCGACCTTGCGACGCGACAGGCAATAGACGACACCCGCATCCGTCGTGCCGTCGGCATTCGTGTGTTCGGCTCGGATGAAATCGAGCAGCTGCGATCGCGCGTTGTCCTTTTCGACGATCCGGTAGCGGATGTTCGGGCGGTCGAAGCTCGACACGAACACGCGCGCGTCGTCGAGCGCGAGACGGTGGATGATCTCGTCGCGCGTGATCGCATCGGCCGTCGCGGTCAATGCGATGCGCGGCACCGACGGAAATCGCTCGTGCAGCACCGACAGCTGGATGTATTCCGGGCGGAAATCGTGCCCCCATTGCGACACGCAGTGCGCTTCGTCGATCGCGAACAGGCCGATCTTCGCGCGCTCGAGCAGGTCGAGGAAGCGCCCCGTCATCAGCCGTTCGGGCGCGACATACAGCAGGTCGATTTCGCCTTCACGCAGCGCCCGCTCGGTCGCCGCGGCCTCGGCGCCCGACAGTGTCGAGTTCAGGTACGCCGCGCGCACGCCCACTTCGCTCAGTGCGGCGACCTGGTCCTGCATCAGCGCGATCAGCGGCGACACGACGATACCGGCACCCTGCCCGGCCTCGCGACGCAGCAGCGCCGGAATCTGATAGCACAGCGACTTGCCGCCGCCGGTCGGCATCAGCACGAGACAATCGCCGCCGCCGGCGACGTGTTCGACGATTTCGCCCTGCTGGCCGCGAAAAGCGGGATAACCAAATACTTCGTCGAGGATTTCGAGGGCGCGGGACATGGAAGAGGACGGGGACGGCTGGACGATGACCGCAATTTTAACAACCCGCTCGCGGGACGCGGGGCGAATCGTGCGGTTTTGGCCATTCGGCCAGGGTTCGTTCGCGTGCATGACGAGCCTGCCACGACCGCGCCGCAAGTGATTGCGACGGCTTCGGCGGCGCTGGCAGTCAGGCCGCACGTCCGTCGCGAGCAAGCGAGGCCGGCACGGCACAGGCGCGTCATGCACGCGAACGACAGATGAAAAAAAACCGCCCGGCAAAACCGGGCGGTCTCGGTGACAGCGTGGTGAGGCAAAGCGGCTCGCGCCGCCCGCGCTTACTCGGCTGCCGGGTGCTGTTGCGGCTCTTCCGCAGCCGGCGTGCTCGGCGTGCCGAAATCGAACGCCTCTTCCGCTGCGATCTGGTCGAAACGCTCGCGATCCGACGATTCCTTCGCCTTGCGTGCCTTGTGGAACGCGAGACCCGTACCGGCCGGGATCAGGCGGCCGACGATCACGTTTTCCTTCAGGCCGCGCAGATCGTCGCGCTTGCCCATGATCGCCGCTTCGGTCAGCACGCGGGTCGTTTCCTGGAACGACGCCGCGGAGATGAACGAGTCGGTCGACAGCGATGCCTTCGTGATACCGAGCAGCACGTTGTCGTACGAAGCCGGACGCTTGTCCTCGGCGATCATGCGATCGTTCTCGTCCAGCATGTCGGAACGCTCGACCTGTTCGCCCGGGATGAAGCGCGTATCGCCGTTGTCGGTGATCTGCACACGACGCAGCATCTGGCGAACGATCACCTCGATGTGCTTGTCGTTGATCTTCACGCCCTGCAGACGATACACGTCCTGCACTTCGTCGACGATGTAGCGCGACAGCGCCTCGATACCCTGCAGACGCAGGATGTCGTGCGGATCGGCCGGACCGTCCACGATCATTTCGCCCTTGTTGACGACCTGTGCATCGTGAACCAGAACCTGCTTTTCCTTCGCGATCAGGAACTCGTGCTGGTTGCCCTCGAGATCCGTGATGACGAGACGCTGCTTGCCCTTCGTGTCCTTACCGAACGACGTCGTACCGGTGACTTCCGCGAGAATGCCGGCATCCTTCGGCGAACGCGCTTCGAACAGTTCCGCCACCCGCGGCAGACCGCCGGTAATGTCACGCGTCTTCTGCGCTTCCGTCGGGATACGTGCGAGCACTTCACCGACCTGCACCTGCTGACCATCCTTCACGGTGATCAGTGCGCCGACCTGGAAGCCGATCTGCACCGCGTGCTCCGTGCCCGGAATCTTCACTTCGTCGCCGTTCGCGTCGAGCAGCTTGACCTGCGGACGCACGCTCTTCGAAGCCTGCGAACCACGACGCTTCACGTCGATCACGACCAGCGTCGACAGGCCGGTCACGTCGTCGATCTGCTTCGCGACGGTCACGCCTTCCTCGACGTTCTCGAACTTCACCGTACCACCGTACTCGGTGATGATCGGACGCGTCAGCGGATCCCACGTGGCGAGCTGCGTGCCGGCCTTGATCGTCGCGCCGTCGAGCTGCAGCAGCGTCGCGCCGTACGGCACTTTGTGACGCTCGCGCTCGCGACCGAAATCGTCGGTGATCATCGCTTCGCCCGAACGGGAAATGACGATCTGCTCGCCCTTCGCGTTCGTGACGTAACGCATCGTCGCCGTGAAGCGGACGATACCGTTGCTCTTCGCTTCGACCGACGAAGCGACTGCCGCACGCGATGCCGCACCACCGATGTGGAACGTACGCATCGTCAGCTGCGTGCCCGGTTCACCGATCGACTGTGCCGCGATCACGCCGACTGCTTCGCCGACGTTCACGAGCGAGCCGCGGCCGAGGTCACGGCCGTAGCACGACGCACACAGACCGTAGCGCGTTTCGCAGGTCAGCGGCGTGCGCACGCGCACTTCGTCGATGCCGAGGCGTTCGATTTCCTCGACCGCCGTTTCGTCGAGCAGCGTGCCCGATTCGTACACCGTTTCCTGCGTTTCCGGGTTCACGACGTCCGCAACCGCAACGCGGCCGAGGATACGGTCGCGCAGCGCCTCGACGACTTCACCGCCTTCGACGAGTGCCTTCATCGCTACGCCGTTCGACGTGCCGCAATCGTCTTCCACGACGACCAGATCCTGCGTGACGTCGACGAGACGACGCGTCAGGTAACCCGAGTTCGCGGTCTTCAGTGCCGTGTCAGCCAGACCCTTACGTGCACCGTGGGTCGAGATGAAGTACTGCAACACGTTCAGACCTTCGCGGAAGTTCGCGGTAATCGGCGTCTCGATAATCGAGCCGTCCGGCTTCGCCATCAGGCCACGCATACCGGCCAGCTGACGAATCTGAACCGCCGAACCCCGGGCGCCCGAGTCGGCCATCATGTAGATCGAGTTGAACGACTCCTGGCGCGTCTCGTTGCCGTCGCGGTCCGTCACCGGCTCCGTCGACAGCTGCTCCATCATCGCCTTGCCGACCGCTTCCGACGTTGCCGACCAGATGTCGACCACGTTGTTGTAGCGTTCCTGGGCGGTGACGAGACCCGACATGTACTGGCGGTCGTACTCCTTCACCTTCTTCGCGGCGTCGCCGACGATCGTTTCCTTCTGCGGCGGCACGAGCATGTCGTCCACGCAGATCGAAATGCCGGCACGCGTCGCGAGACGGAAACCCGACTGCATCAGCTGGTCGGCAAACACCACCGTCGCGCGCAGACCGCACTTGCGGAACGCCGTGTTGATCAGGCGCGAGATTTCCTTCTTCTTCAGCGGCTTGTTCAGCACCGAGAACGGCAGGCCGTGCGGCAGGATCTCCGACAGGATCGCGCGGCCGACGGTCGTCGCGTACAGCGAGATCTTCGGCACGAACGGCGGCGCGCCTTCCGACGTGTCTTCGTTGTGGACCATTTCGGTGATCCGCACGTTGACGCGCGATGCGAGCTCGACTTCCTTGTTCTCGTACGCGCGGATCACTTCCGACACGCCCGTGAACGACAGGCCTTCGCCCTTGCCGTTGACCGCTTCGCGGGTCGCGTAGTACAGACCCAGCACGATATCCTGCGACGGCACGATCGACGGATCGCCGTTGGCCGGGAACAGCACGTTGTTCGACGCCAGCATCAGCGTACGCGCTTCCATCTGCGCTTCGAGCGACAGCGGCACGTGAACGGCCATCTGGTCACCGTCGAAGTCGGCGTTGAACGCCGCGCAGACGAGCGGGTGCAGCTGAATTGCCTTGCCTTCGATCAGCACCGGCTCGAACGCCTGGATACCGAGACGGTGCAGCGTCGGCGCACGGTTCAGCATCACCGGGTGCTCGCGGATCACCTCTTCGAGGATGTCCCACACCACCGGCGTCTGGTTCTCGACTTCCTTCTTCGCAGCCTTGATGGTCGTCGCGACGCCCATCACTTCCAGCTTGTTGAAGATGAACGGCTTGAACAGCTCGAGCGCCATCAGCTTCGGCAGACCGCACTGGTGCAGCTTCAGCGTCGGGCCGACCACGATGACCGAACGGCCCGAGTAGTCGACGCGCTTGCCCAGCAGGTTCTGACGGAAACGGCCGCCCTTGCCCTTGATCATGTCGGCGAGCGACTTCAGCGGACGCTTGTTCGCGCCGGTCATCGCCTTGCCGCGACGACCGTTGTCGAGCAGCGAGTCGACGGCTTCCTGCAGCATCCGCTTTTCGTTGCGGACGATGATTTCAGGTGCCTTCAGCTCGAGCAGGCGCTTCAACCGGTTGTTACGGTTGATCACGCGGCGGTACAGGTCGTTCAGGTCCGACGTCGCGAAACGGCCGCCGTCCAGCGGCACGAGCGGACGCAGTTCCGGCGGCAGCACCGGCAGCACTTCGAGGATCATCCACTCGGGCTTGATGCCCGAGCGCTGGAATGCCTCGAGGACCTTCAGGCGCTTCGCGTACTTCTTGATCTTCGCTTCCGAGCCGGTGTTCTTCAGCTCGGTGCGCAGCGTCTCGACCTGCTCGTCGATGTTGATCGCGCGCAGCAGTTCACGCACGCCTTCCGCGCCCATTTCGGCGCGGAATTCGTCGCCGTATTCCTCGACCTTGTTGTAGTAATCCTCTTCGGTCATGATCTGCCGCGCCTTCAGCGGCGTCATGCCCGGTTCGATCACCACGTACGCTTCGAAGTACAGCACGCGTTCGATGTCGCGCAGCGTCATGTCGAGCACCATGCCCAGACGCGACGGCAGCGACTTCAGGAACCAGATGTGCGCGACCGGCGAGGCCAGCTCGATGTGGCCCATCCGTTCGCGACGCACCTTCGCCAGCGTCACTTCGACGCCGCACTTCTCGCAGATCACGCCGCGGTGCTTCAGGCGCTTGTACTTGCCGCACAGGCACTCGTAGTCCTTGATCGGCCCGAAGATCTTCGCGCAGAAGAGACCATCGCGTTCCGGCTTGAACGTACGGTAGTTGATGGTCTCCGGCTTCTTCACTTCGCCGAACGACCACGAACGGATCTTGTCAGGCGAAGCCAGACCGATCTTGATCGCGTCGAAAACTTCTTCCTGTTGGACTTGCTTGAATAGATCGAGCAGAGCTTTCATTGCTTTCTCTCCGTAGTCCGATTAATTGCGGTCGAGATCGATGTCGATACCGAGCGAGCGGATTTCCTTCACGAGCACGTTGAAGGATTCCGGCATGCCTGCATCGATCACGTGATCGCCCTTGACGAGGTTTTCGTACACCTTCGTCCGGCCGGTCACGTCATCCGACTTCACCGTCAGCATTTCCTGCAGCACGTAGGACGCGCCGTACGCTTCGAGTGCCCACACTTCCATTTCACCGAAACGCTGGCCACCGAACTGCGCCTTACCACCCAGCGGCTGCTGCGTGACGAGCGAGTACGGGCCGGTCGAACGCGCGTGCATCTTGTCGTCGACCAAGTGGTGCAGCTTCAGGTAGTGCATGTAGCCCAGCGTCACGCGACGCTCGAACATTTCACCCGTGCGGCCGTCGTACAGACGGACCTGGTTCTTCGACGGGTTCATGCCGAGCTGTTCGGCGATGTCGTCCGGGAACGCGAGGTCGAGCATCTTGCCCATTTCTTCCTCGGTCGCACCGTCGAACACCGGCGTCGCGAACGGCACGCCTTCGCGCAGGTTCTTCGCGAGTTCGAGGATCTCGTCGTCGGTGAAGCTTTCCAGGTCTTCCTGGCGGCCCGACTCGTTGTAGATCTTCGTCAGGAACACGCGCAGTTCCTCGATCTTCGCCTGACGCTGCAGCATTTCGCCGATACGCCAGCCGAGGCCCTTCGCGGCCCAGCCGAGGTGCACTTCCAGAACCTGACCCACGTTCATCCGCGACGGAACGCCCAGCGGGTTCAGCACGACGTCTGCCGGACGGCCGTCAGCCATGTACGGCATGTCTTCGATCGGGACGATCTTCGACACGACACCCTTGTTACCGTGACGGCCTGCCATCTTGTCGCCAGGCTGCAGACGGCGCTTCACCGCGAGGTACACCTTGACCATCTTCAGCACGCCCGGCGGCAGTTCGTCGCCTTGCGTGAGCTTCTTGCGCTTCTCTTCGAACGCGAGGTCGAACTGGTGACGCTTCTCTTCGATCGAGTTCTTGATCGCTTCGAGCGATGCCGCTGCTTCGTCGTCCGCGAGGCGGATGTCGAACCAGTGGTAGTGGTCGAGGTCTTCCAGGTAAGCCTGGTCGATCTTCGTGCCCTTCGCGAGCTTCTTCGGACCGCCGTTCGCGACCTTGCCCACGAGCATGCGCGCGAGACGCTGGAACGCGTCGCCTTCCACGATGCGCAGCTGGTCGTTCAGGTCGAGACGGTAGCGCTTCAGTTCGTCGTCGATGATCTGTTGCGCACGCTTGTCGCGCTGGATGCCTTCACGCGTGAACACCTGGACGTCGATCACGGTACCGCTCATGCCCGACGGCACGCGCAGCGACGTGTCCTTCACGTCCGAAGCCTTCTCGCCGAAGATCGCGCGCAGCAGCTTCTCTTCCGGCGTCAGCTGGGTCTCGCCCTTCGGCGTGACCTTGCCGACCAGCACGTCGCCTGCTTCGACTTCAGCACCGATGTACACGATGCCCGATTCGTCGAGACGGCCGAGCTGGACTTCCGCCAGGTTCGAGATGTCGCGCGTGATTTCTTCCGGCCCGAGCTTCGTGTCGCGTGCAACGACGTTCAGCTCTTCGATGTGGATCGACGTGTAGCGATCGTCCGCAACCACCTTCTCCGAGATCAGGATCGAGTCTTCGAAGTTGTAGCCGTTCCACGGCATGAACGCGATCAGCATGTTCTGGCCGAGCGCGAGCTCGCCCAGGTCCGTCGAGGCGCCGTCGGCCAGCACGTCGCCGCGCGAGACCTTGTCGCCCATCTTCACGATCGGACGCTGGTTGATGTTCGTGTTCTGGTTCGAACGCGTGTACTTGATCAGGTTGTAGATGTCGACACCGACTTCACCCGCGACCGCTTCGTCGTCGTTCACGCGAATCACGATACGGCCTGCGTCGACGTAGTCGACCACACCGCCGCGGAACGCCTGAACCGTCGTACCCGAGTCGACCGCGCAGGTGCGCTCGATGCCCGTCCCGACGACCGGCTTTTCCGGACGCAGACACGGCACGGCCTGACGCTGCATGTTCGAACCCATCAGTGCACGGTTCGCATCGTCGTGCTCGAGGAACGGAATCAGCGAGGCTGCCACCGACACGATCTGCGACGGCGCGACGTCCATGTACTGGATACGGTCCGGCGTAACCATCATCGTTTCGCCGGCTTCACGCGACGACACGAGTTCGTCGATCAGCGTGCCGTTCTCGTCGATCGCGGCGTTCGCCTGAGCGATCATGTAACGGCCTTCCTCGATCGCCGACAGGTAGTCGATCTGGTCGGTCACCTTGCTGTCCACGACCTTGCGGTACGGCGTCTCGAGGAAGCCGTACTCGTTCAGGTGCGCGTACAGTGCGAGCGAGTTGATCAGGCCGATGTTCGGACCTTCCGGCGTTTCGATCGGGCACACGCGGCCATAGTGGGTCGGGTGCACGTCACGAACTTCGAAGCCTGCGCGTTCGCGCGTCAGACCGCCCGGGCCCAGTGCGGAAACACGGCGCTTGTGCGTGATTTCCGACAGCGGGTTGGTCTGGTCCATGAACTGCGACAGCTGCGACGAACCGAAGAACTCGCGGATCGCCGACGAAATCGGCTTCGAGTTGATCAGGTCGTGCGGCATCAGGTTTTCGCTTTCGGCCTGGCCGAGGCGTTCCTTGACCGCGCGCTCGACACGCACGAGACCAGCGCGGAACTGGTTTTCCGCCAGTTCGCCGACGCAACGCACGCGACGGTTGCCGAGGTGGTCGATGTCGTCCACTTCGCCCTTGCCGTTGCGCAGCTCGACGAGGATCTTGATCGTCGCGAGGATGTCGTCGTCCTGCAGCGTCATCGGGCCGGTGATCTCGTCACGGCTGACGCGGCGGTTGAACTTCATGCGGCCGACCTTCGACAGGTCGTACGCTTCTTCGCTGTAGAACAGACGGTTGAACAGCGCCTCGACCGCTTCTTCGGTCGGCGGCTCGCCCGGACGCATCATGCGGTAGATCGCGATGCGCGCGGCCGTCTTGTCGGTCGTTTCGTCGACACGCAGCGTCGACGAGATGTACGGGCCCTGGTCCAGGTCGTTCGTGTAGAGCGTCTGGATGTCCTTGATGCCCGCTTCGCGCAGCTTCTCGAGCACGCTTTCCGTGACTTCGTCGTTCGCGCTCGCGATCACTTCGCCGGTGTCGCCGTCGACGACGTTCTTCGCCAGCACGCGGCCGAGCAGATAGTCTTCCGGCACCGAGATGAACTTGGTCTTCGCGGCTTCGAGATCGCGAATGTGCTTCGCGTTGATCCGCTTGTCCTTCTGGACGATGACCTTGCCATCACGATCCGTGATGTCGAAACGCGCGACTTCACCACGCAGGCGCTCGGGCACGAACTCGAGTTGCGCGCCTTCGTCCATCAGCGTGAAGTTGTCGAACACGAAGAAGTTCGCGAGGATCTGTTCCGGCGTCAGGCCGATGGCCTTCAGCAGGATCGTGACCGGCATCTTGCGGCGACGGTCGACGCGGAAGTACAGGATGTCCTTCGGATCGAATTCGAAGTCGAGCCACGAGCCGCGGTACGGAATGATCCGTGCCGAGAACAGCAGCTTGCCCGAGCTGTGCGTCTTGCCCTTGTCGTGTTCGAAGAACACGCCCGGCGAACGGTGCAGCTGCGAGACGATGACACGCTCGGTGCCGTTGATGACGAACGAGCCCGTCGGCGTCATGAGCGGAATTTCGCCCATGTACACTTCCTGCTCTTTCACTTCCTTGACGACCGGCTTGTTCGGCGATTCCTTGTCGAGGATGACAAGGCGGACCTTCGCGCGCAGCGCGGAGCAGTACGTCAGGCCGCGCTGCTGGCATTCCTTGATGTTGAATGCCGGCGCGGACAACGCGTAGCTCACGAACTCGAGGCGCGCAAAGCCGTTGTGCGAAACAATGGGAAATACCGATGTGAACGCGGCCTGCAAACCTTCAGGCTTGCGTTGCGTGGCCGGCACATCGGCTTGCAGAAACGTGCTGAATGATTCAAGCTGGGTAGCCAGCAAGAAAGGAACTTGGTGAACGATGGGGCGCTTCGCGAAACTCTTGCGAATGCGCTTCTTCTCGGTGAAGGAATATTGCATACGATCTCCGAATCACGGCGGGTGCTATCGAGGCGGAATACCTGGACGTTTCAAACCCGAGTGTTCACCGACTGAGACCCGATGGCCGTCCGACGGCTTGAACGAGCCGAGAAGCTTGGTGGTTGGCCGCTACCAACCGCTGGCTGACGGCAGCGGATGCCTGTGTTGCCCGCTACCCGACCAAACTTGCCTTCTGCAGTCGCTTCAGAAGACAAAGAGAACCGCCATTCGTGACCAATCACAACGATCAGGCGGTTTTCTTTGGCTTCTGGGGCCGATTATTCGGGCTCCCGAATGAGTGCCAGAATAACGTCCCCACAAAGCACAAAAAGGCCGGCGGTGAAAATACCGCCAGCCTTCGCACAGCGCGCCGAAACTTACTTGACTTCGACCTTCGCGCCAGCTTCTTCCAGCTTCTTCTTGGCTTCTTCAGCAGCAGCCTTGTCGACGCCTTCCTTGACAGCCTTCGGTGCGCCGTCAACGACGTCCTTCGCTTCCTTCAGGCCCAGGCCCGTCAGTTCGCGAACTGCCTTGATGACTGCAACCTTGTTGCTGCCTGCTTCAGCCAGAACGACCGTGAATTCGGTCTTCTCTTCTGCAGCAGCAGCAGCGCCGCCGCCTGCCGGGCCAGCGACTGCCACTGCAGCTGCCGACACGCCAAACTTCTCTTCGAACGCCTTGACCAGTTCGTTCAGTTCCAGAACGGTCATCCCTTCGACTGCTGCCAGGATGTCTTCTTTTGCGATTGCCATTTGAAATACTCCTAAATTGAATTCGGATACAGCCAGCGATCAATGACGCTGATGCACGTTCGATTACGCAGCTTCCGCTTGCTTCTTCTCTGCCAGCGCGGCCAGGGCACGCGCGAAGCCCGAAACAGGCGATTGCATAACGAACAGCAGCTTCGAGAGCAGTTCTTCGCGGCTCGGGATGCTTGCCAGCGCTTGCACGCCAGCCTTGTCCATCACCTTGCCATCGAACGAACCAGCCTTGATGACCAACTTGTCATTGCTCTTGCTGAAGTCGTTGACGACCTTAGCAGCAGCAATTGCATCTTCCGAGATGCCGTAGATCAACGGGCCAGTCATCTGCTCTGCCAGCGGAGCAAACGGCGTACCTTCAACGGCGCGGCGCGCCAGCGTGTTCTTCAACACGCGCAGGTAAACCTGTTGCTCGCGCGCTTTCGCGCGCAGCTTGGTCAGATCGCCAACCGCAATTCCACGATACTCAGCCAGCACAACGGTCTGGGCCTTCGCGACTTGCGCGGAAACCTCAGCGACGACGGCTTGCTTGTCTTCTCTATTAAGCGGCACGGTTAGCCTCCAGAAACGATACGTTCGGCGTGGCCGGCATGGCCGAAACCTCACGTACCTCGTTCAACAACGGCGTCCGACCTCGTTAGGAGTATTTCCACCTCATGCCGCGAATCGCTTCACGGCCTGGGGCTTCACCACTGCAAAACTTTTTCGGGTTCGCCATCTGCGTTGGCTTGAATTAAGGGATCACCTGACTGCTGCGCCCCACCAACGGTCTTTGATAACCGGTTGCCCGCCTTGCCTGCACGAACAACCGCCCAAAGCCCATGTAGGCCGCTTCGCGAACGAAGCGGCCCGAATACTTGCTTACTGTGCTGCCAGCGTAGCCTGGTCGACACGCACGCCGACGCCCATCGTGCTCGACAGTGCGATCTTGCGCAGGTAGACGCCCTTGCTCGTTGCCGGCTTTGCCTTCTGCAGCGCTTCGATCAGCGCCGACAGGTTCGAACGCAGTGCGGTCGGCTCGAACGATGCGCGGCCGATGGTCGCGTGGATGATACCGGCCTTGTCGACACGGAATTGCACCTGACCAGCCTTCGCGTTCTTGACGGCGGTTGCGACGTCCGGCGTGACCGTACCGACCTTCGGGTTCGGCATCAGGCCGCGCGGGCCGAGGATCTGACCCAGCGTACCGACGATACGCATCGTGTCCGGCGAAGCGATCACGATGTCGAAGTCCATCTGGCCAGCCTTGATCTGCTCGGCCAGGTCTTCCATACCGACGATTTCCGCACCTGCTGCACGAGCTTGCTCGGCCTTCTCGCCTTGTGCGAACACGGCAACGCGAACCGACTTGCCCGTACCTGCCGGCAGAACGACCGAACCACGAACGACCTGGTCCGACTTCTTCGCATCGATGCCGAGCTGGACTGCGACGTCGATCGACTCGTCGAACTTCGCGCTCGCGCATTCCTTCACGAGGCTCAGTGCGTCTTCGATCGCGTACAGCTTCTGACGATCGACCTTGGCGGCAAATGCCTGACGGCGCTTGGAGATCTTAGCCATTTACACGCCCTCCACAGTGATGCCCATCGAGCGTGCGCTACCAGCGATGGTGCGAACGGCTGCGTCCAGATCAGCTGCCGTAAGGTCCGGCATCTTGGTCTTCGCGATTTCTTCGGCTTGAGCGCGCGTGATCGAACCGACCTTGTCGGTGTGCGGCTTGCTCGAGCCCTTGTCCACCTTCGCCGCCTTCTTGATCAGGACGGTCGCCGGCGGCGTCTTCATCACGAACGTGAAGCTCTTGTCAGCGAATGCCGTGATGACCACCGGCACCGGCAGACCCGGCTCCATGCCTTGAGTCTGCGCGTTGAACGCCTTGCAGAACTCCATGATGTTCAGGCCGCGCTGGCCCAGTGCCGGACCGACCGGCGGCGACGGGTTGGCTTTACCTGCAGGGATCTGCAGCTTGATAAAGCCGATAATCTTCTTTGCCATTTGTGAACCTCATTGGAACGCCGGAAGGGCGTTCGGTGAGTGATAACGCGCTTTCGCCTCTGGCTACTGACGCTCCTCAACGGCCATGACGCGGGCCGTAAGCGCGAAGGTGGGCAGCCGAGGCTGCCCACCGAATCGGGATCAAACTTTTTCAACCTGGCCGAACTCGAGTTCGACCGGGGTGGATCGGCCAAAGATGGTGACCGACACACGCACGCGCGATTTTTCGTAGTTGACTTCTTCGACGGTACCGTTGAAGTCCGTGAACGGGCCTTCCTTCACACGCACCATCTCGCCGACTTCGAACAGGGTCTTCGGGCGCGGCTTCTCGACGCCTTCCTGCATCTGCGACATGATCTTCTCGACTTCCTTCGGGGAAATCGGGGTCGGGCGGTTACGTGCACCGCCAACGAAACCGGTAACCTTCGCGGTGTTCTTCACGAGGTGCCACGTTTCGTCCGTCATTTCCATCTCCACCAGCACGTAGCCGGGGAAGAATCGACGCTCGGTTACCGCCTTGTGACCGCCTTTGACTTCGACCACTTCTTCGGTCGGAACCAGGATCTGACCGAATTTGTCCTGCATGCCTGCACGTTCGATGCGCTCCTGAAGCGCACGTTGCACGCTCTTCTCCATACCGGAGTAGGCGTGCACGACGTACCAACGCTTTCCGCTCGGGGATGCCGGAGTATCGCTCATATCATTTCCAACCCAGAATCGCCGAGAAAATCACCCATTCGATCGATTTGTCACTCAACCAGAGGAAAATCGCCATCACAAGCACGAAACCGAACACGACGAGTGTGGTTTGCGTTGCTTCTTTGCGGGTGGGCCAAACGACCTTCCGGACTTCCTTGTACGAATCCTTGGCAAAGGCGATGAGGCTCTTGCCAGGGGCGGACATCAGCCCGACGGCCACGCCGGCGATGATCCCTACCGCCAACGCGGCACCGCGGACATACCACTGCTGATTGGCCAGCCAGAAGAAGCCCACGAATCCGGCCAAGACCAGCAATACGCCCAGGGCCAGCATCAGCTTATCGCCGGAGGTATTTACAGTTTCGACGGATGGATTCGCCATAACACCTTAAAACAAATGCCACGTAGGACACGTGGCTATTTTTTGGCAGGGGCAGAGGGAATCGAACCCCCAACCTTCGGTTTTGGAGACCGACGCTCTGCCAGTTGAGCTATACCCCTAAACCATACTGGGGCTGGCTGTTGCCAGCCCCAAAACTGTCGACCAACGAATAACTGGCTTACTCGATGATCTTGGCGACGACGCCAGCGCCGACCGTACGGCCGCCTTCACGGATTGCGAAGCGCAGACCTTCTTCCATCGCGATCGGAGCAATCAGCTTCACCGTGATCGACACGTTGTCGCCCGGCATCACCATTTCCTTGTCCTTCGGCAGCTCGATCGAGCCCGTCACGTCCGTCGTACGGAAGTAGAACTGCGGACGGTAGTTGTTGAAGAACGGCGTGTGACGGCCGCCTTCGTCTTTGCTCAGCACGTACACTTCAGCCGTGAAGTGCGTGTGCGGCGTGATCGAACCCGGCTTCGCCAGAACCTGGCCACGCTCCACGTCTTCACGCTTCGTGCCGCGCAGCAGGATACCGACGTTGTCGCCTGCCTGACCTTGGTCCAGCAGCTTGCGGAACATTTCAACGCCCGTGCAGGTCGTCTTCACCGTCGGCTTGATACCGACGATTTCGATTTCCTCGCCGACCTTCACGATGCCGCGCTCGACACGACCCGTCACCACCGTACCACGGCCCGAGATCGAGAACACGTCTTCCACCGGCATCAGGAACGCGCCGTCAACTGCACGCTCCGGCGTCGGGATGTACGTGTCCAGCGCGTCTGCCAGGCTCATGATCGCCACTTCGCCCAGCTCGCCCGTGTCGCCTTCCAGCGCCAGCTTTGCCGAACCCTTCACGATCGGCGTGTCGTCGCCCGGGAAGTCGTACTTCGACAGGAGTTCGCGAACTTCCATCTCGACCAGCTCGAGCAGTTCAGCGTCGTCCACCATGTCGCACTTGTTCAGGAACACGATGATGTACGGAACGCCAACCTGACGCGCCAGCAGGATGTGCTCACGCGTTTGCGGCATCGGGCCGTCTGCTGCCGAGCAAACCAGGATCGCGCCGTCCATCTGCGCTGCGCCCGTGATCATGTTCTTCACATAGTCAGCGTGGCCCGGGCAGTCGACGTGTGCGTAGTGGCGGTTAGCCGTTTCGTACTCGACGTGTGCCGTGTTGATCGTGATGCCGCGCGCCTTTTCTTCCGGTGCCGCGTCGATCTGGTCGTACGCCTTCGCTTCGCCGCCGAACTTCTTCGTCAGAACCGTCGTGATCGCTGCCGTCAGCGTCGTCTTGCCGTGGTCAACGTGACCAATCGTACCAACGTTCACGTGCGGCTTGGTCCGCTCAAACTTTTCCTTGGCCATTTTCAACTCCCAAAAGGAATTTCACAGGTTGCGCCGCGCGCAAACAACAAGACACTGACTTTTTACTGCTGGTGCCCATGGGCAGGATCGAACTGCCGACCTCTCCCTTACCAAGGGAGTGCTCTACCACTGAGCCACATGGGCGCTTTACGCTTCAACTTCGCGGTCTGGAGCGGGTGAAGGGAATCGAACCCTCGTCGTAAGCTTGGAAGGCTTCTGCTCTACCATTGAGCTACACCCGCACGGGCCACAAACGATTCCTTACCGCTCACTGCGCTGATATCTTGGTGGAGGAGGTTGGATTCGAACCAACGTAGGCGTAAGCCAACAGATTTACAGTCTGCCCCCTTTAGCCACTCGGGCACCCCTCCGTAGAGAACTGACGATTATGGGGGTACATCGCACCCCTGTCAAGCACATCCGGAAGATTATTTTCATCCTCTTCCCGATACCTGCCTGACCACCGATCTCCCGCCCTTGCCCGGCTAAGGCAAGCATGGGTCCTACCGATCAGCGTCACATCTTCGCCAGACCCCGCTTTCAGCGTCGATCTGCATCTGCGCTGAAAACGAAAGACCGCCATCATACGATCTCTTGAGCACTCTGCCAAGCGGGTAGATGCAAAATTTCCGCAAATTTCGTGCCGGGCGGCTGCCATGATCTGTTTTTAGATGCCTCCCGGGAGTCCATTGCTGGTTTCTAGGGTTGTCTGGCCCGACCCGCCAGCGATTGACGTGACACGACTTTCGAACGCTTTCCAGCAATCGCATCATAAGTTTGAGCAACGCTGCCAACGAGAAATCGCGATGGCGGCGCTGGGCTTTGCCGGCTTCAGAGACAGGGGAACCGTACTATCCCGAGCCACCTGCCCGCCCTGGTTCGGATCCTCATGCGTCTGCGTGATCTTTTTCCGTCCTTCATGGTTTTGACCGCACACGCCGCCCGGCCGACAGACGCCAGTGTCGCCCAAGCACGATCGCCTGGACCCGTCAGGAGGCGCTGGCTGATAGCCACGCCCCGGGACACCCGGTAGCAGCCGCGCCGTCGCATATGAAAGATTGAAGCTCACGCGCAATGCCAAGGGCCTCGGTTCGGTACACGCCGGGGCGACCAAGGCACCCTCGTGGAGTCAGGATGCGGTCGCCTATGCATGGCTGATCAACGATGCCGCCATGTACTTCATTGCCGCCGGCGCCGGTGATGACGCGTCGACAGACGAATCCTGCTGCCCAGCCTTCATCGACAGCAACGACATACGGCCGTGCCGGGAGCTGCCGCGCAGATTTGCCGCGGCAATCTCGGCGCACGTTCTTTAGCGCGTGGGCGACTGCACTTCGCCCCCGCGCAAGCCGACCAACATCAGCGTCTGGCCGACCTATCGAGGCGATTCCGCCGCATATGCAAGACATCCCCCATGCCCGTACGACGCCCGCCTCGAGCAGCTGAACGCAGATACTTGTGCAAGATTCGACGCCTGCGCATTTTCCGCACAGCATCGATCCGAAGACGCGAGAAAGCAGGCCTGCAACTTCCGCTCTTCTACGACCGCTGCGAGCTGCCCCACTTTGCGCGCGCGGACCGGGGATCAAGGCCTGAATACGACGCGCCGGTTCGCGCCAGGCAATGGCTCCGCACTCTGCGATCTGGATACCCCAGGCAGGGCGCGATCTACTGGCGTCGATGCGGGGGCACGCCCTTCGCGTCGATAGGCGAAAGTCGGGACTGCTTTCGCGGCACCGGCTATTCGCTCATCGAAGAAGTCTGCGTGTTTCAAGACGGCCGGCCTGTGCCCATCAAAAGAAACGGCGCGAATTTTTGATGCCATCTGGTTGAGGAACTCGAGTATGTCCGGTTCGCGCTATGTATCAACGACTTCCATGTGGCACGCCGAAAGCGCCCCATCTTCTTTGCACGGATCGATTTGAGAGAAGATGCGACGAGTTGAGAAACAAACAAGCCTAGATCGCTACAAGATGCCGTCCTGAACAAAACCTGACTTCGTGCGCTCGATTGGCAGTAGTCGCCTGGAGCTTTTGACATATAAGGACGCCGAACGGCGGATTTTCGCCACTCGCTGCCCAGGTCACACTGATGGCTCATGGCGTAACGGGAACCGCCGGGCGTGCCCCTCGGATACGGCAACGGTGGTTTTGGGCGGAGAAGTGCTCAATACGCAGAGAAACTGCGCACAATAACGGGTATTCGTGCAACTGGCCATGCCACTCCTGGCCATGACGAGACGTGGTCAGAAATGCGGTGGAGTCGCGACTCGATCCGATCGTCGTCTTCGTGAACAGCAAGTGGATGGATGTTTGGATGGCGGGTCTTGGTCGGCGCCAGCGAGCGGTGCAAGGCCAACCCGATCGGTCTGATCTTCGTCAGTCTCGCAAAGGCATCCTGGAGAATCGGCACCCCGGCCCCAGCTCGAGCAGCAGCCATGCCACCGATCCCGATCACTCACGCATTTCCGCCGCCGAAATGCAAAAACCCCCGCCTTGTCGGGCGGGGGTTTCTGGCTTAGGGAGCCTGACGATTACCTACTTTCACACGGGAATCCGCACTATCATCGGCGTAGAGTCGTTTCACGGTCCTGTTCGGGATGGGAAGGGGTGGGACCGACTCGCTATGGTCATCAGGCAAAGAGGGTTGTTGCGCTGGCTTCGCAGCACAACCA
>NZ_WIXR01000054.1:0-23660 GCF_019425585.1 Burkholderia sp. COPS | reverse complement strand
TGGGCGCGGCCCGTTCGTCTATCAGGGAGGAAAGCCGCAACGGGGCCCCGCCTCGCCCGCCGCTTTCGCGCCAGTTTTGCCGTTTTGGCGTATTCGCCTGCCTTCCCTTTACCGACGTTGCCGATGACAGCTGCCCACGAGCCTTCTTCCCCGCCGTCCCTCGACGCCTCCCCCGCCCGCCCCGCGGCGCGGCTGATCCTCGCGCTGCTGCGCGAAAGCCGCGCGTCGCTCGCGCTGGCGCTCACCGCGTGCGTGCTGAACGGCGTCGCGAGCGTGCTGCTCGTCGCGACGCTGAACCGCGCGCTGTCGCAGCCGGGCGCGGCCGACGCGTCGCTCGCATGGCGCTTCGCGCTGTGCGCGGTGATCGCGCTCGTCACCCGGATCGTGTCGGGCACGCTGTTCGCGCGCCTGTCGCAGGACACGATGGCGCGGCTGCGCGTGCATCTCGCGCGGCGCGTCGGCGCGGCCGAGCTGCGCGACATCGAGCGGATCGGCGCGGCGCCCGTGCAGTCGGTGCTGACCGACGACGCAACCAACGTGTCGATGCTGTTCTTCGCGCTGCCGAACCTGGTCATGCACGGCTCGATCGTGTTCGGTTGCCTCGGTTATCTCGCGTGGCTGTCGTGGCCGGTGTGCCTGCTGGCGCTGGCCGCGATCGTTGCCGGCTCGCTCGGCTATCACACGGGCGACCGCCGCGCGATCGCGTCGCTTGAAGCGGCCGGCCAGGCGCAGGACCGCCTGTTCGGTTATCTCGGCTCGCTGTTTTCCGGCGCGAAGGAGCTGAAGCTGCACGATGAACGCGCAAGACAGTTCGTCGACGGCCAGCTCGGCGCCGCGATCGGCGAAGTGCGCGACCACCGCCGCCGCGCGTTCAGCGCGTACGCGGTCGGCGTCGGCTGGATCATCTTCCTGTTCTATGCGTTCCTCGGCGTCGCGTCGTTCTGGCCGCAGCTCGGCGTGCATGCCGATCCGGCCGCGGCCGCCGGGTACGTCGTCGTGTTCCTGTTCATGCTCGTGCCGCTCGACGGCCTGCTGAACAACCTGCCGACCGTCAACGCGGCACGCGTGTCGCTGACGCGGATCGAAGGCGTGATGGCCGAATTCGGCGCGCTGCGCACGGTGCCGCCCGCGTCCGAAGCACGAGACGTGCCGCCCGCCGGCGCCGTCACGTTGCGCGGCGTCACGCATGCGTACTTCCACGAACGCGACGAACGGATGTTCAGCATCGGGCCGATCGACCTGACGATCAGGCCGGGCGAGCTCGTGTTCATCGTCGGCGGCAACGGCAGCGGCAAGACGACGCTCGCGAAGGTGCTGACGGGGCTTTACGAACCGGAGGAAGGCACGATCGAGGTCGACGGCCGCCCGATCGGCTGGCGCGAGCGCGCCGCCTATCGGCAGCGCTTCAGCGCGGTGTTCAACGATTTCCACCTGTTCGATGCGCTGCTCGGCATCGTCGACCCCGACGATCCGTCCCGCGCGCAGGCCGATGCACGTGCGAACGCGCTCGTCGCGAAGCTCGCGCTCGATCACAAGGTGAAGGTGGTCGACGGCGCGTTCTCGACCCGCGCGCTGTCGACCGGGCAGCGCAAGCGGCTCGCCCTCGTCGTCGCGTACCTGGAGGACCGGCCGTTCTACCTGTTCGACGAATGGGCGGCCGACCAGGATCCGTCGTTCAAGGCCGTGTTCTACGAACAACTGCTGCCCGAGCTGCGTGCGCGCGGCAAGGCCGTGATCGTGATCACGCACGACGATCGCTACTTCGATCTCGCCGACCGCTTGTTGAAGCTCGACAACGGACGCATCGTCAGCGACACGATACCCGCGCGGTCACGTGCGCAGGATGGCGTCGACGCGCTGAGCGCGTAATCCGGCAGTCGATGAGAAATTCGCCGGTGGGCTGCAATGGCAGCGCACCGGCGAAATTCGTTTCAGAAGGAAATGTGGGTGGCGCGCGGTGCGATCGTCGCAATGCCCCCGTCGTTCAGCACGAGCCGGGTCTACCGCCACACCCTGCCCGCCCGGGCGGCAATCGACCGCCGCACACTCAACGCACGGCCGGCAGCTTCAGCATCGTGTCGGTCATCACGTCGGCCAGTTTCAGCGCCGACATCGGCCCGCCGAACCCCCAGATATTGCGTTCGATCAGCGCGATCCGGTGTTCCTTCATCGCGGGGACGAAACGCCACACCGGCGAATCGAGTTTCGCGGACAGCGGCACGTCCATGCCCGATGCGGTCACGAACAGCACGGCCAGCTCGCGCTGCCTGAGCAGATCGGCCGACGTCACGTACAGCGTGCCTTCCCGCGTCGGTTTCTTCGGCCACGGGTCGAGCCCGAGCGCCCGCGCGAGGCCCGCCGACGTGCTGTTGCCCGTATAGGCCCAGTAGCGGTCGGGCAAGCCGAGATCCTGCAGCAGCGCGATGCGCTCGCCTTTCCTGCCCGCCGTCGCGAGCCGCGCCGCATTGCGCGCGATGCCCGCATCGAGTTGCGCATCGACCGCCTGCGCGCGCGCGTCGCGCCCCGTGACCGCACCGATCGTCCGGAAGATCTGCCGCATCCAGTCGAGCTGCGTCACCGGCACGCCGCCGTCCGACACGTTCGGGCTGAACTGGAACAGGATCGTCGGCGCGATCCGGTCGAGCGCATCGAAAATCGGCGCATGACGGAAGCCGACGCCGATGATGAGATCGGGCTTGACCGCCGCAATTGCCTCGAGGCCGGGCTCCTGGCGCGAACCGATGTCGGTCACGCTGGCGAGCCGGTCGCTTTGATAACCGAGCCAGCCCGGATAGAACGCCGTATCGGCCATCCCGACCGGCACGAGGTCGAGCGCGATCACGCTTTCCGCGAACATGAAGTCGAGCGCGACCACGCGCTGCGGCCGCACCGGCATCGTCGCGCTCGCCTGCGACACGACGGGATTGCCGGCCAGCGATACCGCACCCGGCGCACCCGGCACCCGCACGCCCTGCGCGCGATGTGCATCGAGGGCCGCGGCAACGGCGCCGGACGAGACCGACAGCGCGCCGCAACACGCGGCGCCGAGCGCCGCGAGTGCGCCGATTGCGCCGAGTGCGTGCCGGCGGCCGGCATCCGTCACCGGATCGCGTCCTGCTCGGCCAGCGCCGCGTCGTCCATCGTCAGTAGCAGGGGGCAGCTTCCACACAGTTGCGTTTCTCCAGGAATTTCATAGCGCAGGCAGCACACGCGTCGCGCGCGGAACGGCGTCGGCAGCAGCGCCGAACGCGGCACCGCATCGCGCACGGGCATGCGCAACGGATTCGGTTCGCACGCGAAGCACGTCGCACCGAACAGCCAGCCCGCGTCGCGCACCGGATCGGCCACGCATGGCAGCGCACGGTACGTATCGAGCAGATAGTCGAGCAGGTTGCCCGCGTTGCTCCACAGCACGCGCGGCGTGACGCGCCCCATCGCCGCGAGCAGGTCGATCACCGCGCCGAGATGCGCGACGAGCCCCGCATAGCGTGGCGCCGGATCGTCGCAGGGTTCGCCGAGCGCATCGTGCGTGAAATACAGCGCGGCGGGCATCCCGTCGTCGAGCGCGACGAACGTGCGCTCGGGTGTCATGTCGAGCGGCCGGCCGAGCGTCAGCGCGGCGACGACGCCGGCCGGCGCCGCGCGGCCGAAATAGTATTTGCTCCATTGCGACATCAGCGCGCGCGCGTGCTGCGCCGGATCGCCGCCGTAATGGCGGACCATCGCGTCGAGCACGATGTCGCGGTGCGCGGGCAACGCGCTGACCGGCACGACGAGGCGGCCCGGCGCGTGCGCGTCGTCGGGCAGACCGAGCCAGACGACGTCGAGATGATCGGCGAACGGTTCAGGCGCGAACGCCGAGAAACGCGTGGCGCGCGCGCCATCGAGCGGCAGCGTCATCGCCCCGCGCGCCGGGCGCGGCGCCCCTCGAGGATCAGGAGCCCGAGCAGGTACGGCGCACCGATCAGCGCGGTCAGCACGCCGGCCGGCACCTCGCGCGGCGCGACGACCGTGCGCGCCGCGAGATCCGCCACACCGAGGATCAGCGCGCCGCACGCGGCCGCGAGCCACAGCCGCGTACGGTGCCGGCGCGCGCCGAGCATCGTCGCGACGTGCGGCGCCATCAACCCGATGAAGCCGACCGGCCCGACCGCCGCGACGGCCGCACAGGCGGCGAGCGTCGCGATCGTCAGCGCGAGCGGCCGCAGCACGGCCACCGGCAGGCCGAGCGCGGCCGCCTGGTCGTCGCCGAGCGCGAGCATGTCGAGCGGTTTCGCGAGCCATGCGAACACGGGCACTGCGAGCACGCACCACGGCAGCAGCATCGACACCTCGCCCCAGCTGCGGCCGTAAGTCCCGCCGACGAGCCACACGACGAAGCGCGCGGGCTGCACGCTTTCCTGCGTGATCAGCCATTGCGCGAGCGTGGTCCACAACGCGCCGATCACGATGCCCGTCAGCGCCACCGCGAGCGGCGCATAGCGATGCCGGTGATTCAGCGCGAGCGTGATCGCGAGCGACAGCCCGCCGCCGATCAGCGCGGCCGCCGCGAGCGTCACGTGGCCCATCAGCGGCCACGTCGACAACGCGAACAGCGTGACGAGCCCCGCACCCTGCGTGACGCCGAGCACTTCGGGGCCCGCGAGCGGATTGCGCACGACGCTTTGCATCGCGACGCCGCTCACTGCGAGCAGCGCGCCCGCGAGGAGCGCGCACAGCAGCCGCGGCATGCGCAGGTCGATCAGCATCCGCGCGAGCGCATCGTGGCCGGACAGCGCAGCGGACCAGCGCGCGATCGACAGCCACTCGGGGCCGGCCGACACGCCGACGAACACGGCCAGCACGCCCGCCGCAACGAACAGCATCGTGCGCAGCGGCCAGCCGAGCCGCTCGAGCCAGCCGACGAGCCGCGTCGAGCCGCTGCCCGCCGCGCGTTCGGCATCCGCATGCAGCACGCCCGACCACGCGGCGCCGCGCCGGATCATCGCCAGCATCAGCGGCGTGCCGACCAGCGCGATCGCGACGCCGGTCGACAGCGTCGCGTCGAGCCCCGACGCGAGCACCGCGCTGTCGGTGACGAGCACGAGCGCACCGCCCGCGAGCGCCGACAGCGGCACGAGCACGCCGAGCCGCGCGGCGCGCGCGCCGCGCACCTGGCGCAGCAGGTTCGGGGCGACGAGGCCGACATACGACAGCGGGCCCGCGATACTGACGGCCACGCTCGTGAACGCAACCGCGACGATCGTCGCGGCGAGCCGCGTCGCGTCGACGCGCACGCCGGCCGCGGCTGCCGCGTCGTCGCCGAGCGTGAGCGGATTCAGCGGCCGGATCACGAACGGCAATGCGATCAGCGGCACGACGAGCCAGCGCGCGGCGAGCGCGAGGCCCGTCGCGCCCGGCTGGTACAGGCTGCCGTTGGTCCACAGCGCGGCGCCCGCGATGTTCTGCTCGAAGAAGGCGAGCACGAGCGTCGACAGCGCGGCGAACAGCAGCATGCACACGCTTCCCGCGAGCACGAGCCGCAACGGCGTCGCGCGCCAGCCGCCGGCCGCGACGATCGCGCACGCGGCCGCGGCCAGCCCGCACACGAACAGCAGCGGCACCGACGCGACGCCGGCCAGCGCCGGCACGAGCATCGCCGCGAGCAGGCCGAGCTGGGCGCCGCCCGTCACGCCGAGCAAATCAGGCGACGCGAGCGGATTGCGCGTGAGCGACTGGAACAGCGCGCCCGCGATGCCGAGGCAGCCGCCCGCGACGAGCGCGGCCGCGACGCGCGGCAGGTTGAGGTCGAACAGGAACACGTGCGCGAGCGCAGCGGCATCGCTGCCGGGCACCGCGCTCCACCACACGCGCAGATCGGGGGCGACGCGCAACGCCGCCAGTGCCGCGATCAGCGCGACGAGGCCGATCGCGATCGCACCGGCCCGGCCCGATCTCGTGCCCCGCCCCGCCGCCGCGAGGCGCTTGCGCATCGCGAACGTGGTCATACGGCGAGATCCCGGTCGAAGACACCGGCCGCCTGCGGCGCGCCGTCGGTGGTCGACCCGTAGGCCGGCACGCACATCGGTGCGCCCGTCTGCGGATGCGCGAGCTTCAGCATCTCGACGCCGAACGCCGCGCGCAGCCGCGCGGGATCGAGCATCGCGTCGGGCGTGCCCTGCGCGACGAGGCGGCCCGCGCGCATCAGCACGATTTCGTCGCTGTATGCGGCCGCCTGGTTCAGGTCGTGCAGCACCCAGACGATCGTCAGCCCGCGCGTGCGGTTCAGCGTGCGCAGCGCATCGAGGATGTCGAGCTGGTGATGGATGTCGAGATAGGTCGTCGGCTCGTCCAGCAGCACGATCGGCGCCTGCTGGGCGAGCGCCATCGCGATCCACGCACGCTGGCGCTCGCCGCCCGACAGTGCGCCGACGTCGCGCTCCGCATCGCCGGCGAGGCCGCTCGTGTCGAGCGCCTCGTCGATCGCCGCATGGTCGGCGCGCGACAGGCCGCGCAGGAAGCCGCCGTACGCATAGCGCCCGTACGCGACGAGTTCGCGCACCGTCAGGCCCGACGGAATCTGGTTGAACTGCGCGAGCATCGTCAGCTCGCGCGCGAGCGCGCGACGGCGAAACGACGCGAGCGGCTGCCCGTTCACTTCGACATGGCCGGCACGCACGGGCTGCAAGCCCGCGAGCGTGCGCAGCAGCGTGCTCTTGCCGCAGCCGTTCGGTCCGCACAGCGCGGTTACGCGGCCGGCCGCGATCGACAGGTCCAGCCCGTCGATCACGACATGGTCGCGATATCCCACCGACAGCCCGCGCGCGGCAAGCGCGGCGGTACTACGCGTCATCAATCCTCCGTTCGGTCGCGCGGGACCGTATAACTCTGCGCCATCGCGACGACGACCTTGCGCGGCCCCTCGAACGGGTCGCGCGCATGCGCGGTCAGCATGTTGTCGAGCATCAGCACGTCGCCCGTGCGCCACGGGAACACGATGCGCTGCTGGTCGAGCACGCCGCGGATCTCCGCGAGCGCGTCGGCTTCGAGCGGTTCGCCGTCGCCGTAATACACGTTGCGCGGCACGTTCTCGAGCCCAACCGCGTCGACGAGCGCTTCCTGCATGTCGTCGTCGAGCGCCGACAGGTGAAACAGGTTCGCCTGGTTGAACCACACGCGGTCGCCGGTGCGCGGATGGCGCGCGACGGCCTGGCAGCGTTCGCGCGTGCGCAGCAGCAGCTCGCCGTCATCGTCGGTGCGCCACGCGCATTCGATGCCGCGCGCCGCGCACATCCGTTCGACCTCGGCCGGTTCGTCGGTGCCGAACGACTGCTGCCACGGCAGGTCGAGCCCCTGCCCGAAATTGCGCACGTACAGCAGCTCGCGCTTCTCGAAACGCGTGACGAGCGCCGGATCGAGCGCGCGATACACCGCGCGGCTGTCCGCGATCGGCGTCGCCCCGCCCTTCGGCGCGGCGAGCGCGCAGTGGAACCAGATCCGCAGCGGCCATTCGCGCGTATACGACTGCTCGTTGTGCAGCGGAATCGCGCGGTGCGGCGGGTACTCGGTCGACGTGTAGACGGCGCCCTCGACCTGGCTGCGCGGTGTCGATGCGTATTCATAGCCGATCAGCGGATCGCCGAACGACGCCGCGAACTGCTGGAACGCGTCGATCGACGGCACGTGAAAACCCGTGAACAGCACACCGCCCGCCCGTTCGAGCGTGTCGGCCGCGATCTCGCGCGCCAGCGGCGCGACGTCGTCGATCGACATCCCGTCGCTGCCGCGCGGCGACACGACGGTGGGCAGCCCCGGCTCGATACGCAGGTCGTCGAGCGTCGGCAACGAAAGCAGGGTCATGCAACGTCCTCTTCAGGTGGCGCGCCGCCCACGCGGCGCGGCGGGTCACGACGCGCGCGATGCGCGCTCGCCGTCCATCGCGCGGCGCAGGCTCGCGGGGCGCATGTCGGTCCAGACGGTCTCGATGTGCGCGAGACAGTCGGTTTTCGGGCCGCTCACGCCCACTTCGCGCCAGCCGGCCGGCACGGGCCGGAACGTCGGCCAGATCGAATACTGTTCTTCGTCATTGATGACGACCGTATAGACGAGATCGTCGGTGTCGGCGGAAGGCGTCGTGGCTTGCGTCATGATCGGAAATCGCTGAGGCGGTTGAAAGTGGCAAAGCGGATGGCAAAGCGGCGGTTTCGGCCGCTCCTGTCTGATAGACGATTGGCCGGCGCGGTTTTTTACCCGCGCTCACCGGCGCCGCGTGCGGCCGCCGAGGAACACCGGGCACGCGACACCGCGATGGCAAGCGTCGAGGCATTCCGCGCAGTGGCGCTCCGCGTCGCGCACCATGAAATGCACGAGCGTCTGCGACACGTTCAGCGCGCGCGCCGCGGTCTGCAGCGTCTCCTCGCGCAGCCGCACCATCTCGAAAGCCGCGCGGCTGCGCGCCGGCAGGTCGTCGAGCGCGGCCCACACGCGCCGCAGCGTATCGCGCGTCAGCAGTGCGGCTTCCGGCGTCGGCTCGGGCGACGGCACGTCGAAACCGTCGTCCTCTTCCGTGTGATAGACGTTCTCGAGGTTTTGCCGGCGGCACGCGTCGATCGACGCATTGCGCACCATCCGCGTCACGTACGCGACCGGCTGGCGCACCGCATCCTGGTTCGGGAATTCGACGAGCTTCACGAACACGTCGTGCACGACGTCCTCGGCACGGCTCGCGCAGCCGACGAAGCCGCGCGCGACGTTCACGAGCATCGCGCGATGCGAGATCAGCACGTCGAGCAACGCGCCTTGCGCACGGGGCTCCGTGGCGCGGCGCGCACGCGGCGGCCGGTCGGGATGACTGCCGAGGAACGGGTTCGCCGCTGCCGCCGCCGGTCGGTCGAGCACTTCCGCCATCGCCATCGATCTGCTCCGTCAAATTCCGAGATAGCGCAATTTAACGTAAACGCAAATCATTCTCAATCTGATTACCCAATGACCCTTTCAGCCGACAGGATTTGTCTGAACAATTGGCGAAATCGTTGCCCGCGTGGAAGGGACGCACGGCGGCTGGTTCGGTACGTGGTCATCGACTCATCCGAACGGCGCGACCGGCCTGCACCCCACCGACACGATCTTTCACGCGTCTGACAACGCGCCTGCACGTGTCATGTGCGGTAGCAACTTCTTACTACGTGAAATTTTGGGGGCTCGTACGATCGGGGGGCTGTTTCCAAGGGAGAAAACCATGAAATCCATCGTGTTGTCCGCTGTCATGGCTGGCGCGCTGTCGAGCGTGATGCTGACCGGGTGCGTCGCCTATCCCGCCGGTCCGGCTCAGGTCACGATCGGCTGGCATGGCGATCGTTACTGGGACGGCAATCGCTACTGGGAGCGCCGCGACTGGGAAGCGCAGCATCCTCGCGGATATGACGACCGACGCGATGACCGCCGGGACGACCGACGCGACGATCAGCGGCCGCAGTGGTAAGGCGTTCCCTCTTCCCGTGATTCACTTTTCAACGATCAGGACTGCAACATGAAAACGCTACTGAAATCGCTCGCCGTCGCGGCGCTTGCCGCTGCCGTGCTCGTGCCGGCCATCGCCGAAGCGCATCCGCACCGCGTGTGCCACTTCGACCATCACCATCACAGGATGTGTCGCTGGGTGCGGTAAACGAAACAAGGCGCCGGAAAACCGGCGCCTTGTTTCATCGCTTCACCTGCGTGCGACCACGCTCGTCAGCGTGCGGCCGGCAACCGCGGCAGGCATCGCGCGAGCTGCGCCGGGCTGACGGGCATGCGGCACACGCTTCGCTGCATCGCTGCGTCCGGCTTCGCCGCCAGCATGCGTGACGCCGCCTTGCGCGGCGAAGCCCGCACCCGCAATGCGTCGGCGCTCGGGCTCGCCGGCTGCAACGCGCGCAGGGTCGCCGCATCGATGTGCACTTGCCAGAACTGCGGCCTGTAGTCGGGATCGCCGTCGCGATAACCCTGCCCCGTGATGGTCTGCCCGTCGGGGCTCACGCCGATCACGTTGGCCAGGTTCAACGTGCCGACCGACAGGCCGGCCGCTTCGAGCAACGCAACGAGGCTGCGCATGCCGCTTTGCGGCGTCCACACGAAGACGCGCTCGATACCGGTCTGCCGGTTGCTCGATGTGCCGATGACGACCCGCCCGTCCGTGCTGATCGATAACGCGTAGCTGCTGTCGTCACCGTCGAGAAAACCGAGCCGCTGGATGCTGTCGCCGCCGTTCGTCCACAGCACGGCCTCCGAATCGACCCGTTGTCCATCCGGCGTAACCACCAGAGTGCCGAGCGAGCCGACGATCGTCCGTTCGTCTTCGGTCACACCACTGGCCAGATCCATTCTGGCCACGCCCGCGTTGATCGTCGGCAACAGTCGTTCGCCGAATCGTTCGGTCCACAGGAGCGCACGCGTGCCATACACGCCATCGACATTGCCGGCCAACCCTGCTGCCGCATTCCCGGACGAGGTCATCGACAGGAGCTGCACGATATAGTCGCCGCCCGGCGGCAACTCGCGGAAACCCCTCGGCTGGTCCCAAATGAACCGTGCATTCCGGCCGCCTTTCGCCGTGAAGCTGCCCGTCATCCTCGTGCCGGCGAGGTTCGCGACTTCGACCGATGCGTCCCGGCCCGCCGTATCCGGAACGAGTTTCTGTGTGCGACCGTCGCCGGGCCATCGCACCGCCCATCGATCGACGTTGCTGCTTTCCGCCTGGCGCGCACTGATCGAGCCGCCGATCACCTGCCCGTCGCCCGACACCGTCTGTGCCAGCGAGTCATAGGCGTTCGCCGGCGCGGCCAGCCGCTGCCAGCCCGTCGCGGCCGACCACGAGAAGGCCATCGAGTTACCGGGCTGCGCGTCGCTCCAGTAGGCGCCGATGATCGTCTTGCCGTCGGCGCTGACGGCATTCCCGTTGTACCGCATGTCGCGCGGACCACCCAGGTCACCGATCACGGTCAGCGAATACCCCCCCGCCGATACCGTCTGTGCGTGAGCCGCGCCCACCGTCGAAGCAACGAACAGTGTCGCTGCCATGGTGCCCTTCAGATGCATTTTCATCTCCCCCAATAAGCGCTCGATCGTCGCCCTGCCAGGGCCTCGCGCGCGTCAGTAAATAAACAAGCGGATCGTCGCCGTTGCGTCGAACCTTCCGATCTTCGGTGGTCCGAACGACTTCAGCACCGCGTCCATCAATACGCTCTGGTTCATGACGTTCGACGGGAATTGCGCGAGCGTGAACTGTTCGTTGAATGGAATCGCCTTACCCTGGCTGTCTTCGATGCCGATACCGAAATTGCTGTCCGACGCGGGCACCAGCAAACCGTTCCGAACCGGAAAGCTCGTTTCGAAGTACCCATCGACCTTCACCGCGACATTGCATTTCTTGGTTAGCGACAACGAGAAGCGTTTGCGCGGCACCGCCGGTAGAAAGCCATTGCCGACCGACTGTACCTGCCCGAAATTGACAATGCCCGGTTCGGGCGTCACCAGTACGTCGACGAAGCACGGTGTCGGCTTGAGATTGCGCATGCCGCTCAGGCGGTACTGGAAGCTCGGGTGGATCGCATTCAGCCCCTTCGCTCCGTCGAACTGGAATACCGTGTAGATGTCGCTCGGCGGTTGCGTCCACGAGCCGCGCTTGCGGACGACCACCTGATAGGAAATGTCGATAGGCACCTTCGGGCATTGGCCCCATGCCAGTTTTTCGTCACTGCACGCCGGTACCGTCTTGCCCGTCGCCACGCCGGTGCCAGGCTGACTCCCCGCGCCAAAGTGGTCCTGTCCCAGGTACCGGATGCCGATTTCGAGCCCCCAGGCAGCCGGGTTCTGCTTGTTCGGATTCGCGTAGAAGGAGATCGGATCGTCGATGTCGATGTTGCCCTTGCCGCCCAGATCCTTGAAGCAATACCCCGTCGTCGTGCGAACCGGCGACACCCAGATCACGTAGCCGTCAGGTGCGTCGGTCGGATAGGAGGCGACACCGCCGATCGATTCCGTCATCGACGTCGCACCGCTGCTGGTCACGCAGCGTACGGCAAACGCCGGCTGCATGGCGGCGACCAGCACCGCGAAGATCGCCAGGCGCAGCCACGACGCCATCGTCAACATGCGGAGGGCCTGTCGTCCGCCCCCGCTCATTTCTTCACGCTCTTGCAAGCACCTGCCTCGCACGCATACTCGACCGCCACCTGGCCGCCGTAATCGTCGATGTGCGTGACGAACAGCGTCGCCGGCGTCGCGGCCTTGAACGGCACGTCGGCCGTGCTCATCGGGCTGACCATCACCGGCTCCAGCGGCACGTGCGTCTTCTGCGCACCCGCCGCCACATCGACGATCGTGATGTGATACGGCGTCGGATTGTCGAACACGAGCTTGTGCGCGGCCGCATCGACGCGCAACGTCATCGGCAGCGTCCAGTCCTCGTCGCGCGCGGGCTGCACGGCCTTCGGCCGGTAGAACAGCTTCATCTGCGTATGCAGCGCGATCTGCAGCGTGTTCGGCGTATCGGTCTTCGGCGGCACTTCGCGGATGTTCAGGTAGAACACCGATTCGCGATCGGCCGGCAGTTCGGTGCCCGGCAGCTTCGCGATCCGCAGCACGTTGCGCTCGTTCGCCTCGACGCGCTGCAGCGGCGGCACGACCATCAGCGGCGACGTGATCTTGTTGCCCTGCGCGTCCTCGAGCCACGACTGCACGAGATACGGGTAAGTCGTGCTCTTGTTGGTGATCGTGACGACCGCCGCCTGTTCGCCTTCGTTGAAGATCACGCGCGTGCGATCGGGCACGATCGCCGCCTGCGCGGCGCCCGCGAGGAGCGCACCGGCGGTCGCGAGTGCACACCCTGCGCGCCGCGGAAAGGAAAGGGAGAAGGAGTTTTTCATCGCTGGATCCGTGAATTCATCGTTCGACCCGTGCGGCCGCTGCATGCGACTCGCCGGGTGTCTGGCACGTCACCGGAATCGGCGTGCCTTCGAGTTGGAGCTGGTTCGGCAGCGTGTCGATCGTGCAGAGCGTGCGTTCGCCCGCGCGCACCGCCAGCGTGGATTTCGGTTGAACCTGGGTCAGGAACGCCGCACCGCCCTCGCCGACGATGCCGAGTTCCTTGCCGTTCGCCATGTCCTGCACCGATGCGCCGAACGGCAGCGGCTTGCCGACCGGGTCGGTCAGTGTCAGGTACAGGTTGCTGCCGCGCGCGGCGGAGAACTTCACGAAGCCGATCGCGCCGTCGGTCAGCACCATGCGCTGGATCGGGTTCGACACCTGCACCTCGAGCGGCAGCTTCTCGACGTTGACCGTCGCGTCGTAGACGTTGTACGGCGAGATGCCGTCGAGCACCGTATAACCGCGCGAATCGGTATGCGAGAGCGTGCCGGACAGCGGCACGTCGGGCACGCCGTCGGTCGACACCAGCAACCGCGTGTCGCCCGCGTTGCCGTTCGCGTGCGCCGCGACGCCGTATTGCGTCGCGACGAACGAGCCGTCGACTTCGAGCGACGCGGCCGCATACGCATTGGCGAGCGTCGACGCCTGCGCGGTCAGCTGATACGCCGACGAGCGCTGGCGGTAGCTCGCGTTCGCCGACGCCCGTCCGTCGGTCGCGCCCGCGTTGACCTGATAGGTGCGGCCATCCGGATCGTCGTAGATATAACCGGCGTTCACGCTCGTACTGCCGCTGCCCGTCGTCAGGTTCGACGTGACGGTGTGGCGGCCGCCGATCGGCAGCGTCGCGGTAACCGAGACCTGGTTGCCGCTCGCGCCGGCGCTCTGCGTGCGGAAAGCCGATACGCTCACGTTCAGGTTGCGCAGCGTGCCGATCGAGAACGCGCGCGTCAGCGTGAGGCCGACGCGCTGCTCGTTCGCACGTTCCCAGTAGGTCGTCTGGTCGTACGAGAAATAGGTCGACGTGTCGCCGAAACGCTTCGACAGCGTCGCCGAGTAGCGCTGCTTGCTGTTGGCGAGGCCGTACGCGGTCGGGTCGCCCGAGAACTGCGCGAAGTTCGTGTATTCGCGCTCGGAGAAGCGATAACCGAAGAAACGCACGTCGGCATCGAGCCCGTCGAAGTGCTTCGAATAGTTGATGCGGTACGAGTTGCCGTTGCGCGTCGCGCCGCTCCACCACAGGCGTGCCCGCGCATGCGTGACGTCGGCCGACAGCGCGCCGAACGCGCCGAAGTCGCGGCCCACGCCGAGCGCGATCGACGTGTAGCCCGACGCGGCGATGAAACCGCCGTACGCGGTGACGTCGAACGGCAGGCCGTAGGCGATTTCGCCGAAGCCGAAGAACGGCGTGATGCCGGCGCCGCCAAAGAGCCGCGGCTTGCCGACGGCGGCCTTGTAGCGCAGTTGCCCGGCGCGCGCGAGGAACGGCACGGCGGCCGTCGTCACCTGGAAGCGCTGCACGCTGCCGTCCTCTTCCTCGACTGCAACGTCGAGCGTGCCCTGCACGCTCGTATTGATGTTCTGCAGCGCGAAGGCGCCCGGCGACACGCGCGTCACGTACAACACGCGGCCCGCCTGGGACACGGTCACGGTCGCGTTGGTGCGCGCGACGCCCGAGATCAGCGGCGCATAGCCGCGCAGCGAAGGCGGCAGCATGCGGTCGTCGCTGCGGATCGACGCGCCCGTCAGCGCGAACGTGTCGAAAATGTCGGACGTCAGGTAGTCGTCGCCGAACGTCACCGTCGACTGGATCGACGGCAGCGCGCGAAATGCATAAAGCCGGCTGAAGCGGAACGTGCGGTCCGCGTAGGCCGTATTGCCCACGTTCGATTGCGCCTGGTAGTCGCCGCGAAAGCGCCATGCATCCCAGTTCGCGCCAACCGTCCCGTAGGCCTGGATCGAATTCGTTTGCCCGCCGCCCGTGCCGAAGTTGCGGTTCGTGTTCGCGATCACGCGATAGTCGAGCATCGCGCCGGGAATCCCTTCCGACCAGCGCTCCGGCGGCAGGTAGGTCGTATCGCTGAACTCGAGCGCAGCCTGCGGAATCGTGATCTTGAGCCGCCCGTCGCTTTTCAGGTAGCGCACGGTCGCCCCCTCGATCGCGCCGAGATCGACGCAACGGCCGCCCTGGAAGCGCGGCAGGTCCTTCGCGAGCGACGGCTTCAGCCCGAACTGCGCGACGAGTTCCGGGCGCAGGCACGGTTTGCCCGCTCCCGACGCGTCGACGGCGATGAACTCGATCGCCTGCAGCCCGTAGAACAGGTCGTTGACCTGTACGTCGAGCATGTACTCGCCGGGCAGCGTGAAGTCCGCCTGCGAGAACTGCGACAGATCGACGTTGTTCGAGCCGTCGATGTTCAGGAACGACGAATTGAATTCCGTCGCATGGCTCTGGCTGCCGACAACCAGCACGGAGACGCAAAGGAAGGAATGTCTGATTCGCACGCGGCGCTACCGGAAGTCGAACGAAGGGGGAAATGAGGAAAAACGAACGAGGAAGGGTGCGCGCACCCTTCCCCGGTACGGCGGCTTACTGGTAGCGGACGGTGAAGTTCGCCACGCCTTCGGCGGTACCCGGCGTCACGCCGGCTGCGGTCGCTTCGTACATGGCCGCGAAGCGTGCGACGTTCGTGCCGTTTTGCAGCACGGTCGGTGCCTTCTGCTCGGCGCCGTTGTCGAGGTATTCACCCGACGCTGCCTGCAGGCGGATGCCGACGTTGGTTGCCGAACCGATCGTGGCGAGCAGCTTCGGCTGGCCCGCGCTCGACGTGCCCGTGAACGTGAAGTACGCGTTCTGCGCGACGCTCGTGTCGCAGTCGGTCAGCTTGATGTCGAAGTTGGTCGGCGTGGACTTGTCGCCAGCCTGCTTGAACACGTTGGTCGGCACCTTGCCGAGGTTCACGGTCTGGTTGACCGAGCCCGAATCGATGCCGCATGCGCCCGCGACGATCTCGCCCGTGAAGTTGATCGTGCCGGTGCCCGCTGCGAAGGCCGAGGTCGACAGGGCCGCGAGTGCGACAGCGGTCAGGATGGATTTTTTCATGACGTTTCCCGAAAGGACTGCAAATGGAATAGATGACGTGGCGGATACAAACGGCAGCGCGTGGTGGCTCCCGTCCGTCACGAGGCGGCATTATCGAGATAATCATGAAAGTTTTCTGTAAATCATTGTCAAATGCATCTGACAATGTCCGATTTACCCCTCCAAGTCCTCACTATTTCCTGTCAATTTTCAATCCGGAAATTTTTATCCGCAGTCCTTTTTTATTTATCGGAAGCAATTGAAGATCAAGGACATTTCCGATCGAGAGCCGAAACCACCCCGCTCACCCTTGCCGGCATTGGCTCCAGCAAATCATCTGCGAAAAGGACAAAACATTGTCCGGAGCCGCCATCGTTGTCCGACGACAACGCCAATATCAAAGCATTTTCAACAAACAGGAAATTAACCGGCGATTCAATCAATACAATTTTTTCGCGCAAACGATTGCGACATGAATACAAACGTTTTACCGCGACACTTTGTCGCCCTCATTATTTCCGATATATGATTAATTCGATCTTCAATTCCGGATTGCAAATCGCACGCATGAGCGGCCGCCGGAACCCGATATCGGAACCTCGTCGCATGGGAGAAAGAAGGCAAAATGACCCGCACACGTTTGCGCGGAATTGCGACACGCGCGGTCGCAAGATGACGGCTGTTCCGGCCGGCCTGTCGATGGGGAAAGAAATCGCTGGAACCAGCGGTATGGATCGAGGGAAGCGGCGGCGGCACGTCGATACGTACCGCCGCCGTCATGCCGCCCGACGCGCTGCGGCGTCAGGCGACGGGCACTACGCGGAAGCCGCGGCCTCCGCCGACGCCGGCGACCAGCCGCCGCCGAGCGCGCGATACAGCGCGATCGCATTCGCGAGCCTCAGCTGCTTGAGCCGGATCAGTTCCTGCCCCGACTCGTACGTGCTGCGCTGCGCGTCGAGGAGTTCGAGATACGTCGCGACGCCGCCCGCGTAGCGGCGCTCCGCGAGCTTCAGCCGCGCGCCGTCGGCCGCATACACGTCCTGCTGCGCGGCGAGCTGGCGATCGATCCAGTCGCGCGCGGCGAATGCGTCGGCCACTTCGCGGAACGCGGTTTGCACCGTCTTCTCGTAATCGGCAACCGCGATGTGCTTGCGCGCGTTCGCGACGTCGAGGTTCGCGCGGTTGCGTCCGCCCGCGAAGATCGGCAACGTGATGCGCGGCGCGAACGTCCACACGCTGGTGCCGCCGGCAAACAGGCTCGAGAACGCATCGCTGACCGAGCCGTAGTCGCTCGTCAGCGTGATGCGCGGAAAGAACGCCGCGCGCGCGGCGCCGATCTGCGCGTTGGCGGCCTTGAGCCGCGCTTCCGCCTGCCGGATGTCCGGCCGCCGTTCGAGCAGCGCACTCGGTGCGCCGGGCGCCACGGGCGCGATCGACAGCGTGTCGAGCGCGGTCGTGTCGCCCGGCACGTTGCGCGCGAAGTCGCCCGCGAGCAACTGCAGCGCCCGCACCGACTGCGCATGCTCGCGCTGCAGCGCGGCCTGCGATGCGCGCGCGGATGCCACCAGCATCTCGGCCGAGCGCAGCTCGATCGCGTCGCTCGTGCCGGCCGCATAACGACGCTGCGTGAGCGCGGCCATGCGTTCGCGCGCATCCAGCGTGCGCTGCGCGAGCGCGAGCTGCTCGTGCAGCGAGCGCTCCGACACGTACGCGCCCGCCACGTCGGCGATCACGCCGATGCGCACCGTGCGTTGCGCGTCGGCCGTCGCGAAATACTCGGCGAGCGCCGCGTCGGACAGGCTGCGCACGCGGCCGAACAGGTCGAGCTCGTACGCGCTGACGCCGACGCCCGCACGATACAACCCGCTGATCGCGCTTTCGCGCACGACCGGGTCGTACTGGCGCGCACGCTCATAACCCAGATTCGCATCGACCGACGGCATCAGGTCCGCGCGCTGCACGCCGTACAGTGCGCGCGCTTCCTCGAGCCGGCCGGCGGCGACCCGCAGGTCGCGGTTGTTCGCGAGCGCCGCGTCGATCCACGCCTGCAGCGCGGCATCGGTGAAGTACGCGCGCCAGTCGTCGAGCAGCGCGGCATCGGCGGGCGATGCCTCGGCCGACGTGGGCGCGGCTTCGCCGTCGACCGGCGCATAGGTCGCCGGCACGGGCGCCGCCGGCCGCTCGTAACGCGGTGCGAGCGTGCAGCCGGCCAGCGCGAGCGCGGCGGCCAGCGCAACCTGAACCCGCAGCGCTGCCTGTGCATTCAGCGCAAACATCATTGAGAACCCTCCATCGCCGCCGGCTGCGCTCCGCCGCGCCGGCGCGGGCCGACGTCGAACAGGCGGCCGACGATCACGAAAAACAGCGGAACGAGGAACACCGCGAGCACGGTCGCCGTGATCACGCCGCCGAGCACGCCGGTGCCGATCGCCATCTGCGCGCCGGACGCGGCGCCCGACGCGAACGCGAGCGGCAGCACGCCCACGCCGAACGCGAGCGACGTCATCACGATCGGCCGCAGCCGCAGGCGCGCGGCCTCGAGCGCGGCATCGACGAGCGACATGCGCTGCGCGACCAGGTCCTTCGCGACTTCGACGATCAGGATCGCGTTCTTCGCGGACAATCCGATCGTCGCGATCAGCCCCACCTTGAAGTAGATGTCGTTCGGCATCATCCGCAGCGTGACGCCGAGCACCGCGCCGATCACGCCGAGCGGCACGACCAGCATCACCGCGAACGGAATCGACCAGCTCTCGTAGAGCGCCGCGAGCGCGAGGAACACGACGAGCACCGACAGCGCGAACAGCATCGGCGCCTGCGCGCCCGACAGCCGCTCCTCGAACGACTGCCCCGACCACGCATGGCCGGTACCGGCCGGCAGCTTCGCCGCGAGTTGCTCGATCGCGGCCATCGCCTCGCCGCTGCTGTGGCCCTGCGCGGCCGAGCCGTTGATCGTGAACGACGGAAAGCCGTTGTAGCGCGTGAGCTGCGGCGGCCCGAGCGTCCAGTGCAGTGTCGTGAACGCCGCGAGCGGCACCATCTCGCCATGCGAGTTGCGCACGCGCAGCTTCTTCACGTCGTCCGGATCGAGCCGGTGCAGCCCGTCGGCCTGCACGATCACGCGCCGCACCTGCGTGCCGTGCATGAAATCGCCGATATAGTCGGAGCCGAACATCACCGCGAGCGTCGTGTTGATCTCATCCATGGACACGCCGAGCGCGGACGCCTTCGCGCGATCGATGTCGAGCTTCAGCTGCGGCGCGTCCTGCGTGCCGGCGAACATCAGGTCGGTCAACGCGGGATCCTTGCGGCCCGCCTCGAGCAGCTGCTCGCGCGCGGCGCTGAACGTCGCGTAGTCGAGCCCGCCGCGATTCTGCAGCCGGAAGTCGAAACCGCTCGACGAACCGAGATCGGGCAGCGCCGGCGAGTTCATCGCGAACACCGTCGTGTTCGGCGTGCCCGCGAAGCGCTCGTTGATGCGCGCGACGATTGCCTGCACGTGCGCGTCCGCGGCCTTGCGCTCCTTCCAGTTCTTCAGCGTGACGAAGATCATCCCGCCGTTCGGCCCTTCGCCGTACAGGTTGAAACCGCCGAGCGCATACGTATAGGCGGTCGGCTCGTCACGGCGGATGGCCGACTCGACTTCCCGCACGCTCTGCATCGTTTCCGCGAGCGGCGTGCCTTGCGGCCGGATCACCATCACCATGAAGTTGCCCTGGTCCTCGTCCGGCAGGAACGCGGTCGGCAGTTGCGTGAGCATCAGCCCCGCGGCCGCGGTCAACGCGCCGTACACGACGAGCCAGCGCACCGGCTTCTTCAGCATCTTGCCCACGCGCGTCGCGTAGCGCTGCGTCGAACGCGCGACGAAGCGGTTGAACCAGCCGAAGAAGCCGCGCTTCTCGTGATGTTCGCCGGACACGGGCTTGAGCAGCGTCGCGCACAGCGCGGGCGTGAGCGACAGCGCGAGGAAGGCCGAGAAACCGATCGACACCGCGAGCGACAGCGCGAACTGCCGGTAGATGTTGCCCACCGCGCCGCCGAAGAACGCCATCGGCACGAACACCGACGTCAGCACCACGGTGATCCCGACGATCGCGCCGCTGATCTGCTTCATCGCCTTGACGGTCGCGTCGTACGGCCCGAGCCCCTCCTCGACCATCAGCCGCTCGACGTTCTCGACCACGACGATCGCGTCGTCGACGAGGATGCCGATCGCGAGCACCATCCCGAACATCGTCAGCACGTTGATCGAGAAACCGGCCGCGTACATCACGCCGAACGTGCCCGCGAGCGCGACCGGCACGACGAGCGTCGGGATCAGCGTCGCGCGCAGGTTCTGCATGAACAGGAACATCACGAGGAACACGAGCACGCCGGCCTCGATCAGCGTCGTGACGACCTTGTTCATCGACACGCGCACGAACGACGACGTCTCGTACGGGATCTGGTACTTCACGCCCGGCGGGAAATACGCGGACAGCTCGTCCATCGTCGCGCGCACGCGTTTCTCGGTGGATACCGCGTTCGAGCCCGGCGCGAGCTTGATGCCCATCCCGGTCGCGACCTTGCCGTTCACGTACGACGGGTAGTTGTAGTCGTTGCCGCCGAACTCGACGCGCGCGACGTCGCGCAGATACAGCGCGGAGCCGTCGGCCTGCGTGCGCAGCGCGATCGCGCCGAACTCGGCCGGCGTCTTCAGCGGCGCATCGGCGAACACGGTCGCCGCGATCGGTGCGCTGGCCGGCACCGCGGCGCGGCCGATGTCGCCGATCGTCACGCGTGCGTTGTGCGCGCGCAACGCCGACGCGATATCCGACGCGGTGAGGCCGTGCCCGGCCATCTTCACCGGGTCGGGCCAGATCCGCATCGCATATTCGGCGCCCCAGAACTGCACCCGGCCGACGCCGTCGACACGGCGCAGCGCCTGCACGACGTTCGCCGACGCATATTCGCCGAGCTGCACGTCGGTCATCCGTCCGTCGTCGGATGTCAGCGACACCACGAGCTGGATGTTGTCGGCGGCCTTCTCGACCTGGATGCCGTCGCGCCGCACCGGTTCCGGCAGCCGCGCATCGACCGTCTTCAGCCGGTTCTGCACTTCGACTGCCGCGAGATCGGCGTTGACGCCCTGCTTGAACGTCAGGTACAGCGACGCCGCGCCGGCGCTGCTCGTCGCGGACGTATACATCAGCCCCGGCGCGCCGTTCATTTCGCGCTCGATCAGCGCGGTCACCGATTCCTCGACGACCTGCGCGGATGCACCCGGGTACGTCGCATAGATGCTGACGACGGGCGGCGCGATGTCCGGGTACTGCGCAACGGGCAGCGAGCGGATCGCGAATGCGCCGCCCAGCATGATGAAGATTGCGATCACCCACGCGAAGACGGGGCGATCGATGAAGAAACGTGCCATGGTGGTGTGGTGTTAACCGGTCAGGTTTGACGGGCGGCCGCCTGCGAAGCGGTCGCTGCCGGCGCCGCTTTCGACGGAGGCACCTTCTCGACGGGCTTGACGGCCGTATCGGGCGCGAACTGCGCGGCATCGTCGACGATCACGCGCTCGCCGCCCGCGAGGCCGCGCGTGATGCGCCAGTCGCGGCCGCTCATCTGGTCGGCCGTGACCTCGACGTCCTTGACCTTGCCGTTCGCGCCGACCACGCGCACCGACGTGCGGTCGGCCGTGCGCAGCAGCGCATCGCGCGGCACGAGGATCGCCCGCTGGTCGACCGCCGTGTCGAGCGCGATCCGCACATACGCGCCCGGCAGCAGTTCGCGCTCCGGATTCGGGAACAGCGCGCGCATCGCGACGGTGTCGGTGGTCGGATCGACCGCGAGATCGCTGAACAGCAGCTTGCCCTTCAGCGGATACGCGGTGCCGTCGGCGCGCAGCAGCGTCACCGTGATGTCGTGCTGCGCGATGCCCGTCGCGCGCCCGCTCTTCACCGCCCGGCGCAGCGCGTCGACGTCGGCGGCGGGCTGCGAGAAGTTCACGTAGATCGGGTCGAGCTGCTCGACGGTCGTGAGCGGCGTCGCCTGGTCCTGGCCGACGAGCGCGCCTTCGGTCACGAGCGCCCGCCGTGCGCGGCCCGCGATCGGCGCGGTGACCGTTGCATAGTCGAGCTGCAACTGCGCCCGTGCGAGTTCCGCCTTCGCGGACGCAACGTCGGCCTTCGCCTGCGTGTCGCCGGCAACGGCCTCGGTGTGGTCGCGCTCGCTCACCGCGCGATCGCGCACGAGATCGTCGTAACGGCGGCGCTTGTCGCTCGCCGCGAGCGCGGCGGCCTGCGCCTTCGCGAGCGCCCCCTGCGCGGCGTCGCGCGCGGCCTTCAGCGGCGCGGGATCGATGCGGAACAGCACCGCGCCCTGCTTCACTTCCTGGCCTTCCTCGTAGGTGCGTGCGGTCACGATGCCCGCGACCCGCGCGCGCACTTCGGCCTGCCGGTATGCATCGAGCCGGCCCGGCAATTCGACGGTCATCGGCACGGCCGTCGGGCGCACCGTCACGACCGTCGCCTGTTTCGCGGCCTCCGGCGCGGCGTCCTTGTCGCCCTTTCCACATCCGGCCAGGGCCAGCACGGCCGCCAGCGCGAACGGCGCCAGCCGGTGGCGCAACAGGGAGCGATTGTTATTCATATGTGACCTCGGATCGTTCGCCGCCGATACAATGCGGCGGCTCAGGGTGGCCGATTATAATCAGTCACGATTGATTAAATACACGCCGCTTCAATCTGACCGGCACACTGTCTCAATAAAACGACAGCGAACTGTAAGGAATTTCAGGACATGGCCCGCAAGACCCGCGAAGAATCGCTCGCCATCAAGCACCGGATCCTCGACGCCGCCGAACTCGTGCTGCTCGAGAAAGGCGTCGCGCAAACCGCGATGGCGGATCTCGCCGAGGCCGCCGGGATGTCGCGCGGCGCCGTCTACGGCCACTACCGCAACAAGATGGAAGTGTGTCTCGCGATGTGCGACCGCGCGTTCGCACGCACGTCGGAAGGCTTCGACGCGGGCGACGGGCTGCCGCCGCTCGCCACGCTGCGGCGCGCCGCCTCGCACTATCTGCAGGAATGCGGCGAACCGGGCCCGATGCAGCGCGTGCTCGTGATCCTCTATACGAAGTGCGAGCAGAGCGAGGAAAACGGCGCGCTGCAGCGGCGCCGCATGCTGCTCGAATTGCAGATGCTGCGGATCACGAAGGCGCTGCTGCGCCGCGCGATCGCGGCCGGTGAACTCGCCGCCGATCTCGACGTGCATCTGGCCGCCGTCTATCTCGTGTCGCTGCTCGAAGGCGTGTTCGCGTCGATGATCTGGACCAACCGGCTGCGCGGCAACCTGTGGAACGACGCCGAGGCCATGCTCGACGCCGGCTTCGACACCGTGCGCACGTCCGATGCGTTGCGCGGCCGCACGCACAAATTGCCGGACTGACGAAATTTGTCGTAATAAATGCTGATTTAACCCGATTTACCGCACTGCGAAACGAATGAGCTGACCCTCTTTAAAATTTTTAACGTTGTGCGGAACACCGGTAGACTGGCGCTGTCATCTTTCTTTAGCGTCTTCGTGATAACCGGGTTCGACCCGGTATGCACGCCGCCGTTCGAAGCGGGCACCGCCCCGCGCGTTGGGTCGAACGGAAACGACACAGGCCCCTGGCGGGGCCTGTTTTGTTGCACGCCCGCCGCCCGCCCCC
>NZ_WIXR01000053.1:0-33510 GCF_019425585.1 Burkholderia sp. COPS | reverse complement strand
GCGGGCGGGGTTCAGCGGGGCGGGCGGCGGCTGCGCGAGGGACCGGGGGGGCGGGGGGGGGGGGTGGTATGGGAGCGGGCCGGTGAAGCTCGGCGCGGCGTACCGGCGGCTCAGCCGGGGCGGGCGGACGGGCGGCGGCGGGCGGGCGGGCACGCACGACGCGCCTGGTGCAACGAACGGTTACGCGGGCGGCGTGCCCGCGCGCATCAGAGCGTGTCGAACGCGAGCGTCGGCACGTCGACGACCATCGCGCCGCCGTCCGCGACGAGCGTCGCACCGGTCACGAACGACGCGTCCGGCGATGCGAGGAACGCGCACACGGCCGCGATCTCGTCCGGGTCGGCCGCGCGGCGCAGCGGCACGTCGGCGCTGACGCGTGTATACGCGCCGTCGAGCGTGTCGCCGTACGCCGACATCAACGGTTCCATCTCCGCATCGGCCATCGGCGTGCGGACCCAGCCGGGGCACACCGCGTTCGCCCGCACGCCGTGCGGCCCGTAGTCGCGCGCGAGCGACCGCGCGAGCCCGAGCAGCGCGTGCTTGCCGACCGTATAGCCGCACACGCCGGGCCCGGCCGCGAGCGCGGCGATCGATGCGACCAGCACGATGCTGCCGCGCTGCGCGATCAGGTCGGGCAGGCACGCGCGCGCGCTGACGAACGCGGTGTCGAGGTTCGCGTGCATCGCGTCGCGCCACTGCGCGTCGTCGGTTTCGTCCGCGCGGCCGAGCCCGTGGCCGCCCGCGCAGGCGACGAGCGCGTCGACGCGGCCGACGCGTTCGGCGATGCGCGGCAGGAAGCGGGCCCAGTCGGTGGCGCTCGCGGCATCGCCGGCAAGTGCGAGGCCGCCCGTTTCGGCGGCCAGCGCGTCGAGCGGCGCCTGGCGCCGCCCGATCAGCACGACGCGGTCGCCGCCGCGTGCGAAGCGGCGCGCGCACGCGGCGCCGATGCCGGTGCCGGCGCCTGTGATCGCGATCGTGCGGGGGGGCGGGTGTGTCATGTCGTGCTCCGGAAAGGGGTGGTTTCCGGTCACTTTAGGCGGGGCCGGCTAGCGCCGGTATCAGCCGAAAGGATGAACGCGGGCGGCATCCGGGGCGTGCGCTGGCCATTTTGCAAAGGCTGACGATGTCCGGCGCCGAATCGCACTATCCTCCCCATTTTTGCGATAAGTCACGAAAGCCCGGCAGAATAGCGCGGGCGAGCCGCGTATCGACGCGCGGTGCGTCGGCCGGCCGATTCCGTCGTGCGAGCGGAGCGGCGGGCTGGCGATCCCGGCACGCAGGCGTGGCCTCTGCCGAACGATCGTGCCGCGACAACACAACATATCGCCCGGTTGCGCGCCTGCGCGCGGGCCATCGACAGGAACAGGGAGGGCCGGTTATGAGGCTGGACGACGAAAGGGAAAGCACGAACGTCGAGGATCGCCGTGGTGCCGGCGGGTTCGGCGGCGGGCGGGGCGCGACGATCGGCATCGGCACGATCGTGATCGCGTTCGCCGCGTCGTATTTCTTCGGGATCGACCCGCGCGTGGTGCTCGAAGGCGCATCGGCGCTGCAGGGCCGCCCGCAGCAGGCGCAGCCCGCGCCCACGCAGCGGCAGGGCGTGCCGGCGAACGATCCGGGCGCGGTGTTCACGCGCAAGGTGCTCGGCAACATCGAGCGCACGTGGACGGGCGTGTTCAATACCCAGCTGCATGCGCAATATCAGCCGCCGACGCTCGTGATGTTCACGAACTCGACCCCGACCGCATGCGGCACGGGCCAGACGGCGATGGGGCCGTTTTATTGCCCGGCCGACCGCAAGGTGTATATCGATCTCGGTTTCTACGACGAGCTGCGCCAGCGTTTCGGCGCGGGCGGCGATTTCGCGCAGGCTTACGTGGTCGCGCACGAAGTCGGCCATCACGTGCAGAACCTGCTCGGCATTTCCGACAAGGTTGACGCCGCACGCCGGCGGGCGAGCCAGGCGCACTCGAACGCGCTGTCGGTACGGATGGAGCTTCAGGCCGACTGCTTTGCCGGCGTATGGGCGAACAATGCGCAGCGCGCGAACCAGCGGCTGATGGAACCCGGCGATTTCGAGCAGGGGCTGAAGGCGGCCGCCGCGATCGGCGACGACCGGCTGCAGCAGCAAGGGCAGGGTTACGTGGTGCCGGAGAGCTTCACGCACGGCACCAGCGACCAGCGCGTGTACTGGCTGCGGCGCGGGATGGAATCGGGCGAACTGAGCGCCTGCGACACGTTCGCGTCGAACGCGCGCTGATACGCGGCGCGCGCGTCGTCGCGCGCCTTTATCGTTCCGGTTGCAGGGGTTGCATCGGCTGCACCGGTCGCATCAGCCGCACCGGCCACACCGGCCACACCGGCTACACCAGCCACACCAGCCACACCAGCCACACCAGCGCCCGCCGCCAAACCGCGACGATTTGCCAATTTGTGCTCACCGGCGCTTTTCGGCACCGATAGGCTGGCCCGAACTTCGATTTCCGATACGTTCGCGCCGCCAGCCGATTCCACCATGCCGCTCCCGACCGTTCCCGCCGACCCGGCCTCCGACGACTGGCCACGCGCGCTGCGCGCGTGCGTGGATGCGTTCGACGCGTTCGCGAGCCCGTCCGCGATCGTGTTCTACCGGCTCGACCAGAGCGGCGAACCGGCCGATTTCGAGCTGTTCGGGATGCCGGAATCGATGCATCGCACCTATGTCGCGCGCTACCGGATGCTCGATCCGCTGCATCCGTCGCGTTGCGCGGCGGGCGAACGCGCGGTCGTCACGCTCGCGTCGCAATTGCCTGACGAAAGACGCGACGCGTCCGCATACTGGACCCGTTTCCTGCGGCGGCACGACGTGGCCGACGTCGTCGAGATCTGGCTGCGCGACGCGGGCCGGACGGTCGGTGCGTTCTCGCTGTTGCGCTTCGGGGCCGGCGACGCGCGCGGCAGCGCGGCCGGTAACGCCACGGCCGGGCGGTTCGCACCCGGCGAGATCGATGCGCTCGCGCGGCTGCAGCCGGTAGCCGAAGCCGCGCTGAGCCCGCTGCTGCGCGTGCGGAGCGGGATCCACCGGATCGGCTGCGAGGAGCGGCTGACCTACCGCGAGGAGCAGATCGCGCGCCTCGTGCGCGACGGCCGCTCGAACAAGGAGATCGCGCGCGATCTCGCGCTCGGCCAGCCGACCGTCAAGACGCACCTGATGCGCATGTACCGCAAGCTCGGCGTGTCGAACCGCACCGAACTGGTGGGGGCGCTGTTCCTGTAATTCATCGGATAATTGCGGTCCGGAATTCAAACCTTTCGCGATTGCCGATTCATGAATATCAAGGCGCTGCTGGCTGGGCTGCTCGTGTTGCTGGGTGTTTCCGCGGCCTCGACTGCGTTCGCGCAAGAGAGCGAACCCGATTCGTGCGCCGTACTGCAACCGCTCCGGATGCCGGCCGATGACGTCGGCGACGCTGGGACTGATCTCGGCGACGGATGGCTCGCACTGGCGCCGGACGGCAATCGCTGGAAGCTCGCGCCGGCACGCATCCGGCTCGAACCGGTGCAACCGGATGGCATTGTCGTCGACGTCACGTCCGACGTGAAACATGCCGTTGCGCTGTTGCGTTGCACATCGCTCAGGCAGGGCCGGGTCGACGCGGTGAACCTGGCGTTCCCGAACGGTGGAAGGGTGATCGAGCCCGGCCCCGAACCGCTGCGTTTCGCGTTTCACGGCCACCGGTACGCGTTGCGCTACACCGCATCCGGCGCGGTGATTGCCGAAGGCGGGGGCAAGCGGTCGGTCCTGCATGATTTCGGCGGCGACCCGCCGCCGTTTCGCGTCACCCTGATCTGGGCGGGCGACCTCGACCGCGACGGCCGACTGGACTTCCTGATGGAATTCGGCAGTGAAATCGGCACGAATTTTTGCCTGTTCACGTCGGGCAATGCCAAGGAAAACGAACTGGTCGGTCCTGCAGGCTGCCTGGATGTCAGCGGCTGACCGGCCGCACGCCTCTGTCAAGCATCCACCTCGCAAGCCTGATCGGTCGAACCGTACCGAACCGGTTGGCTCGACGCCGCAATCGTTCTGCTCGCGGATTTCCGGCGTCGTGCAGTACCATGCGCGATCGTCGTTTCAATAACAACCAGGGGCCGGGAACATGGACGTCACGATCATTGCAGTTGCGCTTGTGGTCGCCGCCTTGAGCGTTGCACTGCCGATTTTCATCATCAGGACCGTGAGAAGCGGGATATACGATTCGCTGTACTTCCTGATTCCGCTGGCGCTCGGCATCTACTGGCTGGATTACCAGGCGTACGACTTCCTTGCGTCGATGGGGCACGGCTTCAGAAACTAGCATGACGCGGCGATCGGCCCTTCTGGTGGCCAGCCCCACGAATGAATTTTCCCGAACAGGGGGAGCGTGCCTTTCCGCCCGCATTGCGGCGTCGTTCGTCGCTTGTCCCCCAAGGGGACTTCCTTCGGGACGTTTGGCACGGCCAAACGGCGCTCCTCACTTCTTGCACTGCGAGCGGAACGGCACGTTCGCAAGCCCGTTATTAGCGTGAACAGGCCCTAGCCCGGTACCGGCGCGGGCATGCCCGCACTGGTCGAGTAGGCCGGCCGGTCTGCCCGTGCGATACCGAGCCGGCTTCCCGTCTCGACACTCGACCCGCCACCGCGGGGTTCGAACCCGCCACCCTCAGCGCCCACGCGCTGCCAATTTGCGCTCACCGGGCGTGAACCCTCGTCGATACAGTGATCCGACGCCCGCGTGCCTCACACGCACGCGGTCCAGCCACGACAATCCTCGAGACGCCCATGAGCACCACGAACTTCGTCGCCGTCAGCGACACCGTGCGCACTTTCGTTGCGCGCGATTTCGGCCTCTTCATCGACGGCGAAATGCAGCCCGCCCACGCGGCCGCGCGACTCGACGTGTACGACCCCGCGACGGGCGAGCGGCTCGCGACGGTCGCGGACGCCGACGAACGCGACGTCGACCGCGCGGTCGCCAGCGCGAAGCACGCGTTCGACACCCGCGTGTGGAGCGGCCTGCGCCCGGCCGACCGCGAACGCATCCTGCTGAAACTCGCCGACCTGATCGAGGCCGACGCCGAAACGCTCGCGCAGCTCGAAACGCTGAACCAGGGCAAGTCGATTCACGTGTCGCGCGCGATCGAGGTCGGCGCGAGCGTCGAATACGTGCGCTACATGGCCGGCTGGGCGACCAAGATCACCGGCCAGACGCTCGACGTGTCGATCCCGTTCCCGCCCGGCGCGCGTTATACGGCCTATACGCGCAAGGAGCCGGTCGGCGTGGTCGCCGCGATCGTGCCGTGGAATTTCCCGCTGATGATCGCGGTGTGGAAGCTGATCCCCGCGCTCGCGGCCGGCTGCACGATCGTGCTGAAGCCGTCGCCGGAAACGCCGCTCACCGCGCTGCGCCTGGCCGAGCTCGCACGCGAGGCCGGCGTGCCGCCCGGCGTGTTCAACGTCGTCACCGGCGGCCGCGTGTGCGGCGCCGCGCTCGCGAGCCACCCGTCGATCGCGAAGATCTCGTTCACGGGCTCGACCGCGACCGGCAAGCTGGTCGGCGCGGCGGCCGTGCAGAACATGACGCGCTTCTCGCTCGAGCTCGGCGGCAAGAACCCGATCGTGATGCTCGACGACATCGACGTCGCGCAGGCGCTCGACGGCGTCGCCGCCGGCGCGTTCTTCAACCAGGGGCAGGTGTGCGCGGCCGCGTCGCGCATCTATGTGCACCGCAGCAAGTTCGCGCAGCTTGCCGACGGCCTCGCGGGCGTCGCGCAGTCGATGAAGCTCGGCGCGGGCCTCGACACGACCGCGCAGATCAACCCGCTGGTCTCCGCGCACCATCGCGACAAGGTCGTCCAGCACATCGAGGGCGCGCGCCGCGCGGGCCTGACGTTCCTCGCGGGCGGCACGCCGGCCGACGACCTGCCCGGCTACTACGTGAAGCCGGCCGTGATCGCCGATCCGCATCCCGACAGCGCGATCGTGCGCGACGAAGTGTTCGGCCCGGTAATCGTCGTCGTGCCGTTCGACGACGCGGCCGACGCGGTGCGTCTCGCGAACGCGTCGCCGTACGGCCTCGCCGCGAGCATCTGGAGCAACGACCTGAAGCGCGTGATGAACCTCGTGCCGCAGATCGAGGCCGGCACCGTGTGGGTGAACTGCCATATCCCGCTCGATCCGTCGATGCCGTTCGGCGGCTACAAGCAATCGGGCATCGGTCGGGAGTTCGGCCAGTACGCGATCGAAGGCTTCACCGAAACCAAATCCGTCTGCATCGCGCACTGACGCGCGGCATCAACCTCGAACCCTGAACCCGGACGAACCAGGTTCAACCGATCCGACAGTGGAGACTGCAATGAGCTACAACGAAGCAAAATTCTGGCACCCGATGCTGCACCCGAACGAGATGAAGCAGCGCAAGCCGATCCGCATCGTGCGCGGCGACGGCTGCTACGTGTTCGACGAAGAGGGACGCAAGCTCGTCGACGGCGTCGCGGGCCTGTGGAACGTGAACGTCGGCCACAACCGCCAGGAAGTGAAGGACGCGATCGTGCGCCAGCTCGACGAGCTCGAATACTTCCAGCTGTTCGACGGGATCTCGCATCCGCGCGCGGAAGAGCTGTCGAAGAAGGTGATCGACCTGCTCGAACCGGAAGGGATGCGGCGCGTGCTGTACAGCTCGGGCGGCTCCGATTCGATCGAGACCGCGCTGAAGATCGCGCGCCAGTACTGGAAGGTGCGCGGCCAGGCCGACCGCACGAAGTTCATCTCGCTGAAGCAGGGTTATCACGGCACGCACTTCGGCGGCGCGTCGGTGAACGGCAACACGGTGTTCCGCCGCAACTACGAGCCGAACCTGCCGGGCTGCTTCCACGTCGAGACGCCGTGGCTGTATCGCAACCCGTTCACTCAGGACCCCGAAGAACTCGGCCGGATCTGCGCGGAAATGCTCGAGCGCGAGATCCAGTTCCAGAGCCCGGACACGGTGGCCGCATTCATCGCGGAGCCGATCCAGGGCGCGGGCGGCGTAATCGTGCCGCCGGCCAACTACTGGCCGCTCGTGCGCGAGGTGTGCGACCGTTACGGCGTCCTGCTGATCGCCGATGAGGTCGTGACGGGCTTCGGCCGCAGCGGCAGCATGTTCGGCAGCCGCGGCTGGGGCGTGCGCCCTGACATCATGTGTCTCGCGAAGGGGATCTCGTCGGGCTACGTGCCGCTCGGCGCGACGGTCGTGAACGCGCGGATCGAGGATGCGTTCGCCGCGAACGCCGATTTCGGCGGCGCGATCATGCACGGCTACACGTATGCGGGCCACCCGGTCGCGTGCGCGGCCGCGATCGCGAGCCTCGACATCGTCGTGAAGGAAGACCTGCCGGCGAATGCGGCGAAGCAGGGCGCGTATCTGCTCGAAGCGCTGCAGCCGTTCGCGGAACGCTTCGCGGCGGTCGGCGAGGTGCGCGGCAAGGGGCTGATGCTCGCGCTCGACCTCGTCGCGAACAAGGACACGCGCGAGCCGATCGACCCGCTGTCCGGCTACGCGAACGCGGTCGCGGAAGTCGCGCGCGAGAACGGCGTGCTGGTGCGTCCGGTTGGCACGAAGATCATCCTGTCGCCGCCGCTCGTGATCCAGCGCGAGCAACTCGACCGGATCGTCGACGCGCTCGCGGCGGGCTTCGAGGCTGTGCCGTTCGCGTGACGGCGTGATTGCGTGACGGCAAACCGGCGGCGGGCAGTGCGGCCGCCGCCGGTTTGCCGATTTGCGCTATGACCGGATTATTTTGCCTGCGTATTTTTTCGACATCGGATCAAGGTGTGATCGACAGGGGGCCCGGGAATCGAAGCGCTGAAGCGCCGCCCCGGGCCGACCGCAAAGCATGGGGCCCCGATAGCTGCCGGAGCGCAGGTTCGGGCCCGTTCAGGAAGGAGACGAAGATGTCGGGATGGTCAGGAATTACCGGCGCCGCGGGCGGCGCGCCCGCCGGCACGCCGGCCGAGGCAGGCGGCGGCACGGCGCTGAAGGCGGGTGCGGTGGGCTTTCCGACCGCGCTGGCGAGCGCCGTCGGCCTCATCATGGCAAGCCCGGTGATTCTCACCGCGACCTCGGGCTTCGGGATGGGCGGCTGGGCGTTCGCGGTCGCGATGATCATCGCGTTCGTGATGATGCAGGCGCAGGCGACCACGTTCTCGGAAGCCGCCGCGATGCTGCCGACGGCCGGCTCGGTTTACGATTACCTGTCGTGCGGGCTCGGCCGCTTCTGGGCGATCACCGGCACGATCTCCGCGTATTTCCTCGTGCACGTGTTCGCCGGCACGGCGGAAACGATCCTGAGCGGCATCATGGCGCTCGTCAATTTCGAATCGCTGAATGCGGCGTTCGAGAAGCACAACAGCTCGTGGCTCGTCGGCGTCGGTCTCGTGGTCACGTTCGCGATCACCAACATCATCGGCATCAAGGTGTTCAGCAAGCTCGAGATCGTGCTGACGGCCGGCATGTGGCTGTCGCTGATGATCTTCGGCATCCTCGGGCTCGCGGCCGCGCCGGCCGTGCATCTCGACGGCTGGTTCGGCGGCTCGGAAGTCGGCACGTCGGTGCCGGCCGTGCTGTCGCTCGTCGGGATGGCGATGTTCATGTTCGTCGGCTGCGAGTTCGTCACGCCGCTCGCGCCGGAAATGAAGGCGCCGGGCAAGACGATTCCGCGCGCGATGGCGCTCGGCCTCGTCGGCGTCGCGATCTGCATGTTCCTTTACGGCGCGGCGATCCGCCGCCAGGTCGCGAACGTGCCCGTGAGCCCCGACGGCCTCACGCACCTGCTCGACACGCCGGGCGCGATTCCCGCGTTCGCGCTGCAGGTGCTCGGGCCCTTCGGCCGCATCTGGTTCGGCATCGCGTTCCTGTGCGCGGGCGCCGCGACGATCAACACGCTGATGGCCGGGCTGCCGCGCATCCTGTACGGGATGGCGATCGACGGCGCGCTGCCGCGCTGTTTCGCGTACCTGCATCCGCGCTTCAAGACGCCGGTGGTCGGCATCGTCGCGGCGGCGATCGTGCCGATCTTCCACGCGTGGCTGATCAACGGCAATCTCGACAGCATCCTGCACCTCGTGCTCGCGGCGACCTGCGCGTGGGGCACCGCGTACCTGCTCGTCACCGCGTCGGTCGTGATGCTGCGGATTCGCCGCCCGGACCTGCCGCGCCCGTACCGTTCGCCGCTGTTCCCGCTGCCGCAGATCGTGTCGAGCGTCGGCATCGTGCTCGCGATCTGGTACATCACGCCGCCGGGCATGAACGCGCGCGACATCTACGTGCCGTTCGGCGCGATGCTCGGGCTCACCGCGCTGTACGCGCTGTTCTGGACGCTCGTCGTGCAGCGCCGGCATCCGTTCAAGCCGGTGCCGGTGGAAGAAGTGCTGCGCAACGAGCACGTCGCGTCGTGAAGGCTGCGCTCGCCCGCTGGCGCGCGGCGCCCGATGCGCCGCCGCCCGGCCATCGGCCCGGCGCGATCGCCGCGCGCGTGCTCGCCGATCTGGGTGCCGCGCGCGACGCCGACGGGGGCGGCAGTCTGACGGCCCGATTGCCGAACGGCGTACGCGTGACCATCGACGAGCGTGTCGATCGCCAGTTCCTGATGCATACGGTCAGCGTGACGGTGGCGGCAACCGCGCGCGGCCCGGCCGTGCAGGGCCGCGCGCGGGTGACGCAGACCGGCTGGCTGCGCCGCACGGGCATCGACGCGGCGGCCGCACCGGGATGCGACCCCGGATTCGCCGACACGGTGGCCGCGCTGGTCGCCGAGCCGTCGCTGGCCGACGCGCTGCGGCCGCTGCACCTGACCGACTGCGCGATCGACGCGCGCGACGGCCGCTGGACGCTCGCGATCGTGCCGTTCGGCGGCAGCGAGGTCGTGAACCGGATGCCGTCGTTCCGTCGCTACGTTCGCCTGACGGGCGAGCAGGCCGCCGCGCTGTCGGCGGCCTGTCTTGCGTTCGAAACCGCACTACGCAGGATTTTGCACGGGTAAGCTGTGGCGTTGCGCGCCGGGGGAAGCCGGCGGCCGCGTTTAGGGGTTTTACCGGAGATGCCGATGCTGTTCCAGTCACGCTCACACGAAGACGTGCACGATCACGGGCTCGCGATCGCGGGCTGGCATCAGGTCTACCGCCAGATGACGCCGGGCCGCTTCAAGGGCACCGTCACGCAGGTGCTGTACGACGATTTCCACTTCTTCCGCGAGACGACCAACCGGCGCGTCGCGCAAACCGGGCTCGCGCCGGCCGGGCGCACGTCGCTCGCGGTGCCGCTGTCGGTACCGCTCGCGGGCACGTTCCAGGGCCAGCCCGTCGACGGTTATGCGCTGCTCGCGCTGCGCGCCGGCGAGGATTTCGAATTCCATACGCCGGAAGGGATGGGGCTCGTCGGGATCAGCGCGGCGTCCGACATGGTCGACGAGCTGTGCGAAGCCGAATTCGGCGCATCCGGCGCGCGCAAGCTGCGCCACGTGACCCGGTTGTCCGACGAGCAGGGCGTCGCGCTCGGCGTGCGGCTGTCGTCGTTGATCGACGATGCGCAGCGCAACCCGGGCCACCTCGAATACGCGGCCACCCGCAAGATGTTCCGCGACGCGATGCTCGGCATGTTCCTCGACGCGCTCGAGCAGGGCATCGGCGTCGAGCGCCGCGACATCACGCACGCCACCTACAGCGACATCGTGAGCCGTTGCGAGAAGCATCTGCGCGACCGCCCCGAGGAACCCGTCACCGTGCTCGAACTGTGCCGCGCGCTGCGGTGCAGCCGCCGCACGCTGCAGACGAGCTTCCAACGCGTGGCGGACGTCACGCCGGTCGGCTATCTGCGCACGATCCGGCTGAACGCGGTGCGCCGCATGCTGCGCACGACATCCGTGCAGCAGCTCGGCGTCGGCGAGGCCGCCGCGAGCTGGGGGTTCACGCACCTCGGTTATTTCGCGCGCGAGTATCGCGACCTGTTCGGCGAGCTGCCTTCCCAGACGACGCGTCCCGAATGACGCACGCGCACCGCGACGGCGCCGCCGGGCAACGTCGCGCACCATGCGCGCCACGGTTTGCCGATTTGCGATAGAGGTCCTGAATTTTCGCTGGATAGAGTCCTGTCACCCATATCGACAACCCCATCGATCTGCACTGCGTATCGATGACAACAGAGGGGCGGGACATGAGAATCGGAAGACGACTGGCCGCGGCCGCGGCCACGCTCGGGTGCATGCACGCACACGCGCAGACCTCCGGCAGCGTGACGCTGTACGGCACCGTGGACACCGGCATCATCTACTCGACGAACCAGCAGTTCACGCGCGCCGACGGCAGCACGGGCGGCGGCCATGCGTGGCAGATGGGCGGCGGCAACCTCGTGCCGTCGCGCTTCGGATTCCAGGGGGCCGAGCCGCTCGGCGGCGGGCTCGACGCAGTGTTCACGCTCGAGCAGCAGTTCCTGTCCGCGAACGGGCAGGCGCTGCAGGGCGGCACCGCGTTCAGCCGGCAGGCGTGGGTCGGGTTGCGCCAGGAGGGGATCGGCACGCTCGGCCTCGGCCGCCAATACGACTCGTACACGGACATGCTCGGCGCGTATGTGTCGAGCAACAACTGGGCGACACCGTACGGCTCGCACCTCGGCGACGTCGACAACCTGAACGCCGCATTCAACTTCAACAACGCGGTGAAGTTCACCAGCGCCGATTTCAACGGCTTCACGTTCGGCGGCACGTTCAGCTTCGGCGGGCAGGCCGGCGATTTCTCCGCGAAGCGCGGCTACGCGGTGGCCGCGACGTACACGCGTGCGCCGGTGGCGTTCTCGGTCGGCTACCTCGACCTGCACCAGCCGCTCGACGCGGCGCTCGGCGGCGCGAGCGGCTATATCGGCGATTTCGCGTGCAGCAACCCGGGCGCGATGTACTGCCTGCTGCAGGATGCCGGCTCGATGCGCGCGTTCGGTGCGGGCGGGTCGGTCACGTTCGGCGCGGCGACGATCGCGCTCACCTACACGCATACGCGCCTCGGCGACAGCCGCTACTTCTCGACCGCCGCGCAGCCGCGCACGCAGGCGTTCACGTTCGACATCGGCGAACTGAACGTCACGTACCTGTTCACGCCCGCGCTGCAGGGCGGCGTCGCCTACATCTTCAACGCCGCGCATACCGACGGGCGCGGCACGACGCGGTTCCACCAGGTGAACGTCGGCACGAACTACAGCCTGTCGAAGCGCACGGCGCTGTACGCGGTCGCGATCGGCCAGATCGCGAGCGGGACGGGGCTCAGCACCGACGCGAGCGGCAACGCGGTGAACTACGCGCAGATTCCGGTGCTCGCGAACAGCAACTCGAGCCGGCAACTGGCGGTGATGGCCGGGATCCGCGTGAATTTCTGACCGGGGCGGAGGCACGGAGCGGCAGGCGGGGCGGGGCAGCCGGGCACGGCGACGGCCGTTCCCGCCGCGTGCCATAAATTCTTAACGATCGGCGTGAACAATGGCGTTCGCTTCAGGCGGCCAGAAGCGTCGCCCGCGTTGCACACGTGTGCAACGCCTGGCCGTCCCGCCACCACGCCGAACGAGAGAGACCTCATGACCTTGCTGAGCCGCCTGCGCGCGCTGTCCGCCGCCGTTGCGCTGTCCCTTGCCGCCTCGCACGCCTTCGCGGCGGACCTCGTCATCGCGGGCCGCGACGACATCTACGGAAAGGGGCTGGCCGACGCCGTCGCCGGCTTCAACAAGCTGCACCCGGGCACCGAGATCGAGCTGCTCAAGCTGCCGAACGCGAACCTGTACCAGAAGCTCAAGCTGTCGATGCGCGAAGGCACGGGCGCGTACGACCTCGTGATGATGGACGACACGTGGGCGCCCGAATTCATCGGCAACGGCTGGCTGAAACCGCTGCCGGCATCGTTGGCCGACGCCGACCTCGTGCCGTCCGCGGTCGCGCTCGGCCGCAACGCGGCCGGTGCGCTGTATGCGCTGCCGATCGTCGGCAACGTCGAGATGTTCGCGTACCGCAAGGACCTGCTCGCGAAATACAAGCTGCAGCCGCCGCGCAACTGGGACGACGTGCTGAAGATCGCGCAGACCGTCGGCGGCGCGGACAAGAGCGTTTCGGGTGTCGTGTTTCGCGGCACGAAGGGCAATCCGGTCGTGACGGGCTTCCTGCCGATCCTGTGGGCCTACGGCGGCGACGTGTTCGACCGTGCCGGCAACGTGACGATCGATTCGCGCGAGGCGCAGGCCGCGCTGAAGACCTTCCTCGCGCTGAAGGCGTCCGCGCCGAAGGACGTCGACGTCTACGGCGCGGCGGAAGTGCGCGACGCGCTGCAGCGCGGCACGGCCGCGCAGTCGATCGAGGTGTGGCCGGCGTGGGTGCCGGCGCTCGACGATCCGAAGCAGTCGCGCGTGGTCGGGCAGATCGCGCTGCAGCCGCCGCCCGGGCAGACTGCCGGCCCGGCGCCGATGCTCGGCATCTGGCAGATGGGCATTCCGAAGGACGCGCCGCACGCGAAGCTCGCGCAGGACTTCCTCGCGTACCTGACCAACCGCGACACGCAGACGCGTCTCGCCGGCATCGGCATTCCGCCGACCCGCCGCAGCGTGTTCAACGATCCGGCGCTGGTGCGCCAGTATCGCTGGTATCCGGATCAGCTGAAGGCGCTCGAGGCCGGCCGTGCGCGGCCGCGCGTGAAGGACTGGCAGCAGGTCGAGAGCATTCTCGGCGACCAGCTGCAGCTCGCGCTGACGGGGCAGGCCGCGCCCGACGCCGCGCTGCGCCAGGCGCAGCAGAAGATCGCGCAGGCGACGGCCGCGGCCGGCAAGTGACGGCGCGCGTCAACTCGGCAGCCGGAGGTCGCGCATGAAGTCCTTCGGCCGCAGCCTGCCGTTCGTCGCCCTGCTCGGGCCCGCGCTGCTGGTGCTCGCCGCGCTCGCGCTGTATCCGGTCGCGCAGGTGCTGATCGATTCGTTCTGCCACGTCGACTACTCGGCCGGCCGCCGCGCGTTCGCGGGGCTCGCGAACTATCGCGCGGTGCTCGGCGACGACGCGTTCACGGCCGGTTTCGGCAACACGCTGCGCTTCACGATCGTCGCGTCGCTCGCGGAAGTCGCGCTGGGTTTCGGCCTCGCGCTGCTGTTCGTGCGCGCGTTCCCGGGGCGGCGCATCGCGCTGCCGCTCGCGATCCTGCCGATGATGCTGTCCACGCTCGTGTGCTCGGCGATCTGGCGCAACTGGCTCAACTTCGACGGCTTCCTGAACGCGCTCCTCGCGGTGTTCGGCGTCGAAGGCGTGCGCTGGCTGTCCGATCCGCATCTCGCGTTGTGGTCGCTCGCGCTCGTCGACGTATGGCAGTGGACGCCGATGGCCTTCCTGATCGTGCTGGCCGGATTGCAATCGATCCCGCAGGAGCTGTACGAAGCCGCGCGCACCGACGGCGCGAGCGAGTGGCAGTGCCTGCGCGACATCACGCTGCCGCTCGCGGCGCCGCAGATCGGCCTCGCGCTGCTGCTGCGCTCGATCGACACGTTCAAGCTGTTCGACAAGGTCTATGCGCTGACGGGCGGCGGCCCCGGCAACGCGACGCAGACGCTGTCGACCTATATCTACGACACGGGCTTCCGCTTCTTCAACGTCGGGCCGGCGAGCGCCGCGTCGGTGCTGATGCTCGCGGCGTCCGCGCTGCTGGTCTCGGGGTACGTATGGCAGACGGTTCGCAAGCGGCGCGCATGACGGCGCAATCCGCAGGCATCTCGCGCGCGCGCACGGGCGCCGCATTCGGTCGCGCGCTGCCGTGGGCGTTGCGCATCGCCGCGCTCGCGCTGTTGCTGCTGCCGTGCCTGTGGATGGCCGGCGCGGCCTTCATGCCGACGCTCGAACGTCTCGATCATCCGATGCGGATCTGGCCGGCCGCGCCGACCTTCGCGCATTTCGCATCGGTATGGTCCAACGGCATCGGCGCGCCGCTCTTCAATTCATTGCTGGTCGGCTTCGGCACGACGCTGCTCGCGCTGGCGCTCGCGTTTCCGGCCGCGTATGCGCTCGTGCGGCTGCGGTTTCCGGCGCGGCTCGACCTGCTGTTCCTGGTGCTCGTGCTCGCGTTGAAGCTGATGCCGCCGATCACGATCGCGGTGCCGCTGTTCGCGCTCGCGAAACGGCTGCACCTGCTCGATTCGATGCCTGGCCTGATGCTCGCGTATCAGATTTACGCGCTGCCGATGGCGATCTGGATGCTGCTCGCGTTCGTGCGCGACGTGCCGATCGAATACGAGGAAGCGGCCTGCATCGACGGCGCGGGGCTGGCTCGACGGCTGGTGCAGATCGTGCTGCCGCTGTGCGCGCCGGGCCTGATCGCGACCGCGATCTTCGTGTTCATCGCCGCTTGGAACGAGTTCCTGATCGCGCTGCTGTTCGTGTCGACGCCGAGCCGCTTCACGCTGCCGCTCGCGATCGCCGGCTACGTGACGGAGAACGGGATCGACTGGGGTGACTTGATGAGCGCGGGCCTGATGGCGTCGCTGCCCACGCTGGCCGTGGCCGGTTATGTGCAGCGTTACCTGTTGCGCGGGTTCGCGGGCGGGTTGAAGTGACGCCGATGCAGGACGGCGGTGCGCCGCGCGGCAGGCTCGGCTGCGCGCTCGCGCCTGTCACGCATTATGTTGGCGCACGCGCGCGCATCGCACGTCGCTACGCCGGGCGGCCGACGCAGCTGTGACGAACGACGCAGGTCACCGGCACGACCCGCGTGCGCGATGCGCCGGCGAACGCCTGCATCCGCTCGGCGAGCATGTCGACGGCCGCGTTCGCGAGGCCTTGCGTATCCTGACGGAGCGTCGTCAGCGCATAGCCGTCGAATGCGGCGGCAGGAATGTCGTCGAAGCCGATGACGCGCAAGTCTTCCGGCACGCGCAGCCCGAACTGCTGGCGCGCGGTGTCGATCATGCCCAACGCGAGCAGGTCGGACGAGCAGAACACGCCGTCCGGAACGGTGTCGCCGGACAGCAGATGCCGTGCCGCATCGACACCGCATGCGTATGTGTCGGACGGCGTGTCCTGAATCCGAACGCTTGCGGCGCTATCGGTATCGCGGTGACGACGAAGCGCTTCGACGAACGCAGCGGCACGCGCGCTCGCACTGTAGCTCGTGTTGCGCGGCCCGACGAACGCGACCCGGCGCGCGCCCGCCTGCGCGAGCATTCGCGCGGCATGCGCGGCGCCGGTCGCGTTGTCGCTCACGACGACATCCGCACCTGGCAGATTCGCGTCGCGGTTGATCATCACGACCGGGATCCGGTGTTCGAGATACTGCTGCGCGACCGACAGCGGCGGCGAGGCAGACGTCATCACGAGGCCCGCGATCCGGTAGCTGAGCAGTTGCTCGAGCGATTGCCGGACCTGGCGCGGGTCTTCCGCATTGGTCACGAGCGGCGTGAGCGCGCGCTGCCCGAGCGCGGCCATCAGGTCCGACAGCAGCCGCGCGCGAAACGGATTCTCGAACCCGGCCGTCACGACGCCGATCATGCTGCTGCGCTGCGTGATCATGTCGCGCGCGATCAGGTTGACCTGGTAGCCGAGCGCGCGCGCGGCGACCATCACGCGCTCACGGGTTTGCGGTGCGATGCTCGCCGTCGGCGAGAATGCACGCGACACCGCGGAGCGCGATACGCCGGCGCGCGCCGCGACATCCGACGCCGTCACCCACGGTTTTCTTTCCTTGTCATTCATCGATTCATGATCCCTTCGAGCCACGATACGCGCACGCCGCCTGCCGACTGGATGTCGGCGCTCGACGACGCGCGGCCGCTGCATACGCTGACCCTACCGGGCAGCCATGACACCTGTGCGTATACGGTCGACGATGCGCTCGTGCGCACCCAGCGTGCGCCGCTCGATGCGCAACTCGCGCATGGCGTGCGGCTGCTCGACATCCGCTGCCGGCACGTGCGCGACGCGTTCGACATTCATCACGGCGGCATCGCGCTCGGCATGACGTTCGACGACGTGCTGGCCGATTGTTTGCGTTTTCTCGACGAACATCCGCGCGAATGCATCGTGATGTCGGTGAAGGACGAATGGCCGGCGCACGCGTGCACACGCAGTTTCGATGCGACGTTCGATGCGCATCGCGCGCGGCATCCGCGGCTGCGCTGGCATGCCGGCGGCACGCTGCCCGCGCTCGGCGACGTGCGCGGCGCGATCGTGCTGCTGCGGCGCTTTCGCAGCAGCCGGCCGCTCGGCATCGACCTGACCGCGTGGCCCGACAACGCGACGTTCACGATCGATCATCCCGACGGCGCGTTCGTGATCCAGGACGAATATCGCGTGCCGGTGGCGGCGTCGATCGGCTGGAAGTGGCGTGCGATCGACGCGCTGCTGACGGACCTGCCGTCGCCGGACAGTGGCCGCTGGGCGATCAACTTCTGCAGCGGGACCGGCATGGGCGCGAATCCGTCGGTCGTTGCCCACGGCGACGGCCGGGTGCAGGGCATTCATGCGCGGCTGGCCGCACGGCTGCGCGAGCAGCGCGGCCCGTGCGGCGCGATGCTGCTCGATTTCTGCGATGACGACGATTGGGCGCTGGTGCGCGCGCTGATCGCGTGCAACGACCATGCGCCGGTGCCGGGTGCGTGGCGCAAGGCGTTTCGCTGCTAGCGAAGATGGGCGGTGAAGAATGCGAGCGCCTTTACATCGAGCATCGTGTGGAACGCCGCACGGTCGAATCCCTTCGCATCGGTACAGACTTCGGGCGAGTCGTGTGCCAGTTGTTCGGGGCACGGCGCGAGAAACGCGAAGTGCGCGGAATTCGGCACGACGTGGAATTCAGGCCGTCGCGGCAGCAGGCCGGCCAGCGCGGGGGTCGTTTCCGGCTCCACGCCGTCGCCGCCCGCTTCGGACGCCCAGAGCTGGATCGGCGCGTGCACGTCCTTCAGCGTTTCGGCGGTCGGGAATTCGTCGAGCGGGTCGGCGAGCACGTAGGCCTTGATCCTCGGATCGTGCGTCAGCGGCTGGCGCGGCAGGTCATGGTCGCGGATCTGCTTGCAGATCAGCCAGGTCGGGTCCGGGCAGGCCACCCGTGCGTGCACGAAATCCGGATTCGCGCCGGCCAGCACGAGGCCCGTATAGCCGCCGCGCGAGAAGCCGAAGAAGCCGATCCGCGCGGGATCGACATGCGCGGCATCGGCCGCGTTGGCCAGCATGTAGTCGACGAGGCGCTTGATGTCCGCTGGCCGCTCGGCCAGTTCCCGCAGGTCGGCCGCGTGGCTCATGTCGGCATGCGTGTCGCCGGGATGATTGATGGCCGCGACGACGAAGCCCGCGTCGGCGAGCGTTTCGGCGAGGTCGTGATGGCCGAAGTACGTGCCGCCATGCCCGTGCGAGATCACGACGAGCGGCAGCTTGTCGCCGACGGTCGGGCAGTCGCGTTGTCCTTTCAGTTCGAAAGGCCCGATCGTGAGCGTCTGGGCGGCGTCCGCGCAGGGCGTCCACACGACTGCCTTCAGTTCGGGGCCGCCGGCGTCGGCCGGAATCCGGACGAGCTTGATGCCGGCCGCGTGCGTGAGCGTGGCCGACAGGCAGAGGAGGGCAGCCAGTACGGTCGATAACCAGGTCTTCACGGTGAAACCCTCCGGAGCAGGAGCAACGATCGGACGGCCGTTGCGAGTTGCCGGTCGCGCGCCGGCATGCGATTGCACGGATACGACGATCAGCGTGCGTCGCCGATCGTGATGCAGAAATGCAGCCGGTCGGTCGTTGCGTGGTATTCGTCGTGCCACGCCTGCGCGTCGGACGTCATCGTGCTGCGGCAGAACGCGGCAGCATCCGCCAGCGGCCAGTCCGCAAGACACACGGTGCCCTGCGGTGCGCTGCCGTGTCCGACCCGCCCGTCGGCAGTCAGGACCCAGCCTTCCCATCCGTAGATCGGAATGCGATGACGCACGCAATAATCGATGCATTCGAGCGCGGCGTCGAGCGGAAGCACGATCTCGCGACTGGAAATCGATTGCGCGGCGAGAGCGGCAGGAATCTTCCCGAGTTGCGACATGGCGGGCGGCAGGGGCGGTGTGGTGCGGGACCGGCGGCTACCGTGTCGCGATTGCCACTGCCGCGCCGGCCATTGCGGTCGCGCTCGTGCGGTTGGCGATCCGTTTCGCGCGCGCCGAAGTGAGAAAAGCCCGCGCGCGCGCCGCGAGCAGCGACCAGAAGCAGTCGGCGAGGATCAGCACCGCGAGCATCGTGGCGACGAGTTCGGCCCACGCGGTCACACCGACGTGCGTGAGATCGACGATGGTCGGCAGCAGCGCGAGATAGAACACCATGATCTTCGGGTTGCCGAGCGTGACGAGCATGCCTGCGACGAACATGCGCGACGGCGACTGGCCGCGCGGCAGGTCGTCGGCGCCGGCCTCGGTCGGCGCGGTCCACATCTTCCACGCGAGGAACAGCAGGTACGCGACGCCGAGCAGCTTCAGCACGATCAGGCCGGCCGCGAACGTGCGCGCGAACGCGGACAGCCCCGCGACCGCGAGCGTGAGCCACAACGCTTCGCCGAGCCACATGGCGGCGAGGAACGGCAGCACGTCGCGCACGCCGTTGGTCAGCACGCGCGCGACCAGCGCGGCGACGCTCGGCCCGGGGGTGCCGGCGGTGACGAGCAGGGTGACAGCGAAGACGGCGAGCGCGGACAACGTCATGACGAACCTCGTGGGTGGAGGCGTTCGAAACGTATGAGGTTTCGATTATAGTGACGGCCGTTCCAGACTGTCTGCCTGAATTGCCGCAATGACCGCATCGATCCTGATTCGCCCCGCCACGCGGGAAGACGCGGCCGCGATGGCCGCCGTCGAAGTCGCCGCCGCGCAGCGGTTTCGCGAAATCGGCATGACCGACATCGCCGATGGCGAGCCGACCGATGCGGCCGACGTGCTCGCGCGCATCGACGACGGCCGCGCGGTCGTCGCGGTCGATGCGCAGGGCGCGTGCGTCGGGTTCGCGTTCTACCGGCTGCTCGATGCACGGCGGTTGTATCTGGAGGAACTGGATGTCGCGCCGTCGCATGCCGGACAGCGGATCGGCGCGCGCCTGATCGAGCAGGTGAGCGCACGCGCCGCGCGGGAAGGTATCGCGGAGGTCGTGCTGTCGACGTTTCGCGATGCGCCGTGGAATGCGCCGTACTACGCGCGCCTGGGTTTCAGCATCGTCGACGACGCCACGCTCGACGGCACGCTTTGTGCGATCCGCGCGCACCACGTCGCGCTCGGGCTCGACGAGACGCAGCGCGTGTTCATGCGGATGCGCGTCCCGGGCTGACGCACTCCCGGCGAGTTGCGGTGCAGGCAGCGCGATCGGGTGTCAGCGCAATGCCGGGCTTCCGGCCGCCGGCAGCGACGCGAACGCGGCCTCCACGTGCGCCAGAAAATCGGACGCGGGCCGCGTCAGTTGCAGGCCGGGCGGCGTGAGCCGGTACAACTGAAGCGGTGGCGGCGACATCGGCAACGGCAGCGGCGTCAGCTTCTGGCCGAACACGGTTTCCGCGAGCGACAGCCGGGTCCACGAGAAAATCGCATCGTTGGTCATGAGCAGGCTGTAGAACAGCGCATACGACGTGCAGCGCGTGATGCAGCGCGGCGGGGGCAGGCCCGCGTGTTCATGCAGGTCGCGGATATAGGTGGGGAAGTTGTCGCTGGCGTCGGCGTGGATCCATTCCGCGTCGCGCAGCGCCTCGAGCGATGTCGCGCCCGCGAAGCGCCCGTTCTCGCGGGTGACGAACGCAGTGTCGAACGTGCGGATCGCCCTGATGTCGACCGACTCGGCAATGGGGCCCGTGACGGCGACGAAGGCGAGATCGAGCGTGCGATTGCGCAACTGTTCCGTGAGCAGGTTGAACGTCAGTTCCCGAAGTTCGCATTCGACGTTCGGCCAGTGGCGGCGGAAGGCGGCGTAGGCTTCCGCAAAGCCCGTCACCGCGACGATCGGCGTGAAGCCGATCACGAGCCGCCCGTCGCGCAGCCCCTTCATGTGCGCCATGTCCTCGCTCGCCCGTTCGAGCTCGCGCACGACGGCCTGGGCGCGCCCGAGCAGTGCGTCGCCTTCCGGCGTCGGCACCACGCCCCACGGTTTGCGCTCGAGGAGCGTCACGCCGAACTCATTTTCCAGTTCCTGGATCGCCTTGCTGATGGCCGGCTGCGTGACGTGCAGGGTCCTGGCCGCGGCCTTGATGCTGCCGGCCGTCGTGACCGCGACGAGTGCGCGCAATTGATGGATTTTCATGATGCGGAAGATATTACCAAAAGTTATCTGTATCAAAATTCGTGAGTTTTTTGACCCGAAACGCGTCTCTATGCTTGGCCGGACGGTCGCGAGGCGGCCGATTCCACGGAGCCATCCATGACGCAGAACCTTGCTCACGTACTCGCGGCGATTCGCGAGTCGGAGTCCCGATTCGTTGCGATCCGCCGCGACATCCACGCCCATCCCGAACTCGGATTCGCCGAGACCCGCACCGCGCGACTCGTCGCCGAACAACTGGCCACATGGGGCTACGACGTGACGACGGGGGTGGGAGGCACCGGCGTCGTCGGCCAGTTGCGGCGCGGCGCGTCGGTGCGCACGCTCGGCCTGCGCGCCGACATGGATGCGCTGCCGATCGAGGAGGCGACGGGGCTGCCGTATGCGAGCACGGTTGCGCGCACGATGCACGCATGCGGTCACGACGGCCACACGGCGATCTTGCTGGCCGCCGCCCACTATCTTGCCGAACAGGGCCGTTTCGACGGCACGCTCAACGTGATCTTCCAGCCGGCCGAGGAAGGGCTCGGTGGCGCGAAGCGGATGATCGACGACGGCCTGTTCGAACGTTTCCCGTGCGAACGCGTGTATGCGCTGCACAACGCGCCGGGCGTGCCGGTCGGCCATTTCGCGTTGCGCTACGGGCCGATGATGGCGTCGTCCGATTCGGTGACGATCACCGTGACGGGCAAAGGCGGCCATGGTGCGATGCCGCAGCTCGCGAGCGACCCGATCGTCGCGGGCGCGCAAATCGTGACCGCGCTGCAATCGATCGTCTCCCGCAACGTCGATCCGCTGAAGCCGGCCGTCGTGACCGTCGGCACGTTCCATGCGGGCACTGCCCCGAACGTGATCCCGGCAACGGCGACGCTGCAGTTGTCCGTGCGCGCGCTCGACGCGACCACGCGCGACGAAATCGAGGCACGGATCCGCCGGATCGTCGACGCGCAGGCGCAGGCGTTCGGGATGACCGCGCAGATCGAATACCAGTCGATCTCGCGTGTCGTGGACAACGACCGTGCGGCGTCGGATCTCGCGGTGGAGACGATCGCGGCGCTGGCCGGCGAAGGCGCGCTCACGCTGTTGCCCGATGGCGTGATGGGCAGCGAGGATTTCTCGTGGATGACCGAATGCGCACCGAGTTGCTACGTGCTGGTCGGTAACGGCGTCGATTCCCGGGGCGGATGTTCGGTGCACAACCCGCATTACGACTTCAACGACTCCGCGCTGAGCTGGGGGGCGGCCTATTTCGCCGGGATTGCCGAACGCTTCCTGAAGATGGACTGACGAAGGCGCAAAGAAGACGCGCCGGCCGGACCCGGGTTGACTTGACGATAAGGATGACGAATGAAAAAGCGATTTGCATTAGGCGCGGCCTGTCTCGCGTTCGGCGCCGGCAACGCGCGCGCCGTGCCCTATCAGGACGTGTTGCTGGCGGCGGTGCCCGAGTACAACGGCAGGATGACGGAGGGCGTCGCGCTGTATGGTTCGCTCGACATGGGGATCAACTACCAGACGGTCGGCGGCCGTTCGCTGTGGCAGACGCAGAGCGGCGGCGAGTGGACCTCCAAGTTCGGCTTCTTCGGCCGCGAGAACCTCGGTGGCGGCTGGCGCGCCGAGTTCAACCTCGAAAGCGGTTTCCTCGCGAACAGCGGCGCGCAGCAGGATGCGCAATCGACGTACAACAGGCAATCGTGGGTCGGCCTGTCGTCGGACAGCTACGGCCGGTTGCGTCTCGGCAAGCAGATCGGCACGGCGCTGCCGCTGTTCATCGACGTGTTCGGCACGGTGGGCACGAACTCGGTCTATACGTGGCTGGGCGCGGCAGCCGTGCAGACGAGCCGCGGCGTCGGCTACAACTCGGACCTCGGGCCGGGGGCGACGCAATTGCCGGCGCGCGTCGACAACGCCATCACGTACCGTACGCCGATCGTCGCGGGCACCACGTCGCTGATGCTGATGCTTGCGCCGAGCAACGTGGCCGGGCGGGCACCCGCGGCGTCCGCGCAAGGCGCGCTGCTGCAGTGGTACAACGGCACGACCTATCTGGCCGCGAGCTACAACCAGGTGTGGGGCGTCAACGGGGCGAGCACCGTGCGCAACGACCTGTACGGGCTCGGCGCCGTCTATGACACCGGGCGGATCGTGCTGTCCGCATCGTTCAACCAGTACGCGCCGAAGCTGGCCGGCGACGGCATCGCGCGCGTCTACACGCTCGGCGCGATCGTGCCGTTCGGCGTCAATGCGATTCGCGCGTCGGTCGTCTATCGCGATACGTCGGGTGTGCGCGACGCGGCCGGCCAGCCGGCCAGGGATTCGGCACTCGGTGCGATGCTGGGCTACGACTACCTGCTGTCGAAACGCACGGGCCTCTACGCGCGCGCGGGGTTCATCCGCAACTACGGCATCTCGACCGTGTTGCTGAACGGCAATCCGCTGCCGACCGAACCGGGCGGAACGGCACCGCGCACCGGGACGACACCCGTGACGCTGTCGCTCGGCATGTATCACAACTTCTGAACGGGAATTTCCGATGCATACCCTGAATCGCACGGCCGCTGCGCCGGTCGAGTCCGGGCCGCGCGTAACGCGCCGCACGGTCGTTGCGGCCGCACTCGGCAACGGGCTCGAATTCTTCGACTTCACCGTCTACAGTTTCTTCGCCGCATTGATCGGCAAGCTGTTCTTTCCCGCGTCGAGCGATCTAGGCGCGCTGATGCTGTCGCTCGCGACGTTCGGTGTCGGGTTCGTCGCACGGCCGCTCGGCAGCGTCGCGATCGGCGCCTATGCGGACCGTGCCGGCCGCAAGCCCGCGCTCGTGCTGACGGTCGCATTGATGGCGCTCGGCACCGGGATCATCGGCTTCGCGCCGACCTATGCGCAGATCGGCATCGCCGCGCCGCTGCTGATCGTCGTCGGGCGTCTGCTGCAGGGCTTTTCGGCGGGTGGCGAAGTGGGGGCCGCGACGACCCTGCTGATGGAGTCGGGTGACACCGGCCGGCGCGGCGAGCGGGTGAGCTGGCAGATGGCGAGCCAGGGCGGTGCGACGCTCGTCGGCGCGTTCGTCGCGCTGACGCTGTCGCGCGCACTGCCGCCCGACGCGCTGCACGCGTGGGGGTGGCGCGTCCCGTTCGTGCTCGGTCTGCTGATCGGCCCGGTCGGCTTCTACCTGCGGCGCCATCTGGACGATACGCTGCCGCACGCAGCGGCCGGCGCGCCGCGCGAGCGTGCGCGCATTCCGTGGCGGCAGGTCGCGGCCGGCACGCTGCTCGTGATCGGCGGCACCTCGACCACCTATACGATCGTGTTTTTCCTGCCGTCGTTCCTGACGCTGACCGTCGGCATGCCGGCATCGGTGTCGCTGCTGTCGGGCTGCGCGGCCGGTGCCGTGCTGCTGATCGGTTCGCCGTTCGCGGGGCGGCTCGCGGATCGCGTGCGTCGTCGCAAGCGGCTGGTGGGCGTGACGTGCGTCGCGTCGGCCGTGCTCGTGCTGCCGGCGTTTTACGCGATGAAGATGTGGCCGTCGGCGGGCACCGCGGTTGCGGTCGTGATCGTGCTGATCGGCTTGATGACACTGTCGAGTCCCGCCGGCTTCGTGATGATCCTCGATGCGTTTCGGCCCGAGGTGCGGGCGATGTCGCTCGGGATGATCTATGCGCTCGGCGTGACGATTTTCGGCGGGTTCGCGCAACTGATCGTCGGCGCGATGTGGCGCGCGACCGGCAGCTTTTACGCGCCTGCGTGGTATGTGCTGGGATGCAGCGTCGCGAGTCTGGTCGGTCTGGCGCTGTTCGCGGAAGCGTCGGACGTGGAAGGCAGGCGGTGAACGGGAGGGGCGGACACGTGACGTGCCCGCCCTGGAGATGGTGTGCGCGACGAACGGACGGGCGGGGCCGCTCCGTTCATCGCGCGTGCGCTGTCGCGCAATCAGGCCGCGTCGCTCAGCGCCGGGTAATCGGTATAACCCGTTTCGCCTTCCGCGTAGAACGTCTCCGGCACCGGCTGGTTGAGCGGTGCGCCGAGTTCGAGGCGGCGCGGCAGGTCGGGGTTCGCGATGAACAGCTTGCCCCATGCGATCGCGTCGGCGTTGCCGCTGGCGAGCGCGGCTTGTGCGGTGTCGAGCGTGAACTGCTCGTTGGCGATCAGCGGGCCGCCGAACGCTTCCTTCAGGCGCGGGCTCAGGTGGTCGCCCGAATACGATTCGCGCGTGAAGATGAACGCGATCTTGCGGCGGCCGAGTTCGCGCGCGACGTAACCGAACGTGGCCGCCGGATCGGAATCGCCCATCGTGTGCGCGTCACCGCGCGGTGCGAGGTGCACGCCGACACGGCCGGCGCCCCACACGTCGATCGCGGCGTCGACCACTTCGAGCAGCAGGCGTGCGCGGTTCTCGATCGGGCCGCCGTACGCATCGGTGCGGTGGTTGGTGCTGTCCTGCAGGAACTGGTCGAGCAGGTAGCCGTTCGCGCCGTGGATCTCGACACCGTCGAAGCCGGCGGCCTTCGCGTTCTCGGCACCCTTGCGGTACGCGGCGACGATGCCCGGGATCTCGTCGAGTTCGAGCGCGCGCGGCGTCACGTACGGGCGCTGCGGACGCACGAGGCTCACGTGGCCGCCCGCGGCGATGGCGCTCGGCGCGACCGGCAGGTCGCCGTTCAGGAACACCGGGTCGGAGATCCGGCCGACGTGCCAGAGCTGCAGCACGATGCGCCCGCCGGCCGCGTGCACGGCCTGCGTCACCTGCTTCCAGCCTTCGACCTGTTCGTCGGACCAGATGCCGGGTGTGTCGGCATAACCGACGCCCTGCGGCGTGACCGACGTCGCTTCGGTAATGATCAGGCCGGCCGATGCGCGCTCGCGGTAATAGCGCGCCATCAGTGCGTTCGGCACGCGCGTCGTACCCGCACGGGCGCGGGTGAGCGGCGCCATCACGATGCGGTTCGGCAGGGTCAGGTCGCCGAGGGTAACGGGGTCGAACAGTGTAGGCATGGCAGATAACCTCTTCACGAAAGGCGGGGAAGCCGGCGCGTCATGTGCGGCGGCGGCCCGCATGGCCGGTTCGGCCGTTGGCTAGAGTTCGCGGCGCAGTGCGTCGTGAAATGCGTCGATGACGGCCTCGTTGCGCTGGAAAAACGCCCACTGGCCGATCCGCGTCGACGTCACGAGCCCCGCGCGCTGCAGCGTCGCGAGGTGCGCGGAGACGGTCGATTGCGACAGCCCGCAGCGCGCGTCGATCTGGCCCGCGCAGACGCCGTGTTCATACGGCAGCGTCTGGTTCGGGAAATGCACGTCCGGCGTTTTCAGCCAGGCGAGGATTTCCCGGCGCACGGGGTTCGAGAGCGCTTTCAGGATCGCTTCGATGTCGAGTTCGGTCGGCATGGACAGGTTTGGCGTTTCGCTCGGGTAACGAGGTATCGTCGATGGGCGAATCTTATATCGGAACTTGACGATATGTTTGAAAGCATTGCCGGCAATAGGGTTGATAGCGAAGGGCGATTGCGGGGACAGAGCAAGGCGACCGCGAAGGACGTGGAGCGGAGCCGCCGTCCCGCCACGCGCCATCCGGCCCTCAGTCGGGCACGTCGACGATCTCGTTCCTTCCCTGCGTCGCATCGACATGCGCGAGCGTATGGGCACGCGTATCGCGGGCGGGTAGCCGCGAGCTTCGGCAACTCGAGCAGCGCCTCGTCGCCGGATCTGCCCGGGCGACGCACCGCGTTGCGCATCCTGTGGGATGCTACGCGGCGAGGCGCGACCCGGACGGGTTCGACGCGGCCGATCGCGAGTATTCCGGCCAGGCGCGCCGATCGATCGACGCGCGGGTGCGCATCGCAACGTCATGCCGGTTCGTCCATCGCGCACGAACCTTTTTTTTTGCGGAGTCCTTTCATGTCTGTTCGGGCCGTCATCTTCGATTTCGATCTGACGCTGGCGGATTCGTCCGCCGCGATCGTCGCGTGCACGGAGTACGCGTTGCATCAGCTGGATGCCGCCGGCGCGACGCCGGCGCAGATCGCGGCCGTGATCGGGCTGCCGCTGCACGAGATGTTCCGCTCGCTGACGGGCGAAACCGAGCCGGCGCGGGCCGACGCGTTCGCGCGGCACTTCGTGGTGCGGGCCGACGAGATCATGGTGCGCGGCACGCGCATCTATCCCGAGGTGCCGCCCCTGCTCGCGCGTCTGCGCGAGCAGGGGCTCGCGGTCGCGATCGTTTCGTCGAAGTTTCGCTACCGGATCGAGGCGATCCTTGCGCTGAACCAGTTGCAATCGCTCGTCGACGTGCTGATCGGCGGGGAAGACGTGCAGCGTCACAAGCCCGATCCCGAAGGGCTCGTGCTGGCGTTGGCGCGGCTTGGTTTGCCCGCTCGTTCGGCGATCTACGTGGGCGACCACGCGGTGGACGCGCAGGCGGCCGAGCGCGCCGGCGTAGCGTTCGTCGGCGCGGTGAGCGGGATGACGTCGTTCGACGGATGGGCACGCGCGGGCAGGCAGGCGGTCGCCAACCATATCGGCGAACTGGACGCGATCGTGCAGCGGATGCAGTGCGACTCGTCCGCGGCATCGGGCTGACGCGCCCCTGGGTGGCGCCCGCGCCGACGCGCCGCGAGTCGCGTTGCGCCCATTGCCGAGGCGGGAATCGCGGTGTCGAGCACGCGTTCACTGCCGAGGGTGGCCGCAACCGCCGCGTCGGCGAGCGGGTCTTCGACTATTCGCTCTGCTACGATCCTCAACACCATGCGCCCGCAGCGGATATCGGCACGCTGCCCGATTCGCCGCGCGTGCCGGTGTTCGACCACCCGGCCATCGGCGACGGATTTCGCGACCCTCGCCGTTAAAGTCATATCCGCCCCTCGATCCGTCGCCATGTCACTCATTTCCGTCGCCTTCGCCAACCTCCGGTTCTCGTGCGTGCTGCCGGCCGCCCGAAAACTGTCATGCGCCGTTTCGCTCGCGGCAGCCTGTGCCGCCATCGGCATGCCGGGCGGCGCGCGTCCGGCCGAAGCCGCCATGCTCACGCAACGCGAACGCCTCGAGGCGCCGGTCAAGGCCGTCGCCGGCCAGCGCGTGGCCGTCGATACGCCGCAGGGCAATGCGGTGCTGCCCGTCTACGCCGATCGTCCGCTCGACCAGGCCGCGCCCGATGTCACGCGGGTCTTCGTCGTGATTCACGGCACGCTTCGCAATGCCGACGCGTACTACGCATCGGGGCTCGAGGTCGTCGACAAGGCCGGTGCGGCCGGCAAGGGCACGATGGTCGTCGCACCGCAGTTCCTGACGCGTGCCGATACGCGCGCGTTTTCGTTGCCCGCGCAAACGCTCGCCTGGACGCAGGAAGGATGGAAGGGCGGCGACGCGGCCCGTCAGCCGGCGCCGATCAGTTCGTTCACCGCGCTCGACGCATTGCTCGCGCATTTCGCCGACCGCAGCCGGTATCCCGCGTTGTCGAGCGTGGTCGTGATCGGCCATTCCGCCGGTGCGCAGTTGCTGCAGCGCTATGCGGTGGCCGGGCACGAAGGCGACGCGCTGGTACGGGCCGGCATCGCCGTGCGTTATGTGGTCGCGAACCCGTCGAGCTACCTGTATTTCGACGACGAACGGCCGGACGGCCAGGCGATCGCAGGCGGCACCTGCCCGCGCGCGAACGAGTGGAAATACGGGCTGGAGTCGGCACCGCCCTATGTCGCGTCGCAGGACGTGCGCGCACTCGAAACGCGCTACGCGGCGCGTCATGTCGTGTACCTGCTCGGGCAGGCCGACACGAACCCTTACACGCACTTCATCGACCGTTCGTGCGCGGCGATGGCGCAAGGCCCGTATCGGCTCGCGCGCGGGCTCGCGTATTTCGACTACCTGAAGAAGCGGCATCCGGACGATCTCGCGCAGCAGGTCGTCGAAGTGCCGGGCGTCGGGCACGACAATCGCGGCATGTTCACGTCCGCCTGCGGGCTCGCCGTGCTGTTCGGGCAGGCGCTGCCGCAATCGTGTCCGGTCGTCGCCGGTACCGCGCCGGCCGTGCGCGCGGAATTGCCGTAAGCCGTCGTGCCGTCGTCGTGCCGTCGTGTGATAACCGCCGCGTCGACGATCGAACGGAGGCCGAGCGCGCGTGATTTCGCCATGCTGCCGGCGCGCGATGGCGGCGCCGCGCGTCAGGCCGGTGTTTCGGCGCCCGGCGCCGCGTCCGGGTCGAATACCGTCAGCCCTTCCGTCGGGTCCGTCGGCAGCTCCCACGGACGTGCGGCGATCGCCCGCCGCGCGGCGTCGTAACCGGCCTGCCGGCGGGCCGCGATGCCGGCCGGCGTGAAATCGATGTCCTTCAGCTGATTGTCGCTGGCGAGGCGCGGCGCCGCGAGCTTGACCAGGTGCATCGTGGTTTCGCATCCCCACGCGGCGAGCCGGCGCACGGCCGGCGACGCGCGTTCGGCTTCCGGCACGTGGCGGGCCAGTTCGCGGATCACGTGGCGCAGCCGGTGGATCTGCTGCTGGCGTGCGATGTGGCTGTCGGTGCGGCTCGCGTACTGGATGTCCTTCTGTCGCTCTGACACCTGCCAGATGCTCTCGGGCTCGGGGCCGGCCGGATTCCACATCTGCACCGAGAAGATGACCGAGCTGCGGCGCGGATTGTCGTCGAGCACGACCTCGACCGGCGTATTCGAATACACGCCGCCGTCCCAGTAAGGCTCGCCGTCGATCCGTATCGCCGGAAACGCGGGCGGCAGCGCGCCCGAACTCATGATGTGCTCGATCCCGAGCCGCGTATCGCGCGAATCGAAATAGCGCATCGTGCCGGTGCACGCATTGACCGCGCTGACGGTCAGGCGCGGGCGGCCCGCGTTCAGCAGGTCGGGGTCGATCAGCGACGCGAGTGTGTCGCGCAGCGGTGCGATCCGGTAATACGACGCACGATCGACGCCGAGGCGCACCATCGGCCCGAGCCACGATGCCGGATTGGGCTGGAAGAATCCCGCGATGCCGCCGCCGATGATCATCAGCTCGGCCAGCATCCGGTCCCAGCCGGGCACCAGCGGCGGGACGTCGAAACGGGTTCGTTCGGTCACGCGCCGCCAGAACGCCGACAGCCTGTCGTAACGCTGCTCCGGCGGATTCCCGGCGATCAGCGCCGCGTTGATCGCGCCGATCGACGTGCCGACCACCCAGTCGGGCCGTATCCCGGCTTCGTCCATCGCCTGAAACACGCCGAGCTGGAACGCGCCCAGTGCGCCGCCGCCCTGGAGCACGAGCACGACTTGTCCGGGGAGGTTCATGCGTGCCGGTTCGCTCGCGGTCATGGCTCGCCTCGCTGCGTGTGAAGGTGGGTCGGAACCGAATGGCTCGATTCAGTGTAGGCGATGGCCGGCGGGGATCGCGCGCCGCGCAACGGCAATTCGCGCCTGCTTCGCCGGTCGCTTCCGGCGCTTCCGGTGCTTCGGCGCGGTGGTCGGCGTCGCGAAGCCGGCGCCCGGCGCTCGGCGCGCGCGCCGTGCTTCGCGGTGCATCCGCGAGCGACCGGCGTCACGCGTCCGGGTAAGGCGTGCCGTCCTTGTGCAGGAACCGGCCGTCGCGGCTCGGGCTCATCATGTCGATGTCGGGGCAGGTGATCACGTCGTCCGGTGAGCGCGAGCCGACCTCGAGATAGACGGCGAGCGCCTCCGACCGGTTGACCAGGTGATGGCCGTCGCCGGAGCCTTTCGGAAACGCCGCGCAGTCGCCCGCGCGCAGCACGGTTTCGCCGTCGTCCTCGATCATCACGAGTTCGCCTTCGAGCACGTAGACGAATTCGTCTTCGTCGGAATGCCAGTGGCGCTGCGCCGACCAACCGCCCGGCGGCACGCGCATCAGGTTGACGCCGAAATCGCGCAACCCGCCGGCGTCGCCGACGCGCTGGCGGATGCGCTGCGCGCACGGCGCGTCGAACGGCGGCGGATAGCCGCTGCCGCGGCGTTCGGGCACGGCGCTGAGATCGATCCTGGGCATGGGCGGCTCCGTCGGCCACGCGGGCGAATGGGATGCGGGCATTGTAGGCGCCGCTGCCCGCCATTCGTCCGCGCATGTCGTGGTGCGCCGCGTCATTCCACCGTGATGGTTTCCTTCATGTACGGGTGAATCCCGCAGAACACCTTGTAGACACCCGGCTTGTCGAAGCGGAACGAGTACGTGTCGCCCTGGTCGAGCGCCGACGAGTGAAAGATGCCGGCGTCGTTGACGACCGTATGCGGTTCCCCGTCGAGGTTCTTCCACGTGACCGTCGTGCCGGCCTTGATCGTGGTCGACATCGGCGAAAACATGAAATTGCGGATCGTCACGAGCGGGCCGTCCGGGCCCTGGGCGAATGCGGCGAGTGGGGCGGTGGCGCACAGGATCAGCGCCGCGACGAGGCTGGCGTGCTTGAAGCGGGTCATGTCGGTCTCCTTGCGGTTCGGTGCGTCAGGCCAGCGTTGCATCGTGCAGCGACGACGCAACCGGATGGCCCGCGAATTCGACGGTCGTCACGCCGAGCATCGCGGGCAGCCGGTCGCGCGGCACGGTGAGCGGCACGGGGCCCGGGCCGTTGCCGGCCGTCGGCTGCGGGAACGCGGTGGAGCGCGCGGTGTGGAACGTCACGTTGCCCTCGACCTTCGACACGATCTGGTGGATGTGTCCGTTCAGCACGGTGACCGAGCCGAAGCGTCGCAGCAGCGCCATCGTCTGCGGCGCGTCGCCGGTGCCCCAGCCCCACGGCTCGTAGATGGTCCACATCGGCATGTGCGAAAACACGACGATCGGCGTGCTCGACGAGCGGCCCTTGAGATCCTGCGCGAGCCACGCGAGCTGGTCGTCGCCGAAGCTGCCGAGCCCGTTCGGCTTGAAGTGCATCACGTTGACGAGGCCGATGAAGTGCACGCCCGCGTGATCGAAGCTGTAATAGCCGCGGTTGTCCGACGCCTTGCCGAACCGGCTGAAATATTCGGCGCCCGAACCGTCGGTGACGTCGTGCTCGCCGGGCACCGTATGCAGTTCCGGCACGCGCAGCGCGGACAGCAGCTGCGACGCGTGGTCGAACTCCTCGGCCTTGGACAGGTGCGTGATGTCGCCCGTGTGGATGGCCAGCGCGGGCATCGCCGGCATCCCGTTGACGAGTTCGATCGTCTGCTTGAGCGTGGCCGATACATCGGGATTCGCATCCTTGTTGAAGCCGATGTGCGTGTCGCTGACCTGTACGAACAGCGGCTTGCCCGCGTTGGCCGGGAGCGCGTCGCCGGTCTGCGCGAGCGCCAGGTCGAACGGCGTCAGGATGCCGCCCGACAGCGTAAACAGCGTGCCGAGGCCGCCGAAGGCCATGCACTGCAGGGCCTTGCGGCGCGACGGGCGGGTGGGGGTCGATGAAGACATGGGAGCCTCGCAATCGTGTGACGAAACGGGACGGCCGGATCGTCCTGGAATAAACCGGCGCCTTCGCGTGCCATACCGGCGAAGCGGCGGATTTATTCCCGCGCGCGACACGGTCGATCACCCGTGTTCACGGATTGCGCGGCAATGCGCTGTTCCTGAAAGATGACCTGTCAATGTCCTGTAAGTGACACGTCACATTTGCGTCACGGCCGATCGATAGCCTGCCACTCCGAGTCACCTCTCCGGAGCCCCTTCATGCCGAATCTCGCGGCAACGGAAACCAGCGGTGCGGTCAGCAACCGCACGCGTGCCGTCAGCCTCGCGCTGTTTTTTCTGATCATTGCCTGCGGCATCGTCTACGTCGGTGTTCATCTCGGCGCCGATCTCAGCCCCGTCAAGGAAAGCTCGGCCCTCCCGTTCCTGCTGCTGATCGTCGCGCTGCTGATCGCGCTCGGCTTCGAATTCGTGAACGGCTTTCACGACACCGCGAACGCGGTCGCAACCGTCATCTATACGCATTCGCTCGATCCGCACCTCGCGGTCGTGCGGTCGAGCCTCCGGAACCTGTTCGGCGTGCGCGTATCGAGCGGCTCGGGCCTGCGCCGGGATGCGGTGCATAGCCTGTTGCTCGCGTGGGTGCTGACGCTGCCCGCATCGATCGCGCTGTCGGCGGCGTTGTACTGGGCGCTGCACAGGCTGTTCTGATTCGCGCCGGGGGGCGCGACGCCCGGCCGCGCGGGACGCGGCCGGACCCATCGACTTTCAATTCGACACAAGACGCTACCGATGGATCTCCGTTTCTTCGACCCGAACCGTACCGCCCACGCGTCCGCGTGG
>NZ_WIXR01000052.1:27936-28325 GCF_019425585.1 Burkholderia sp. COPS | reverse complement strand
CGCGCCACCTGCCCGCCCCGCCCGCCGTCACATCGCGCGCACCGCGACCTCGGCCACGCTTCCGCGCTTCTCGATCGCCCGCGCGGACACGATCGACAGGAGTGCAGACAACATCACGTACACCCCGACGAGCCATGGCGCACCGCCGTTCACGCGCAGCAACGCGGTCGCGACGATCGGGGTCAGGCCGCTCGCGAAGATGCCCGACACCTGGTAGACGAACGAAATGCCCGTGTACCGCACGTTCGCGTCGAACAGCTCCGCGAACAGCGCGGCCTCCGGCCCGTATGCCATCGCGTAGAAGATCCCGAACGGGATCACCAGCGCGAGCCATACGGCGAGCAGGTTCGACGATTGCGTCTGCAGCAGCCAGAACGCGGGCAGCACCG
>NZ_WIXR01000052.1:0-27926 GCF_019425585.1 Burkholderia sp. COPS | reverse complement strand
CGGCCGAGCCGGTCGGACAGGCTGCCGAACACGGGGATGAACCCGCACATCACGACCGCCGCACTCATCACGCCGAGCAGCGCATCGCCGCGCGAGATCGACAGGTTGCGCGTCATGTAGCCGATCGAGAACACCGCGAACACGTTGAAGAACACGCCGTCGATATAGCGCGCGCCCATCCCGAGCAGGATCGCCTGCCGGTAGTTGCCGAGCAGTTCGACCACCGGCAGCTTCGTCTCGCGCCGCTGGCGCTTGAGCGCGACGAATTCGGGCGTATCGGCCACCCGCGTGCGGATGTAGAAACCGACCGCGACGAGCAGCAGCGACGCCGCGAACGCCACGCGCCAGCCCCACGCGAGAAACGCGGCGTCCGGCAACACGCGCGACAGCGCCGCGACCACGCCGGCCGCGAGGCACAGCCCGATCGCGAGTCCGATCTGCGGCAGGCTCGCGTACAGCCCGCGCCGGTGCGGCGGCGCATATTCGTATGCCATCAGCACCGCGCCGCCCCACTCGCCGCCGAGGCCGATGCCCTGCAGCACGCGCAGCGTCAGCAGCAGCACCGGCGCCCACATGCCGATCTGCGCGTAGGTCGGCAGGAACGCGACGCCGGCCGTCGACACGCCCATGATCAGCATCGTCAGGATCAGCGCGGACTTGCGCCCGACGCGGTCGCCGAGATGGCCGAACAGCAAGCCGCCGAGCGGCCGCGTGACGAAGCCGACCGCGAACGTCGCATACGCGAGCATCGTCGACACGAACGCGTCGCCCGCCGGAAAGTACTGCTTGTCGAACACGATGCCGGCGACGACGCCGTACAGGAAAAAGTCGTACCACTCGACGGTCGCGCCGATCACGCTGGCCGCGGCCACGCGTCGGACGACCCGGGAATCGATTGCCATGCGAGCTTCTCCAGGTAAGGATGCGCCGCAACCTGCCCCGGCGCCGTACTGGCGGGGGCATCGATGAACGCGCGGCGGCCGTCCGGGCGCAGGCACACGGGCCACGCGGGGAGATGCGTGGCGAGGCCCTACGCGACGGCCTCGGGGGCCGGCGCGACGCTGCGGCCGCGATCGGCGGCGCGCGCGTCCTCGAGGATCATGTCGGACGCCTTCTCGGCGACCATCACGATCGGCACGTTGGTATTGCCCGATACGAGGGTCGGCATGATCGAGCAGTCGACCACGCGCAGCCCGCGCGTGCCGTACACACGCAGCCGCTCGTCGACGACCGCGAGCGGATCGCTCGCGACGCCCATTTTCGCCGTACCGGACGGATGAAAGATCGTCTGCCCGTATTCCCGGCAGAACTCGAGCAGCTCGTCGTCCGTCTGCGCGTCCGCGCCCGGCCGCACCTCGCGCTTCATCAGCGACGCCATCGGCTCGGTGGCCGCGACGCGTCGCGCGAAGCGCACGCCGGCCACCGTCGTGCGGCGGTCGCGCTCGGTGTCGAGATAGTTCGGCTGGATCGACGGCGCGTCGCGCGCATCGTCGGTGCGGATTCGCACGGTGCCGCGCGATTCGGGCCGCAGCTGGCAGATCGAATACGTGCAGCCGGGAAACGGATGCACGCTGCCGCCCGCCGAATCCGCCGACAGCGTCGAGAAATGGAACTGGATGTCGGGCGTCGCCGATTCGTCCGGCAGCGCACGGCAGAACATCCCGCCCTGGTTGATGCCGATCGCGAGCGGGCCGCCGCGGAACAGCGCCCATTGCAGCCCCATCTTCGCGCGGCCGACCCACGAATGCAGTTCGTCGTTGGTCGTGATCGGCTTCGTCACTTCATGGATCAGACGAATCTGCAGATGATCCTGCAGGTTCTCGCCGACGCCCGCCCGATCGGCGACGACCGGAATCCCGTGCCGACCCAGCAGCGCGGCCGGCCCGACGCCCGACACCTGCAGCAGTTGCGGCGACTGCAGCGCGCCGGCCGCGAGGATCACCTCGCGCCGCGCACGCACGTCGTGAACCTTGCCGTGCCGGACGTACCGCACGCCGGACGCCTGCGTGCCGTCGAACAGCACCTTCAGCGCCTGCGCATCGGTTTCGACATGCAGGTTCGGCCGCCCGCGCGCGGGCTTCAGGTAGGCCACCGCGGTCGAGCAGCGCAGCCCGTTGCGCGTGGTGAGCTGGTAGTAGCCCACGCCTTCCTGGTCGCCCGTGTTGAAATCGTCGACGGTGCGCACGCCGAGCCGGTTCGACGCGGCGACGAACGCATCGACGAGTTCGTGCCGCTGCCGGATCGCGGAAGCCCACAGCGGGCCGCCGGTGCCGCGCGTCGGCCCTTCGCCGAGCGTGTTGTGTTCGAGCTTGCGGAAATACGGCAGGCACTCGCGCCAGCTCCAGCCGCGATTGCCGAGCGCCGCCCAGTGATCGTAGTCCTGCTGCTGCCCGCGCACGTAGATCAGCCCGTTGATCGAGCTGCAGCCGCCGAGCGTGCGGCCGCGCGGCCAGTACAGGCGGCGGTTGTGCATGTTCGGATCGGGATCGGTGTGGAAGCCCCAGTTGTATACGGGGTGGAACATCGTCTTGCCGTAGCCGATCGGCACGTGGATCCACATATAGCGGTCGGCGGGGCCGGCTTCCAGCAGGCACACCGTATGGCGGCCGCCGTCGGACAGGCGGTTGGCGAGGACGCAACCGGCCGATCCCGCGCCGACCACGACATAGTCGAAGCTGCGTGTCATTCCGTGTCTCCGTTCCGGGGTTTTGAAAAATCCGGTATGTTTCGTCCAAATTTATTGAGCACACGGAACACGTACAAGCCGATTTATTGTCCACGCGGCGAATGTGGTACAAAAACCGTTCAATTCGTTTCATTTCCATCGCACACACACCATCCCGGGACGCACGCCGATCCCGACGGAGGAGACACATGCGCGAACCTGCCCCCGCGCTGCCGGACGGCGCGCCCGCCGACGACGCGCGCGTGCTGCGCGCCCTCGCCGTGCTCGAAGCGCTCGCGTCGGCCGGCCAGCCGTACACGCTGTCGCAGCTCTCCGCGCGGCTGCATATCCCGAAGGCGACGCTGCTGCGGCTGATCGAGTCGCTGGAGGCGCGCGGCTACGTGATCCACATGCCCGACTCGCGCGGCCACGACCGCGGCATCGCGCTCGGGCCGCGCGCCGCGCAGTTCGCGCTCGCGGCGCTGTCGAACAACACCTTCACGCGCGGCTGCCGCTCGGTGCTGCGCGCGCTCGTCGACGTGCTCGGCGAAACCTGCAACCTCACCGCGCTCGACGGCGACACGGTGCTGTACGTCGAACGCGTCGAGACGACCGAGCCGCTGCGGCTCGAGATGCGGCCCGGCATGCGCGTGCCGCTGCACTGCACGGCGAGCGGCAAGCTGTTTTTGTCGCAGATGAATGCGCTGGAGCGCAACGCGATGCTCGCGCGGCTCATGCTGAAGAAGATGACCTACCGGACGCTGATTGATGCGCAGCTGCTCGCGGCCGAGCTCGACCGGCTCGCCGCGCGCGGCGTCGGCATCGACAACGAGGAATTCGTGCGCGGGATGGTGGCCGTCGCGGTGCCGGTGAAGGATGCGGCGAGCGGCCGCGTGCTTGCGGCGCTGGCCGTGCATGCGCCGACCGCGCGGGCGACGCTCAACGATTTGCTGGAGAACGTGCCGAAAATGCGCGACGCGGCAACGAGACTCGCCCCGCTGCTGCAGGCGGCCGATGGCGCACCGGCGGGTTGAAGCGGCCGCGCGCAGTCATGCGGTCATGCGGTCATGCGGTCGTGCGGTCGTGCGGTCGTGCGGTCGTGCGGTCACGCATTCACGCATTCACGCATTCACGCATTCACGCATTCACGCATTCACGCATTCACGCATTCAAGCGTTCAAGCGTTCAAGCGTTCAAGCGTTCAAGCGAGGTGATAACGCAGCCAGAAGGTTTCGCGGCACGCGTTGTCGAACGTGATCCGCGTCGGGCCGATCGGTTGCGCATCGGGATGGCGAAGCACGTCGTAGTCGATCCAGCACTCGGCGCACAGCAGGTCGGACGGCGCGCGGTCCTGCTCGACCGAGCGGCGCACGATCGCGCCGTTGTCGAAGCGGTATTCGGTTTCGTCGCGCGTGACCTCGACGTCGTCGTCGGTCCAGCGGTCGTGCGACGTGGCATGCGACACGATCGACACCGGGCCCGCGAGCCCGTGGATCGCGGCGACGTAGGAAATGAGCTTGTCCATGGCGAGGCGGCGAACGGAAGGATGGCCGCCTCGCGCAACATGGATGGCACGAGGCGGCCCGAGCGGCGAGTATAGCCGCGCACCGATGACCTTGCCGCCCGTGGGGTTTCGCGCGCTACGCCTCCAGCGCGAGCAACGCGAACGTCGCGAGCCAGTGCTCGCCCATGTAGTCGCCGGCCACGTGCGCGAGCGCGCTCGCGAGGTGCCGGCCGGCCGCATCGAGCAGCTTCGCGCGCCGCGCGTCGCCTTCCGGCAGCGCACCGGCGAGCGCGCGCTGGCACCACGCGCGGCTCAGGTTCAACCCGTCGAGGTGGGCGATCTTGCCGTCGCTGCGATCGCTGACCGTCGCCGGCTCGAACAGCGTCGCCGGCTCGCCGCGCGCGAGATCGGGCAGGAAGCGCGCGAACCAGCCGTCGAATTCGGCGGCCGGCAGCACGCGCCGCATCAGCTCGGCCTCCATCAGCGCGGGCGACAGGAATTCGTCGCCCGACGGCTCCCACGCCTGGCACGCGACGTCGTTCAGGTGCCAGCGCTTCGCGGTATCGACGATCAGCGCCGCGAGCCCGTCGCGCTGCGTGTCGCGCGCGAAGTCGAGCGTGAGCGCCAGCGCGAACGCGGTGTTGAAGTGCGTGCCGACGCGCAGCGGATAGGTCGCCTTCGGCAGGAAGGTCTCGAAGCGCGACACGAACAGGTCGGTGAGCGGTGCCATCGTCTTCGCCCAGCGGGCGGCCTGCGGCAGCGCACCCCTCAGCGCGAGCCGCTCGAGCTGCGCGGCGAGCGCGAGCAGCCACGCCCAGCCGTAAGGCCGCTCGAAGCCGCTGTTGTGCGGCAGCGCGAGGTACGCCCGCTCGCCGGCGACGTTCGCATCGGTGAAGTGCGCATCGACGATCGCGACGATGCGTTCGGCCTCCGGCAACGCCGGGTAGCGTTCGAGCACGCGCAGCACGAGCCAGTAACCGTGCACGCACGAGTGCCAGTCGTAGCTGCCGTAGAAGATCGGGTGCAGCGCGCGCGGCCCCTGCACATCTTGCGGGCCGGCGAGCGAATGCGTGAGCTTGTTCGGATATTCGCGGGTCAGGTGCGCGAGCGCGAGCGACGCGAACTTCGACGCGAGTTCGGGGGTGAGTCGGTCGGTCATGAGGATCTCGTCCATCGAGTCAGAAGCGGAATGCGAACGCATACATCAGCAGCGTGTTCACGGCGAGCAGCAGCACGGCGGTCGGCCACTGCGCCTTGATCACGCCGTTCTTGTCCTTCAGTTCGAGCAGCGCCGCCGGCACGACGTTGAAGTTCGCGGCCATCGGCGTCATCAGCGTACCGCAGAAGCCGCTCAGCATCCCGATCGCGCCGACGATCGCCGGGTTGCCGTGGAACTGGTGGACGATCAGCGGCAGGCCGATGCCGGCCGTCATCACGGGGAACGCGGCGAAGCCGTTGCCCATGATCATCGTGAACAGCGCCATGCCGACCGTATAGGCCGCGACCACCGCGAACGGCGAATCGATCGGCACCCAGTCCCTCACGAGCCCCGACACCACGCCGCCGACGCCCGCGACCGCGAACAGCGCGCCGAGCGCCGCGAGCATCTGCGGCAGGATCGCGGCCCAGCCGACCGCATCCATCGTATGGCGTGCCTCCCTCACCGCATGCACCGGCGAATCGCGCAGCATCGCGAGCGCGACGACGAACGCGACGAGCGTGCCGAGCACGAGCGAGATCAGCGTCACGCTCTTCTGGTCGACGAACGGCACGAGCTTCAGCGCGAACGTGCCGATCAGCGTGACGACCGGAATCAGCAGCGCGGGCAGGAACAGCCGGTTGCCGAAGCGCTGCGCGAGTGTCTCGCGGCGCACGGCCGCCGCTTCGCCGGCTTCGTCGGACTTGCCGCGCCCGAGCTTGCCGGAGCCCGCGATCACCGCGAGCGCGATCGCGAGGCAGCCCGTCACGAAGTGCGGCAGCAGCGCGCCGAACAGGAACGTGACCGCGTAGATCGCCCAGAACGCGAAATTGACGACGCGGCGCGGGTTCGTGCGGTCCGTCAGGTTGAAGCACGCGAACGCGGCGAACATCAGCCCCGCGAGCGTGTACAGCGATTCGAGGCCGATCATCGCGCGCCCTCCTGCTTCACCAGGCCGAAGCCGCGCGTGAGCCGGCGGTCGAGCAGCGCGAGGCGCGTGCAGTGGATCAGCAGCGCGGCGATCGCGGTCGGGATCGCCCACACCGACAGATGCAGCGGTTCGATGGAAATCCCGTTCTGTTCGAGAAAGCCCTTGATCAGCAGGATCGACTGGATCGCGATGAAGATGTCCTCGCCGAAGAACACGGCGACGTTGTCGACGCCCGACGCATGCGCGCGGATCTGCTGGCGCACCGCTTCGGGCAGCTCGCCGTGCCGGTTGACCGCGGCGGCCTCGGCCATCGGTGCGATCAGCGGCCGCACCATCTGCGCATGGCCGCCGAGCGACGTGAGGCCGAGCGCGGCCGTCGCCTGGCGCAGCACGAAGTACAGCATCAGCACGCGGCCGGTGGTGGCCGCCTGCACACGCGAGATCATCCGCTTCGCCTGCTCCTTGAGCCCGTTGCGCTCGAGCAGCGCGATCACCGGCAGCGTCAGCCAGATGAGCCCCATGTAGCGGTTTTCGGTGAACGCCTTGCCGAACGCGCTGACGATGTCGACGAGATTCAGCCCGCCCGCCAGCCCCGTCGCGAGCCCCGCGATCGTGACCACCAGCAGCGCATTGAAGCGCAGCGCAAAACCGATCACGACGATCGGCACCCCAATCAGCACCAGCATTGCTCCTCCTTGTATCGGACGCGCGGCGCCTTGGCAACGCGCCGCCTGCCCGGTTTGGACCGGGCTCTGACGGCGCAATCTAGCACGAGACTTTATCGATAAAAAGTCGACAATTTGCTGCTTCGGGTAAACGTTGAAGTGTGCGGACACCGTGCCCGGGCCATGTGTCGGCGATGTTTCATCCGAGGAATCGGCGGCTGGCCGGCCGGCACGGACGCACCGGTCGCGGCACGCGCGTGGCCGCCCCGGAGGGCGGCGTGCGACGGGCCGCCGCGCGTGGCGGAGCCCCGGTGCGCCGACTAAACTGGAAAGCATCGGCAACGGACGGGAGAGCCGCCATGATTGACGTATTCCAGACCATCGGCAGCCGCGCGTTCTCCGCTCATCTGGCGAAGGACGGGATGGTGACTCTGATGGAGCAACGCCATGAGGTCGATCGCGTGACGCTCGCGACCGCGTATGCCGCGCTCGTCGAGGAAACCGAGCAGGAAGACGACCTGCTCGACGCGACGGTCGAAGGCATGATGCGCGCGCTGATCCAGGGGTACGCGCGCAGCCATTGACGGCGCGGCCGGTTTCCTCCGGCGCCCGCCGAAGCGGACCACGGGCCCGCGCGGGCGCTACGCGGCCGGCGTCCCGGCGCCCATGTCGAACCACCGGCCCGCGCGCAGTTGCCGGTAGTCGGCCTGCGTGAAGATCCTCAGCAGGTTCGCGACCGCGCCGTTGCTGGCGCGGTCGAGTGTCGTCATGAAGGCTTCGACTTCGTCGCGGCCGGCAAACAGGATCGTACGGAAGTAGCGTTCGCGTTCCGCGTCGGACAGGTTCGTCGCGCTCAGCTGGCAGGGATGATGAAGCGCCGCGAACAGGAAGTAGTAGCGCTCGGCGTCGTCGCGCAGCACGCGCACCGCGTCGGGTTCGACCGGGAAATCGCGGTGGAACGACGCGTGTCCGCTCTCGATGTAGATTCGATACAGCAACCGGCCGTCATGCTCGGTCACGATCGGCGCCCCCGGGTCGCGGCTGACGAGTACGGTGTCGGGCACGGCCATCCTGAGTTCTCCCCGTCTTTTTCTTCGAAGCCGCCACGGTAACATGCCGGCTTCCGCGGCCTGCCGTGCCGAAACCGCACGACCGTGCACGCACGCGCGGGCTGGCCCGATTCCGCCGCCCGCCGCACAGCCATAGAGGAAACGCACTGAATCGGCGCAATGCGCAAATTTTTCGATTGCCGCCGCCCGCGCCGCATGACAGCATTCGGGGCGTCGCCAACCGAAAAGAATGCCGTGCCGTCCGGCCGCCGATGCCGCCCGGCGGCGCCGAACAGGCCCCCTCCTTCCATGAACCCGGCCCACCTCCAGTATCACGAACCGACCGGAGAATTCCGCTTGTGAACATCGGCATCGTCAACGACCTCCCGCTTGCCGTCGAGGCGATGCGCCGCGCGATCGCGCGACGGCCCGAGCACCGCGTGCTGTGGGTCGCGACCGACGGCGCGCAAGCCGTCGAACTATGCGCCACGCAGCCGCCCGACGTCGTGCTGATGGACCTGATCATGCCGAAATTCGACGGGATCGAAGCGACGCGGCGGATCATGCGATCCGAACGACCGTGCGCGATCCTGATCGTGACGAGCTGCATCGGCGCGAATGCGTGGCGCGTGTTCGAGGCGATGGGCGCCGGCGCGCTCGACGCGGTCGATACGCCGCGGCTCGGCGACGGTTCGGCCGGCGACACGACCCGGCTGCTGCTCGCGAAGATCGACCAGATCGGCCGCCTGCTCGACGCGCCCGGTGGCTCGCGCCTCGCCGGCACGCCCCCGCGCACCGGTGGCGGACCGCTGATCGCGATCGGCGCATCGGCCGGCGGCCCCGGCGCGCTCGCGTCGGTCCTCGGCGGCCTGCCGGCCGATTTCAACGCACCGATCGTGATCGTGCAGCACGTCGACCGCGCGTTCGCCGAAGGCATGGCGCAATGGCTCGACGGCCAGACGTCGCTCGCCGTGCGCGTCGCGCGCGAAGGCGACCGCCCGCAGCCGGGCGTCGCGCTGCTCGCCGCGACCGACGACCACCTGCGCATCACGCGCGCCGGCACGCTCGAATACACGCGCGAGCCGGCCGCCACGCCGTATCGCCCGTCGGTCGACGTGTTCTTCAACAGCCTGACCGAGCACTGGCCCGGCCGCGTGATCGGCGTGCTGCTCACGGGGATGGGCCGCGACGGCGCGATCGGCCTGAAGGCGCTGCGGATGAAGGGCTACCATACGATCGCGCAGGACGAGGCGACGAGCGCCGTCTACGGCATGCCGAAGGCGGCCGCGACGCTCGGCGCGGCGCGCGCGATCCTGCCGCTCGGACGCATCGCGGGCGAGCTGGCGGCGCTCGCGCGGATCTGAGCCCGATGAACCCGCGCAACACCCATGCCTGCTTTCGCAACAACCCGCATCGACCATGACCATTGACCCGACTCGCCCGCCAGGCGGCCCCTACGTGCCGCCCGCCGACGTGCCGGCGATGGTGCTGCTGGTCGACGACCAGACGATCGTCGCGGAGGCCGTGCGGCGCGCGCTCGTCGACGAGGAAGGCATCGATTTCCACTATTGCCCGCGTTCGGACGACGCGATGGCCACCGCGATCGAGACGCGGCCGACCGTGATCCTGCAGGACCTCGTGATGCCCGGCACCGACGGGCTGAGCCTCGTGAAGGCGTACCGGACGAATCCGGCGACGCGCGACGTGCCGATCATCGTGCTGTCGACGCAGGAAGAGCCCGTGATCAAGAGCGCCGCCTTCGCGGCCGGCGCGAACGACTACCTCGTGAAGCTGCCCGACCGCATCGAGCTCGTCGCGCGCGTGCGCTACCACTCGCGCTCGTACATGAACCTGCTGCAGCGCGACGAGGCCTATCGCGCGCTGCGGCAATCGCAGCAGCAGTTGCTCGAAGCCAATCTCGAGCTGCGGCGCCTCACGCATTCGGACGGCCTCACCGGGCTGTCGAACCGGCGCTATCTCGACGAATACCTCGCCGCCGAATGGCGGCGCGGCACGCGCGAACGCAGCGAGCTGTCGCTGCTGATGATCGACGTCGACAATTTCAAGCTGTACAACGACACGTACGGCCACGTGTCGGGCGACAGCGTGCTCAAGCAGATCGCGTCGACCATCGAGCGCTGTCTCGGCCAGTCGGGGGATCTCGCCGCGCGTTTCGGCGGCGAGGAATTCGCGGTCGTGATGCCGGCCACGTCGCCGGGTGCCGCGCGGCTGCTCGGCGAGAAGATCCGCCTCGCGATCGAGGCGCTGCGGCTACGGCATGCGCATTCGTCGACGGGCAACACCGTGACGATCAGCATCGGCGGCGCGACCATCGTGCCGACGCCCGGCCTGCCGACGACCGTGCTGATCGAAGCGGCCGACCGCGCGCTCTATCGCGCGAAGCACGAGGGCAAGAACCGCGTCGAGATCGACGCGACGCCGACCCGGCCCGTCCCCGGCGGCTTCGGTGCGCCGCGCGCAGACTGAACGCTGAACACTGAACGCCGGCTCGGCGCCTCGCTCATGCGGCGCCGAACCGGCGCGCGTAGTCGCTCGGGTCGAGCGGGCGGCTGAACAGATAGCCCTGCTGCATGTCGCAGCCGATCTGCTGCAGGAACCGCGACTGCGCCTGCGTCTCGACCCCTTCGGCCGTGACCTTCATCCCGAGCGAATGCGCCATCGCGACGACGGCCTGCGTGATCGCCACCGAATCGTGATGATCGGGCACGCCCGACACGAACGAGCGGTCGACCTTCAGGTTGTGCAGCGGAAAGCGCTTCAGGTACGCGAGCGACGAATAGCCGGTGCCGAAATCGTCGACCGAGATGCGCACGTTCATGTCCGTGAGCGCCTCGAGCATCGGCAGCACGGTGTCCGTGTCGTTCATCAGCAGTCCTTCTGTAATCTCGAGCTCGAGCGCGGACGGATCGAGCCGCGTCTGCGCGAGGCAGCGATCGACCGACTCGACGAGGCCTTCGTGGAACTGCCGCGGCGACAGGTTGACGGCCAGCACCAGGTCGGGCGCGATCGTGCGGCGCCATTCGGCCGCCTGCCGGCACGCGGTTTCGAGCACCCACTGGCCGATCGCGACGATCTGCCCCGTATCTTCCGCGACCGGAATGAACTCCGCCGGCGACATCGGCCCGAGCTCGGGGCTCGTCCAGCGCAGCAGCGCCTCGGCGCCGACGGTGCGGCCGCTGCGCGCGTCGACGACGGGCTGATACGCGAGCCGCAGCATGTCCGACGCGAGCGCGCGCCGCAGCGACTGCTCGATCGCGAAGCGGCGCTGCAGCCGCAGGTTGAGCTGCGCGGTGAAGAACGTGAAGTGGTTGCGGCCGCGCTGCTTCGCGTCGTACATCGCGGAATCGGCATTGCGCATCAACGTGACGGCATCGTCGCCGTCGCGCGGCGCGACGCTGATCCCGATCGACACGCCGAGCCAGTATTCGTTGTTCGCGATCGCGAACGGCTTCGCGATCGCGTCGATCACCTCGCGCGCGAGCACTGCGAGCCGGTCGGGATCGTCGCAGTCGTCGACGAGGATCACGAACTCGTCGCCGCCGACGCGCGTGAGCGCATGCTGCCCGCCTCCGCATGCCGCGAGCCGCGCCGCGACGCTGCGCAGCAGCGCGTCGCCCGCGTCGTGGCCGGCCGTGTCGTTGACCTTCTTGAAGCCGACGAGATCGATGAACAGGATCGCGACGCGCGCGGGCCCGCCCCCCGCATCGTGGCCGCCGAACAGCTCGCGCATGCGGTCGCCGAGCCAGCGGCGGTTGTAGAGGCCCGTCAGCGCATCGCGCGTCGCCAGGTAGCGCAGCTGCTCCTGCGCTTCGCGCACGGGGCCGATGTCGTTGAATGAGACGAGCACCGAGTCGGCCTGCGTTTCGCCGGGCTTCACGATCGGCACCGCGTTGCCGCGCACCCAGATGGTGTCGCCGTCCGCCAGGCCGAAACCGACCGTGTAGTCGAGCATCGGCGTGGCCGTTTCGAGCGCGCGCCGGCTCGGCCACTCGTCGGGCGCGATCGGCGTGCCGTCCTCGCGCAGCTTGCGCAGGATCACCGTCGACAGCCTGCGGCCGACGAGGTCGCCCTTCACGCGCATCATCCGGTTCGCACTCGGGTTGCTCGCGACCACCACGCCATCGCGCGACACGACGAGGATCCCTTCGTTCAGGCTGTTCACCACGAGCCGGTGATGTTCCTCGCTGCGCGCGAGCTGTCGCGCGATCCGGTCCTGGTGCACCGCGAGGCCGACGCTGTTGCCGATGTCGCGCAGCAGTTCGGTTTCCTCATCGCCCGGCCGGCGCGGCATGCGGTGATAGACGGCGAACGCGCCCAGCACGGCGCCCGCGTCGTCGAGGAACGGCACCGACCAGCACGCGCGCAGGCCCAGCGGCAGCGCAACCGCACGATAGTCGGCCCACAGGGGATCGGTTTCGATATCCTCGACGACGACCATCCGGCGCAGGTACATCGCCGTGCCGCACGAGCCGGCCACCGGCCCGATCGTCGCGCCTTCGATCGCCGCGCTGTACTGTCGGGGCAGCGACGGCGCGGCGCCGACGTGCACGTGCACGCCGTCGATATCGAGCAGCAGGATCGTGCACGACGCACCGTCGCCGAGCAAAGCCTCGGCGCGCCGGCAGACTTCGACGAGCAGCTCCGGCAGCGGCGTGTTGCGCGTGATCAGCCTCAGCACGCTTTGCTCGGACGCGAGCACTTCCGCCGCGAGCCCGAGACTGTAACGAGAACTTTGCGGTTCGGTATTCAAGATGAATCCTGCCGTCTGTCCGATCGGGTCTGATGCGCCCGATTCGTTTTCGATCCTTCGTGCCGTTTTTCGCTCCGGGTATACGCCGATGCCCGGTGCGCCCCGTATTGCACGCGGTGCCAACGCGCGCCGAAATACATTTAACACCAATCCGTGGCAACCCGGGCGTCCATGCGCATCAGGGGTTACACGCGGTCGATGCGGCATGTGCGGCCGGCAGTCGGTCCGCCGGAAGACCTGCGCGCGGCGCGACCGCTCCGGGCAAGGCCGTGCGCCGTGCGGGCCGCGTTCGAAAGCGATTCGTCAGCTTGCGGCGGCGCCCCGGCTCCGTTCGCGTTCGATCGTCCGCGCCGGGATCCGTGCGCGTGATCGCCTTCGATACGTTGGTCGCGGCCGTGACCGCCACGCTCCGGGTGCCGCGCTCGGCCGTCGGCGCGCGCCGCTGCCCAGCTTCTCCGTTCCGGCGCGGCCGGACTGCATCGGGCCCGGCAGGCCGCGTTTTCGCATCCGTGATTCAATGTCGATGGCTCCGGCGCCGCGCATCGCGCGCGGCACGGCGATGTGTACCCTCATCGATTGACCTTCACAGGATCACCATGACGAACCCTGCCGAAATCAAGGCGCTCGTTTTCGATGTCTTCGGAACGATCGTCGACTGGAGAAGCGGCGTCGCACGCGGCGCCGCCGCGTTCCTCGATCGCCATGCACCCGCACTCGACCCGCTCGAATTCGCCGATGCGTGGCGGGCCGAATATTCGCCGTCGATGGAAGAAATCCGCAGCGGGCGCCGCCGCTACGTGCGGCTCGACGTCCTGCACCGCGAGAACCTCGTGCGCACGCTCGACCGCTACGGAATCGTCGACGTGCCCGACGCCGACATCGACGCACTCAACCTCGCGTGGCACAGCCTCGACCCGTGGCCCGATGCCGTCGCGGCGCTGCAGCGGCTGAAGCGACGCTTCATCATCGCGCCGCTGTCGAACGGCAACATCCGGCTGATGGTCGACGTCGCGAAACGCGCGGGGCTGCCGTGGGATGCGATCCTCGGCGCGGAAGTCGTGCGCGCGTACAAGCCGTCGCCGCAGGTGTACAGCGATACCGTCGAGATTCTCGGCATCGAGCCGGCTGAGCTGTGCCTGGTCGCCGCGCACAACGGCGATCTCGCGGCCGCACGCCGGCAGGGGCTGTCGACCGCGTTCGTGCTGCGGCCGACCGAACACGGGCCCGGCCAGACGACCGACCTGAAAGCGGACGAGGCGTGGGATTTCGACGTCAGGGATCTGAACGAATTGGCGGATCGGCTGGGCTGCCCGGGCTGACAGCAATGCGGCCGAACCGCGCGACGCAGGCGAATGGTGATTACGACATTAATATACCTACCACTGCACGTTCGGCTCCTCGGCCGCCTTCACTAGAAAGTGTCTCCAGTTACCACGCCTGGCTCTTGCTAAGCGAAATTCGCTCCAAATCCACTAGCGAATTTAATCGCTCCAATTCCACAGTAAGAAATCCGTGATCTTTTGTAGCAGTATACTCAATGAAATTAATCTTCAACGACTCCGCCAAAACATCCTTCACTTGTTGGCAATAGTTTTTCTCCGCAGTCACAAAATAATGACTTTGCCCGTATGGATGACGATAACGATAATTCTCGAGAAGCGATCGAATATCCGGATCGTTAATTCCACACCCAACAAATATGAACGTATGCGTCCGAAGAAGAGCATCCATCAACTCATAAAATTGACTATGCTGGTTACGAGCCCTTGCGTAGTCCGTGCGAGTAAAAATGAGATTATTTGGTGATGAAATTGAACCGTGACTCTTAATCAACACGCGCTCGTGTCGCCTCAACGAGTCGGCTATATCATTTTCATTATATACCTTAACAGTTATCGCCCCAGCCCCTCGCTCCGCAGCAGCCGTTTCATAGATGCTATCGAAATTTGGAGTAATAGAAATACGAAGATCAAGATTATAAAGGAATTTATGAATCGGTGCCGCCTTAAAATCCGGCGTATGAAAATGCAATTTCACCAAATTCGCAAACTTCTCAACCTTCACTTCGTTCCTAATCACCTCTGCCGCAGTCAAATAGTCAGAATCTAAAATTAACTTCTTCACCTCCTTAACTATCTTTTTATTTGGCGCCCCCAACTCCTTCGTTGCCTTCACAAGGAAATCACTCCAACTCGGAGGGCGCACGCCGCCCTTGCCGGTTGAATTCATGGAGACTCCGGCTCCAAAAAAAAGAACGCACCGACGGCACGCAATGGCGTGTACGAGTTCTGGTGGCCAAATAGATTTCATTTAATAGATCCAATGTTGGCCGCCAAGTTACCAGCGATTTCCGATATTACAGCCTCAAACTGCTTCACTTTATCGAAATGCGCACCAACAACACCGTCAGCGGACTTCAGCGAAAAAATGGGTTTAGTCGAAGTTTGTGCCATTGGGACCAAACTACTAAAATATGGTATCTCGCCGAGCTTATAATTCAGCTTCTTACCCCCATTTATCTTATCGATCAGACTCTTTTTTATTTCAGGATCAATTCTTTTGATAATTTTTTCATAAGCATCCACCGGCTGCTTTTTTCCAGCAACCGTTTTTGCGGTATATTGTTGAGTCACATACCCCAAAAATTTTATAGCCGTTACATTTGGTGCCCCGGCGTCATCAAACTCAAAATCGACACCATTATCTTCTTTGTAACTCGCCAACCCGCGATCAAGCCCCTTACTCCAACTGGTAATAGCAACTTCGATGTTTTGCAAGCCACGAAGACTAAAAATATCCGAAGACATTGGCAAGATAAAGTAGTCGCACGAAAGCAAAACCGTCCGGTTTATCGCCCCAAGCGATGGCCCAATATCAAAAAAAACATAGTCATATTTTTTCGACTCAGCCCATACCAGCAAAGCACGAAAGAGAAAAGTCGTCTTGAGACCGCGTTCCTGACCACTTGTTGCATCCACCCAGTCTTTCGCCAGAAAGTCCTCCGCCAATGAAAATCGCGGATCCCCCGGCACAACATCAACACCAAAACTGTCACTCCTTTTTATAGGAATATCCGAATATCCTCTCGATTTTTTCAGCGACGTAACGAGTTGATTTATAGTCTCCCCATCCTTCGACGACGAATACAAATCATCCAATGCCTTTTCTTTAAACATATAAGCAGTAGCATTGCATTGCGGATCTGCATCAACCACCAAAACTTTCTTTTTTAATTTAATGGAGAAATAAGCCGCAAGATTACACAGCAAGGTTGTCTTTCCGACGCCACCTTTATTGTTAAAAACACAAAACGCCTTCATTAGCACTGCCCCCCTGAAATTGACTCATCCACACAGTGTATCTCACGAAAGATGAAAAACGTGAATTTTTGCTATTTCAAACATCCAGAATCGAAGGCCGCGCCTATCCCGCCAGAGCCACATCTTATAGACGCGAATAAAATACCCGCCCTGTATCGTCAACGACAATGTCAGACCCACCTCGAGCGATTTTTCGCATCTTGCCGAATAAATCAATCCGTTGCGCGCGGCTGATGTGCGTACATTGTTGGCCCCGGCGTCAGTGCGGCAGCCGTAGCCGCAGGTGTTAGCTCTATCCAATTCGCCTTGCGTAGGCGGACGATGCTAGCCCGCTCTCTTCGATAAAACGCAGCGCCCCCGACTCCCCCGACAGCAGCGCGCGATTCGCGTCCGCCGCCGCGCGCAGGTAATCCCACAGCGCGGTCACGCGCCGCAGCTTGCGCAGATCCTCGCGGCACGTCAGCCAGAAGCACCGCGTGACGACCACGTCGTCCGGCAGCACGGGCACCAGCGCCGGCTGCGTGGCCGCCATGAAGCACGGCAGGATCGCGAGGCCGCCGCCCTGCAGCGCCGCGAAATACTGCGCGATCACGCTCGTCGTGCGCAGCCCGGCCGTCGCGCCCGGCACCGCCCGGTCCAGGTACAGCAGTTCGTTGCTGAACGCGAGATCGTCGACGTAGCTGATGAACGCGTGCTCCGCGAGATCGTCGGTACAGGTGATCGGTGGATGGTTCGCGAGATAGTCGCGCGTCGCGTAGAGCCGCAACTGGTAATCGCACAGCTTCGTGACCACGTAAGGCCCGCGCTCGGGCCGCTCGAGCGTGATCGCGAGGTCCGCCTCGCGCTTGGGCAGGTTGACGAAATGCGGCACCGGCAGCAGGTCGACCGTCACGTACGGATGCTCGGCGCGAAACTGCGCGAGCTGCGGCGCGAGGAAAAAGCACCCGAACCCCTCGGTCGACCCGATCCGCACGTGGCCCGACAGTGCCTCGCCGGTGTTCGCGACCTGGTCGCACGCGGACTGCACGGTTGTCTCCATCGCATCCGCATACGCGACGAGCCGCTGGCCTTCGGCCGTCAGCGTGAAGCCGCCGGAGCGCGACTTGTCGAACAGCAGCGTGCCCATCGCCGCCTCGAGCGCACGGATGCGCCGCGCGACGGTCGTGTAGTCGACGCCCAGCCGCTTCGCGGCGCCGCTCGCCCGCTGCGTGCGCGCGACTTCGAGGAAAAAGCGCAGGTCGTCCCAGTTCAGGTTGCCGGAAACCGGCTCGGTGGCATGTCGCATCGGCGAGGGAAAAAGGGGCTGGCGTCTCCGGGCCGGCCGTCGATATGCATAAATGCACATCCAACCGGTTTCTTTATCGGTACATGATGAATCTGCGCATAACTATACTCGACCGTGACCTGCGGACCACGAGCCGCGGCACCACCACGGAGACACCATGCAGACCCGATCCACCCTCGATGAGCATGCGACAGTCGCGGCACCTGCGCCCGAGCGCACCGCGAAGCATCACCTGCTGGCCGGCTGGGCCAGCATGGCCGGCACCACGATCGAGTGGTACGACTTCTTCCTCTACGGCACGGCGGCCGCGCTCGTGTTCAACCGCATCTTCTTCCCGTCGCTGGACCCCGTCGTCGGCACGCTCGCCGCGTTCGGCACGTTCGCGGTCGGCTTCATCGGGCGGCCGATGGGCGGCATCGTGTTCGGCCACTTCGGCGACCGCATCGGCCGCAAGTCGATGCTGATGATCACGCTGCTGCTGATGGGCGTGCCGAGCATGATCATCGGGCTGATCCCGTCGTACGACAGCATCGGCTACTGGGCCGCCGCGCTGCTGATCGGGATGCGGTTCCTGCAGGGGATGGCGGTGGGCGGCGAATGGGGCGGCGCGGTGCTGATGGCCGTCGAACACGCGCCGAAGGGCCGCAAGGGGCTGTTCGGCAGCCTGCCGCAGACGGGCGTCGGGCTCGGCCTGATCCTGTCGTCGGTCGCGATGGCCGCGGTGGCCGCGCTGCCGGAAGCCGACATGCTGTCGTGGGGCTGGCGCGTGCCGTTCCTCGCGAGCATCGCGCTCGTCGGCCTCGGCTGGTTCATCCGCGCGAAGGTGCCCGAGTCGCCCGACTTCGAGAAGATGCAGCGCCAGGGCAAGGCCGAGAAATCGCCGGTGACGGCCGCGCTGCGCCGCCATCCGCGCGAGGTGCTGACGATCGTCGGCGCACGCGCCGCCGAGAACACCTGGTTCTACATGGTCGTCACGTTCGCGCTCGCCTACGCGACGCAGCAGCTGCATCTGCCGAAGGCCGAGATGCTGCACGCGATCACGGCCGGCGCCGCGCTGTCGCTCGTCACGATGCCGCTGTGCGGCCATCTCAGCGACCGCATCGGCCAGCGCCGGATGTTCGCGATCGGCCTCGTGCTGATGTGCGCGTTCGCCGCGCCGTTCTTCCTGATGCTCGGCACGCAGCAGACGTCGACCGCGTGGTGGGCGATCGTGCTCGGCCTCGGCGTCGTGTTCCCGATTCTCTATGCGCCGGAATCGCTGCTGTTCGCGCAGCAGTTCCCGGCGGAGATCCGCTACAGCGGCATCTCGCTGTCGGTGCAGCTGGCCGGCGTGATCGGCGGCGGCTTCGCGCCGATGATCGCGACGTCGCTGCTGAAGGCCGGCGGCGGCCAGCCGCATTACGTGATCGCCTACCTCGTCGGCTTCGGCGTGTTCGCGCTCGTGTGTACCGCGTTGATGCGGCCGGCGCGCGCGTGAGCACGCCGCCGGCATCCGATCGATTCCAGTTCGTCCTGCCGTCCGCCGTGTGCGCATGCGCGGCGGCGGATACGGGCCGCCTTGTTTGTCATTACCCCGTTTCCCGGAGAGTCCCATGAACGCCGCAGTTCCCCAGACCACCCTCGCCCTGCCCACCGCCAAGCTGCTGATCGACGGCACGTTCGTCGAATCGCAAAGCGCCGAATGGGGCGACATCGTCAACCCCGCGACGCAGGAAGTGATCGGCCGCGTGCCGTATGCGACGCTCGACGAGGTCGACGCCGCGATCGCGTCCGCGCAGCGCGCGTTCCAGACGTGGAAGACGACGCCGATCGGCGCACGCCTGCGCATCATGCTGAAGTTCCAGGATCTCGTGCGCCGCAATCTCGAACGGATCGCGGACACGCTGACGGCCGAGCAAGGCAAGACGCTGCCCGATGCGCAGGGCGACATCTTCCGCGGCCTCGAAGTCGTCGAGCACGCGTGCTCGATCGGCACGCTGCAGCAAGGCGAATTCGCGGAGAACGTGGCCGGCGGCGTCGATACCTACACGCTGCGCCAGCCGATCGGCGTGTGCGCGGGCATCACGCCGTTCAACTTCCCCGGGATGATCCCGCTGTGGATGTTCCCGATGGCGATCGTCTGCGGCAACACGTTCGTGCTGAAGCCGTCGGAGCAGGACCCGCTGTCGACGATGCAACTCGTCGAGCTCGCGATCGAGGCCGGCGTGCCGCAAGGCGTGCTGAACGTCGTGCACGGCGGCAAGACGGTGGTCGACCGCCTCTGCACGCACCCGGACATCAAGGCGATCTCGTTCGTCGGCTCGACGCGCGTCGGCACGCACGTGTACAACCTCGGCAGCCAGCACGGCAAGCGCGTGCAGTCGATGATGGGCGCGAAGAACCACGCGGTCGTATTGCCCGACGCGCACCGCGAGCAGACGATCAATGCGCTCGTCGGCGCGGGCTTCGGCGCGGCCGGCCAGCGCTGCATGGCGACGTCGGTCGTCGTGCTGGTCGGCTCGGCGCGCGACTGGCTGCCCGAGCTCGTCGAGAAAGCGAAGGCGCTGAAGGTCAACGCGGGCCACGAACCGGGTACCGATGTCGGGCCGGTCGTGTCGAAGGCCGCGCATGCGCGCATCACCGCGCTGATCGACGAGGGCGTGAAGGCCGGCGCGAAGCTCGAACTCGATGGCCGCAACGTGAAGGTGCCCGGCTACGAGCAGGGCAACTTCGTCGGCCCGACGATCTTCTCGGGTGTGACGACCGACATGTCGATCTATACGGAAGAAATCTTCGGGCCGGTGGTGGTCGTGCTCGAAGCCGACACGCTCGACGACGCGATCGCGCTCGTCAACCGCAACCCGATGGGCAACGGCGTGGGGCTGTTCACGCAGAGCGGCGCGGCGGCACGCAAGTTCCAGAGCGAGATCGACATCGGCCAGGTCGGCATCAACATCCCGATTCCGGTGCCGGTGCCCTACTTCAGCTTCACGGGTTCGCGCGGCTCGAAGCTCGGCGACCTCGGCCCGTACGGCAAGCAGGTCGTGCAGTTCTACACGCAAACGAAGACGGTCACCGCGCGCTGGTTCGACGACGACGCGACGGTCGGCGGCGTGAACACGACGATCGCGCTGCGTTGAGTGAGGGCCTGCACATGGACATTGCATTCATCGGACTCGGCAACATGGGCGGCCCCATGGCCGCCAACCTGCTGAAAGCCGGCCACGCGCTGACGGTGTTCGACCTCGACGCGCACGCGGTCGACGTCGCGGTGCGCGCCGGCGCAAGCGCCGCCGGCTCGCCGCGCGAAGCGGCCGCGCGCGGCGCGGTCGTGATCACGATGCTGCCGGCCGCGCAACACGTGCGCGCGGTCTATCTCGGCGACGACGGCGTACTGGCCGGCGCGCACGACGGCGCAACGCTGATCGACTGCAGCACGATCGATCCCGGCACCGTGCGCGCAGTGGCCGACGCCGCCGCGCAGCGCGGCTTCCCGCTCGCCGACGCCCCCGTGTCGGGCGGCGCCGGCGGCGCGCAGGCCGGCACGCTGACCTTCATGGTCGGCGCGGACGCCGCGCTGTTCGAGCGCATCCGCCCCGTGCTGCTCGACATGGGCAAGAACGTCGTGCATTGCGGCGGCACGGGCACCGGGCAGATCGCGAAGATCTGCAACAACCTGCTGCTCGGAATCTCGATGATGGGCGTCTCGGAAGCGATGGCGCTCGGCGCCGCGCTCGGCATCGATCCGTCCGTGCTGGCCGGCATCATCAATACGTCGACCGGCCGCTGCTGGAGCTCGGACACGTACAACCCGTATCCGGGCGTGAGCGACACCGCGCCGGCCGCGCGCGGCTACGCGGGCGGATTCGCGGCGAACCTGATGCTGAAGGATCTCGGGCTCGCGACCGAAGCGGCACGGAGCGCGCACCAGCCGGTGTGGATGGGCGCACTCGCGCAGCAGCTCTATCAGTCGATGAGCCAGCAGGGGCTCGGCACGCTCGACTTCTCCGCGTGCGTCAAGCTGTACGAGGCGCAGCCGGCATAACCGCCGCAGCCGACGCCGGACGTGCGCCGACCCGCGATGTGCCTGGACGGCCTCGCGGGTCGGTTTGCATCGGGGAGAAGAAAGGAAAACGCAGACGGCGGCGTACGCCGCCGCCGGTCGCTCAACCGCGCGGATTCGACGCCGTCTCGAAGGTCGGATGGCACTCGAACGCGAGTTCGGAGCGCGCGCCGACACGGCTGCCGCTGGTCAGCGCCTCCTGCTTCAGGCTGGCGCGCATGCCGCGCTGCGTGCAGTAGTTGGTGGCTTCATCGACGGCCTTCGTATGGGCGTCGGCCCACGTCGTCGATACGCCGACCGTGCGCGTCGTCACGGTAAATACGTTCGGGTTCGACGTCGCGGTCACGTCGGAAGCGGTCGAACACGCGGCGAGCAAGCATGCAACAGCCGCGACGGTCAACCATCGCAGGGTTCGAAAGGAAACTGGAGTGGGCATGGGGGGCAAGCGCACGTACTTCGACGTGCATTGAGCAACATAGGCGACAGTATGCCTGCCCGATCGCCGGAGATCATGCCCCTTTCGGTGAACACATTGTTTCGAATGGTTAAACGATGACGGGTGCAGGCAAGATTTACAGCCTTCGCCGGCGTCCGGCTTCGGCCGGCAGGTAGTTTCGCCCTGCCCGCACGCCGTTGCGGGCGCGCTGGGCGGCGCAACGGCCGGGGCGAGCCCGCCGACCGGGTCGGCACCGACGCGTCCCCGCGCCCGGCCCCTGCGACGCCGCCCTTTTTACAACCCGCGCGCGCGCACTCAATCACACCTGACCGGCCCGGCCCCGTGCCCGGCCGTCCGGCGCTCCGTCGCCAGACAGGCACGTCGCTTGCGCCATCCACACGCCCGCCGATCCGGCGGACAGCATCCTTCCCGCAACCGGCGTTGCTCACCACGCGACCTTCGCGTGGCGATCCCGCATCGCAAACAGGTTCCCCTGAACGAGAGGACAACATGAAATCAATACGAACGATAGCGGCCCTGTGCTCCATCATTTCCGTGCTCGCGGCATGTGGCGGCGACGGCAACGACGTCGGCACCGAGCTCGGCATCTCGAAGCCGCAGGCGCGCTTCATCAACGCGGTGCCGGCCGGCCCGAACCTGGACTACTACCTGAACGCCAAGGTCGATCAGTCGGGTGTCGCGTACAAGGGCGTGACGCGCTATCACGACGTCGACTCGGGCACGCAGACCGCGAGCTACGACATCTCGGGCACGACCTCGACCATCGCGTCGCAATCGTTCAGCGCGGCGAACGGCCATCACTACACGACGATCGCGCTGCCGAGCACGACGTCGCTGATCTCCGTGATCGACGATCCTTACGACAAGGGTCTGCTGTCGGACAAGGCGCGCGTGCGCACCTTCAATGCGTCGCCGAACGCGCAGAACATCGACATGTACGTCGTCCCGCCGGGCACCGACATCACGACGCAAAGCCCGACGCTCGCGGGCGCGGCCTACCAGAACGCGGTGCCGGCCACGACGCAGGATTCGATCTACCTGAACGGCGGCAGCTACCAGGTGATCGTCACGACGGCCGGCAGCAAGACGCCGATCCTCAAGACCGCGCCGGTCACCATCAACAACAACGCCGACTGGCTGCTGCTGACGATTCCGTCGGGCGGGGTCGGCGACGTGACGCCGAACGATATCCACGTGCTGGTTGCGCAAGGCAACGACGCCGATTCGTCCGCGCAGGAACTCGGGCCGCAGTAACGGCCGAACACGGCGGCGGCGATCGTGACGGCCGGTGCGCGTGCACCGGCCGCCACGCGCCGGGTGCCGGTATCCGGCGGTACCCGCGGCAGTGTCAGCGGCGGTATCAGTCGATCCGCTCGAGGCAGATCACGTGCTCCGCGCGCGTACCGTCGCCGTGCTCGACGTCGACATCGCCGACATGCCGCACGCGCCAGCCCGGCCGCGTCGCGATCTGCGGCATGTTGCCGCCCGGCCGGCTCTCGATCCCGCCGAGCCCCTCGTCGGGCGTATCGACCGCGTCGTCGAGCGACGCGTTCGAGTAGATCACGTTGTCCTGCAGTTCCGACGCGCCGGTGCGCGCCTCCATGCCCTTGCCGTCGACGTCGACCGTGTTGTCGGTCATCGCCATGTTCGCGTTGTCGAGCGTGACGATCCGGCCGGCCGCGCGACGCACGGGATCGCCGCTGTCGACCGCATGCGCGCCGACGTCGATCGGCGGCAAGCCGGTCGGCGTTTTCGCCGCGACCGCCTCCGGCGTCAGCGGCCGCTTCCCCGCCTCGGCGACCTCGGCGGCCTGGGTCGCCGCGTCGGGCATGTCGCCGGCTGCCGGGGTCTTCACCGGACTCTTCGCGATCTGTTCCCGCTGCTGTTGCGGGGTTGGATTCGATTCCGCGTTCTGCATCGCACCTCCTGTTCCGGACGGCGTGCGCCGGCGTGATGCCGGCGCCGGTCCGGGAATCGCTACAACGGTCCTTGCAAATCTTTCACGCGCAGGTACGGCACGCACGCGCGGCCTGCGATGCCCGTGCGGCACGGCAGCGCACGGGTGACGAACCGGCGCAAGCCGAGTACGCCCCGTGCGCCGCCCGGCCGATGCCGGTCAGCCGCCGCTTGCGCCCGCCGGCGCGGAAGCCGCGCCCGGCATGCTTGCCGCGCCGCCCGTGGTGCCGCTGTCGGCCGCACCGCTGCCCGGCGTGCCCGACGGCGCGCTGGACGGCGCCGGCGACATGCCGCCGGTGGCGCTGGTGTCCGAACTCGCACCGGTACCGGTGTCGCTCTTTTTCTGGCAACCCGCACCCGCCGCCAGGCCGGCGATCAGGATGCCGGCGAAGACGGCTCGCGATACGTGACGAAGGGAATATCGCTGCATGACACCTCCGCTGATGTCGGTGGATGGAACCCTACGGCGCGCAATCCCCGTGCCTCGCCATCGATCCCTCGCATTCATTTTTCAAATGACGCCCAGCCGAATATTTAATTTCCCATCACCGTGCCGGCCACCCATACTCGCGAACAAATCCGAGACATAACGTCCACGGCGGCCGGGCCGTCGCAGCGTCTACGCGCTGCCGGTTTCGCGCCCCGCACATGGAAGGAGACAACGGCGTGCAACTGGAAGCCACCCACCGCCCGGGCATCGTGCCCGGCGCGGTCGACGCATCGCATCGAACCGATTCGGCCGCGCGCGACCCCGCGCTGAGCCCGCGGCTGCACAACCCCGACCTCGCGCCCACCAAGGCCGAGGGGCGGACGTGGGGCCGCTACAGCATCTTTGCGCTGTGGACCAACGACGTGCACAACATCGCGAACTACTCGTTCGCGATCGGGCTGTTCGCGCTCGGCCTGTCGGGCTGGCAGATGCTCGCGTCGCTCGCGATCGGCGCGGTGCTCGTCTACTGCTTCATGAACCTCACCGGCTACATGGGCCAGAAGACCGGCGTGCCGTTCCCGGTGATCAGCCGGATGAGCTTCGGCATCTACGGCGCGCTGCTGCCCGCGATGATCCGCGCGGTGATCGCGATCGCATGGTTCGGCATCCAGACCTATCTCGCGTCCGTCGTGCTGCGCGTGCTGCTCACCGCGATCTGGCCGGGCCTCGCCGCGTTCGACCAGGATGCGATCTTCGGGCTGTCGACGCTCGGCTGGGTCACGTTCGTCGCGATCTGGCTCGTGCAGATCGGCATCCTCACGTACGGGATGGAGATGGTCCGCAAGTACGAGGGGCTCGCCGGCCCGGTGATCCTCGTCACGACGCTGTCGCTCGCCGCGTGGATGTTCAGCCGCACGGGCGGCCATCTCGCGATGTCGATCGGCAAGCCGCTGACCGGCCTGAAGATGTGGACGGAGATCTTCGCGGGCGGCTCGCTGTGGCTCGCGATCTACGGCACGCTGGTGCTCAACTTCTGCGATTTCGCCCGTTCGTCGCCGAGCGCGAAGACGGTGCGGGTCGGCAACTTCTGGGGCCTGCCGGTCAACATCCTCGTGTTCGCGACGATCAGCTTCGTGCTCGCCGGCGCGCAGTTCAAGCTGAACGGCCACATCATCCACAGCCCGACGGAAATCATCGCGACGGTGCCGAACAAGCTGTTCCTCGTGCTAGGCTGCCTCGCGTTCCTGATCGTCACGGTCGCGGTGAACATCATGGCGAACTTCGTCGCGCCGGCCTTCGTGCTGACGAGCCTTGCGCCGCATCGCCTGTCGTTCCGCCGCGCGGGCCTGATCAGCGCGACGGTCGCCGTGCTGATCCTGCCGTGGAACCTGTACAACAGCCCGATCGTGATCGTCTACTTCCTGTCCGGCCTCGGCGCGCTGCTCGGCCCGCTGTACGGGATCATCACGGTCGACTACTGGCTCGTGCGCAAGCAGCGCGTGAACGTGCCCGACCTCTATACCGAAGCGCCGACGGGCGCCTACTTCTACACGCGCGGCGTGAACCGCAAGGCACTTGCGGCGCTCCTGCCGTCCGCGCTGATCTCGATCACGCTCGCCGTCGTGCCGGCCTTCAGCGCGATGACGCCGTTCTCGTGGCTGCTCGGCGCGGCCATCGCGGGCAGCGTGTACTGGCTGCTGGCCGATCGCAAACGGCAATACGAGGAGCGCTCGGGCGAACCCATCGCGGTCGCCTGCGCGCAACACTGAACACACGCATACGGAGTCGGCAATGAGGATCCTGGTAGTCAACGTCAACACGACCGAGTCGATCACCGACGCGATCGCCGCGCAGGCGCAGGCCGCCGCGTCGCCGGGCACGGAGATCGTCGGGCTGACGCCGCGCTTCGGCGCGGAGTCGGTCGAAGGCAACTTCGAGAGCTACCTCGCGGCGATCGCCGTGATGGATCGCGTGCTGAGCTACGACGAGCCGTACGACGCGGTGATCCAGGCCGGCTACGGCGAACACGGCCGCGAAGGCCTGCAGGAAATGCTGACGGTGCCCGTCGTCGACATCACAGAAGCGGCCGCGAGCGTCGCGATGCTGCTCGGCCATCGTTACTCGGTCGTCACGACGCTCGACCGCACGGTGCCGCTGATCGAGGATCGCCTGAAGCTCGCCGGGCTCGACGCACGCTGCGCGTCGGTGCGCGCAAGCGGCCTCGCGGTGCTCGAACTCGAGGAGAACCCGGCGCGCGCGATCGAGTCGATCGTCGGCCAGGCGCAGCGCGCGGTGAAGGACGATCACGCGGAAGTGATCTGCCTCGGCTGCGGCGGGATGGCCGGCCTCGACCGACAGATCGAGGAATGCACGGGCGTGCCGGTCGTCGACGGCGTATCGGCCGCGGTCGCGCTCGCCGAGTCGCTGGTGCGCCTGAAGCTGAAGACGTCGAAGGTCCGCACGTACGCACCGCCGCGCCCGAAGCGGATCGTCGGCTGGCCGGGCACCTTCGCAAAATGATGCGCCGCCGGCCGGCTGCTGCGTCGCGCTCGGGCATCGTGCCGCCGGGAGGCGTATCGGCATGCGGGACACGCTAGAACCGGACGCACTGCCCCGCCGCGCATCCGACGCCGCGGGCGCGCTCGACGTGCTCGATGCGCGGCTGATGCGCATCCTGCTCGTGCTGCTCACCGAGCGCACCGTGTCGCGCGCGGCCGTGCGGCTGAACATGTCGCAGCCGGCGACGAGCGCCGCGCTCAAGCGCCTGCGCACGCTGCTCGGCGATCCGTTGCTGGTGCGCAGCCGCTACGGGATGGTGCCGACCGAGTTCGGCGCGCGGCTGATCGAACCGCTGCGCAACGCGCTGCGCGTGATCGACTTCATCCGCATCCAGCAGCCGACGTTCGACGCGCGCACGTCGGTGCGCACCTACCGGATCGGCTGCCCCGACTACCTGAACGTGCTGTTCGTGCCGAAGCTCGTCGCGCTGTTCCGCGAACGCGCGCCGAACGCGCAGCTCGTGTTCCATCCGCTCGGCGACGGCTTCGACGACGAGCGCGCACTGGCCGACGGCGAACTCGACGTCGTGATCGACAATCGCCCGGCGCGCTCGTCGCGGTTCCGGCAGGACGACCTGTTCGACGATCGCGTCGTATGCCTGATGCGCGCGACGCATCCGCTCGCGCGGCACGGCGCGATGACGGCCGCCGATTTTGCCGACGCGCCGCAGCTGTGCCCGACGCCGTCGTGGCTCGAGGCGTCCGGTGCGATCGACCGGCAGCTCGAACGTGTGGGCCTGCAGCGGCGGATCGTCGTCACGCTGCCCCACTTCGAACTTGCCGCGCATGCGCTCGTGCGCACCGACATGCTTCTGACCACCACGTACCGGCTCGCGCGGCATTATGCGAAGCTGCTGCCGCTCGCCGCCGTCGCGCTGCCGGTGGAGCCGCCGGACATCGTGTACCGGATGACGTGGAACGAATCGGGCGCGTGCGTGGATGGCGTGCGCTGGCTGCGCGGGCTGATCGCGGAAGCGACACGGGCATGGCTCGACGCCGAGGCGATGCTGCCGGCGGTTGCCGCGGTTCCCGCGGGCGCAGTCGCGGACGCAGGGAACCGCGTGCCGGCCGCGGCCGATATGTCCGATATGTCCG
>NZ_WIXR01000051.1:10532-71479 GCF_019425585.1 Burkholderia sp. COPS | reverse complement strand
TCGCTCGATTCGCCGATGCCGAGCAGCAGGATCGCATCGGGGTCGAGCGGGGCGGGCGGGTCGGGCACGCGTTCGACGAGCGCGAACGCGGCGGCCTCGCCGATCGAGATGCCGTCGCGCGCGACGTCGAACGGACGGCACGGCCGGCGCGACAGCAGTTCGAGCGAATTGAAGCCGTACAGCGTCGTCAGGCAAAGCGAATCGACGCCGCCGACGACGGCCGCATCGATCAATCCCGCCTCGATCATGCGGCGCGCGGAGCCGAACACTTTCGCGCCGGACGAGCAGGCGGACGAGATCGCCATCGCCGGCCCGCGCAGCGCGAAAAACGCGCGCACGAACGCGGCCGGCGAATACGGGTTGTGCGTGTGCGCGTAGCGGAAGTCGGCGGGCAGTGCGCCGCTCGCCGGGTCGCGGCGCTGGTATGCGTGTTCGGTCTCGAGGATGCCGGCCGTGCTCGTGCCGACGAACACGCCGACGCGCGCCGCGCCATGGCGCGCGACGGCCGCCGCGACGCGTGCGTCGAAGCCGTCCTGCATGAGGCCGAGCTGCGCGAGGCGGTTGTTGCGGCACTCGAAGTCGGCGAGGTCGGCGCGCACGGGCTGCGCGTCGACGCCGTCCACCGCGCCGATCCACGTGTCGAGATCCGCACGCTCGAAGTCGCAGGGCGTGAGCCCGCCGCGCGCGTGGCGCAGTGCATCGAGGGTCGCGTCGAGGCCGCGGCCGATGCCGCTGGTGGCGGTGAAGTGCGAGAGCAGGAGTGGTTTCACGAGGGTCGCATCCGGTGGCCGGAACGGGCGCCGCAGCAGGGCTGGCAGGCGCGCCGCTCGAGGTCAGATTTTATCAAACGGGGGGGCCGAACCGGCCGGCTCGCGCGGCCCGGCCGGCGGTTCGGGCACGAGCGCCGCGCGCAGCGTGACCCAGTGCAGTTGCGCGTCGGCGGCCGCGCGCAGCACCGCCTGCAGCACGTCGAGCACGACCGGTTCGCCGCGCGCGTCGCGCGCCGCGTGGCCGTCGTGCACGAGCAGGATGTCGCGTGGCGCGAGACCGTGCAGCAGGCGGCGCGTGACGGTCGCGGCATCGTGCGCGCGCGTGTCGAAACCGCGCCGCGTCCAGCTCGCCAGTTGCAGGCCGAGCTCGCACAGCACCGGTTCGAGGAACGGATTGCGCAGGCCGGCCGGCGCGCGGAAGAACAGCGGGCGCGTACCGGCGATCTCGGTCAGCGTCCGTTGCGCGGCCGCGATCTCGCGCCGCAGTGCGGCGGGCCCCGACAGCGAGAACGTATGCCGGTGCCGCTGGCTGTGGTTCTCGATCGCGTGGCCGCGCGCGACGATCGCCTCGATCCAGCGAGGATGGCGGCGCGCGAGATCGCCGATGCAGAAGAACGTCGCGCGCGCGTCGTAACGGTCGAGCAGGTCGAGCACGCGCGGCGTGACGTCGGGGTCCGGGCCGTCGTCGATCGTCAGTGCGATGCGGCGGCCGGCGCCGGGCGGCAGGCGCGTCCAGTTCGGCCCGAGCAGTGCGCTGCGTGGCCACAGGCCGGCGGCGGTCAGCGCGAGATGCGACGCGACCACGCCGCCGACGGCCCACGGCCACACGGCCGGCTGCGCGACGACGGCGGCTGCCGCGCCCGCGTGCAGCGCGGCGGTGCCCGCGATCAGCGGCGTGGGCTGCCAGCGGCGCGCATCGCCGGGCTGTCGGTGCGGAACGGACGACGGTGCATTCATGCGCGGCTTCCTTGATGGCGATGGCCGGCTGCGGCCGCGCGCGGCGCGAGGATCGCCGCGAACGCGAGCGCGAGCATCGCACCCGGGCCGACGGTCAGCCCGAAGGTCTCGAGCAGCGGCACGCGCGACAGTGCCAGCAGCCCGAAGCCGGCGACCGTCGCGAGATTCGCGATCAGCAGCGACACGAGCGTGTGGGGCGTGACGGGCTGCGCATCGTCGCGCTTGCAGAAGAACAGCGCGTAGTTCGAGCCGACCGCGACGATCAGCAGCATTCCGACGAGGTGCAGGATCGTCAGCGGCACGCCGGCGAGCGCGAAGCCGGCCGTCACGACCAGCACGGCCGCGACGAGCGGGGCGAGGGCGCGCACGACGCGGCGCGGCGAGCGCAGGGCGATCAGCAGCAGCACGGCGATCGCGGCGAAACCCGCGAGCGACAGCCGGATGTCCTCGTGCACGTAGCTCACGTACAGGCGATCGGCTTCGGCCTTCATGTCGACGAACAGCGCATCGGGCACGCCCGCGCGCGCGACGGCCGCGCGGATCGGTATCGCATCGAGGCTCGATGCCGGTTGCGCGATGCGGGCGGCGTCCGGCGCGCGCAGCGGCAGCATCGCGCTCCAGCGGCCGTCGCGTTCGGTCAGCAGCGCATCGACGGCGAGTGCCATCGACGTGCCGCGCAGGTCCGCGCGCGTCAGCAGCCGTGCGTGGCGCGCAGCTTCGACGTCGGCGATGAACGGTGCGAACAGGTCGGGCCTGACCGCGATCGGCTGGTTCGCGACGGCGTCGCGCATCCGCGCGGCGAGCACATCGGCATCCGGCAGGCTCGCGAGGCGCGCGCGCTGCGCGGCGTCGCTCGGCAGGAAGCGCGCGGGGGTTTCGAAACCCGCGAGCGCGCCCCGGTCGACGAGCGGCTGCAACTGCGCGGCGACCCGTTCCGCGCGTTCGAGCGCGGCCTGTTCGGTCGGCGCGGCAATCACGACGAGGTAGCGCACGTCGGGCGCGCCGACATCGGCGCGCAGCCGTGCGTCGAGTGCCTGCGCTTGCGCGGGCACGGGGCTCAGCGCGGCGAGTTCGCGGCTCCACAGGCCGTCGCGGTGCAGCACGAGCGTCGCGCCCGCGGCGATCACCAGCACGGCGAGCGGCCAGCGCAGCCGCGGCGCGGCGTCGGCCGCGCGCGCGAGCACGGCGCCGATGCGCGACACGTCGCGGATCGCGACATGCTCGCCGCGCAGGTGCGGCAGCACGAAGCGCGTGACGAGCGCGGCGGCCGTCAGCCCGACGATCGAATACAGCCCGAGCTGCACGAGGCCGGGGAACCCGGAGAACAGCATCGACGCGAAACCGCACACGGACGTCAGCACGCCGAGCCGGATCGTCGGCCAGTACGCGGCGACCCACGCGCGTGTCGCGTCGGCCGGGCGCGACGCGCCGCGTGTGCCGGCCTGCGCCGATTGCACGAACAGGTAGATCGAATAGTCGACGGCTTCGCCGATCAGCGTCGTACCGAAACCGAGCGTCAACCCGTGGACCGTGCCGAACGCGACGCTGACCGCCGCGATTCCCGCCGCGACGCCCGTCAGCACCGGCAGCAAGCCGAGCGCGAGCGTGCGCGGCGAACGGTACAGCGTCAGCAGCAACGCGACGATCAGCACGACGCTCGCCGTCGACAGCCGTTCGACGTCGTGCCGGATCGTGTCGCGCGTGTCGACCGAGAACACGCCGGGGCCCGTCATCGCGAGCGTGGCGGCGGCGTTCGGCACGGCCTGCTTTGCGGCGGCGAACGCGCGGCGCACCGCGTCGATCGCACGGGCCTGGGCATCGGTATCGGAACCGGCGGCGGCCGTCTGCACGACGAGTACCGCGCGGGTGCCGTCGCGCGACACCCACACGCCGTCGCGGCTCGCCGGTTGCGCCGCGCCGTCGAGCTGGTCGACGAGCGCGGCGACTTCGCCGGTCGGGTCGCGCGGCAGCATCGCCTTGGCCACGAGGCCGGCCGACGAGCTCAGCAGGTCGAGGCTGTCGCCGAGCGCCTGATGCAGGCCGTCGGCGCTGAAGCGCTGCGGCGTGACGGCCGGGCTCAGCAGGTAGCGGTGATCGAAGATGAACTGCCGGTCGCGCGCGTCGTTCGAGGCTTCGCCGTTGTGCACGGCCGCGAACTGCGGGTCGGCGCGCAGCGTGCCGGCCACGCGCCGCGACAGCGCGGCACGCGTGGCCGCATCGCCGCCGTCGATCGCGACGAGGATCAGCCGCGACACGATGCCGTCGCGCAACTGGTCGACGAGCACGCGCTGCCCGGCGCTCGGCGAACTCGGCAGGAACGCGGACAGGTCGGCCGTGAAGTGCGCGCGCCCGATCGCGACGCCGCACGCGACGAGCGCGAGCAGCCAGACGAGCACCGCGCGCTGCCGCAGCGCGTGCAGGCGGCGGGCGACCGGCGAAGACGGGGGCCGGGTGCGTTCGTCCATCAGTTCGGGTTCGCCGGAGCGGGTTGCAGGCGCATCACCGAACGGTCGCCGTCGGCCTGCCGGATCGCGACGCTGCGCAACAGGTCGCGCGTGCCGTCGAGCGTGATCGTGCTGACGACCTTCAGCATCCGCGAGTCGAGCGGCGTAAGCGTCAGCGTCCAGTCGTCGCCGCGCCCGGCGAGTGCGACCTGGTAGACCTGCTCGAGCGCGAAGCGGTTGCCGGCGAGCGTCGCGCGGATGCTGTCGATGAACGCGCCGAGTTCCGGATAGCGTGCGAGCGCGAGCGTGTACTTGCGGTTGTTGCGCTCGACGGTGAGCATGTCGCCGTCGACGACGAGGTGTTCGGGCTTTGGGCTCAGCGTGTGCTTCTCGAGATGGTCGGGCGCGACGAACACGAGTTCGCCGGACGATTCGACCGGCAGCGTCGCGATCGACAGGTACTTCGTCTCGGTGAACGTCGCACGCCCCGACTTGTGCTGCGCGAGCGTCGACATCAGCCGGTCGAGGGTCCACGCGGGCGCCGCGTCGGCCCCCCGCGCGGGCGCGGCGGCCAGCGCGATCGCGGCGGTGCTTGCGGCGATGGCGGCGGCCAGCGTGCGGACGGCGCGACGCAGGGCGGGCGTGAGCGTGGGCAGGCGGCGAACGGCGGTCATGCGTCGGAATCCCTTGTGGCGGACAGGCCGGCACCGGCGCACGCGGCGTCGCCGCGCGCGGCCGCGGTCGCGGCATCGCCGCCGTGCCAGAAGTCGAAATAGTTGAACCAGTTGTACGGTGCCGAGCGACAGTACCTGTCGAGCAGCGCGACGTAGCGCGCGAGTGCCGCGTCGACGGCCGCCGCGCGCGCATCGCGCCGCACGTCGGAGAAGTCGGCGAGCGTCTCGAAGTGCACGTCGTAGCGGTTGCCGTCGCGATAGAGGCCCGTCATGAAGATCACCGGGCGCCGCAGCATCGCGGCCATGTAGAGCGGCCCGAGCGGGAACGCGGCCGGCGCGCCGAGCAGCGGCAGCCGCCGCAGCGACGCGGCCGCGTCGTCGAGCAGCGTGCGGTCGGCGAGCATGCCGACCATGCAGTTCGCGTCGAGGCGCTCGCGCACCTTCAGCATCGAGTCGACTTGCCCGAGCGGAATCACTTCCGGCTGCGCGGCGGGATTCACCGCGGCGAGCGTTGCGTTGATCTTGCGCGCGTTCTTCTCGTACATCGTCACGACGACGCGCAGGTCCGGGTGCGTGCGGCCGATCGCGCGCACGACCTCGAAGCTGCCGAGATGCGCGCCCATCAGGAACGCGCCGCGTCCGCCCGCGAGCGCTTCGTCTACCAGCGTTTCGCCGTGCAGCCGGATGTCGAACAGGTCGAAGCGCCCGTTCATCAGGTAGATGCGGTCGTGGATCGTCGCCGCGAACGTGAACACGTGCCGGTACACGTCGCGCCAGCGCGCGGGGCGGCCGAGCACGCGGCGAAGGTAGTCGCGCGATGCCGCGCACGCGACCGGCGAAAACAGCACGAAGTACGTCGCGATCAGGTGCAGCACGACGCGCGCGCGCGGCCGGCCGAAGCGCAGCGAGATCCACGTCATCGCGCGCAGCAAGCCCGCATTGCTGCGCTCCTGGCGTTCGGCCCACGCGGTGCGCTTCATGGCTGCGCACCATCCTGCTCGGCCGGCGGCGCGGACAGCACGCCGCTCGCGACGTCGCGCGCCCCGGCGCGCAGCGTGAAGCGGATCGCACCGCTGGCCGCGGCGTCGTACGCGAGATCGAGCGGCTCGCCGGGCGCGACCGGGCTCAGGAATTTCGCGGACCCGAGCCGCCACGCGTGCAGCGGGCGGTTCAGCGCGGTGCCGAGCGCATGGATCGCGTGATCGAGCAGCACGACGCCCGGCACGACCGGATGGCCGGGGAAGTGGCCGGGCAGTGCCGGGTGATCGGCGGGGATCGTGAACCCGAGTGCGGGCGTGCCGGCCGGATCGGGCACGGGCACGGGCACGGGGCGCGCATGTTGCGCAACGAGTGCGGCGAGCACGTCGCGCGGCAGCTTGCCGGTTTCGTTGCGCGGCAGCGTATCGACGAACACGAGCGGGCGCGGCATGAACGCGGGATCGATCCGTTCGCGCAGCGCGCGCTGCAGGCCGGCTGCGGTGAGCGTCGGCGCGACGACGAGCGCGACGAGGCGCGTGACCGGCTCGAGGCGGGTGTCGTCGTGTGCCGCCGCGGCTTCGTCGGGCATGAAGAATACGCCGTCGAGCACCTGCGGAATCGCGTTGAGCTGATGGTTCAGGTACGCGAGCGACGTGCGCTTGCCGGCGATGTTGACGAGGTCGGCCTTGCGGCCGTGCAGCAGGAACCGGCCGTCGCCGAGCAGTTCGAGTGCATCGCCCATCGGTACGGGGGCCTCCACATGTCCGCCCGACACCCACACGGTCGGGCCGCTGTCGTCGTCGTCCGGTTCGGCGCGCGCGTCGAGACGGATGTCCGGGAACAGTTCCCATGCCGCGCCCTGCGACGTACGGCGGGTGGCGATCTGGCCGGTCTCGGTGCTGCCGTAGATCTCGACGAGCGGCGCGTCGAGCGCGGCCTCTGCTTCGCACGCGAGCTTTTCCGACAGCGGCGCGGTGGCCGACAGCACGAGCGCCGCGCGCGGCAGCGCATGGCCGGCCGCCAGCAGCGCACGCAGGTGGATCGGCGACGTGACGAGCACGCGCGGCTGAGGGATCGCGTCGAGTTCGTCGCGAATGTCGACCGGGTAGAACGGCTGGCGGTTGCTGAACGCGAGGCCGCCGATCAGCGCGAGCAGCACCGTCGACTCGAAGCCGTACATGTGCTGCGCGGGCACCGTGCCGATCAGCGTGGCCGCGCGGCCGTCGAGCAGCCCGAGGCGGTCGGCCGCCGCGCGCACGCAGCCGACCAGGAAGCCCCAGGTCTTGCGGTGCGGCACCGGCGCGCCGGTCGAGCCGGACGTGAACACGTAGGCCATGATCCGCGCCGCATCGATCTGCGGCACCGCGAACGGCGCGTCGTCCGCGAGCGCGCAGGGGGCGGCATCGGGATACGCGAAGCGCGGCAGGTCGATCGTGCAGTCGGGCGCGTCGTGCAGGCAGAACGCGTCAGGTGCGAACGACGCGAGCTGGCGGACCATTTCCGGTGTATGCGTCGACGGCAGCAGGCTGACCTTGCCGGCAACGAGCGCGGCGCACAGGCTGACCGCGAAGCGGTAGCGGTCGCGGCACACGTTGAACACGTGCGCGCCGGCGGGCAGCGCGGCGGCCACGCGCGCGACGTCGGCGACGAACGTGCGCACGGTGACGGGCGCGCCGTCGCGCCAGGCGATCGTCTGGTCGGGCGACGAATGGAAAACCAGCGGGTGAGTCGGCATAAATCGGTCGAAACAGGAGCGAAGGCCGGCGCGGCCGCGTTGCGGCGCCGCGCCGGCCGTGAATTCATCGTGATGCCTGCGACGCGTGTGTCGTCGCGCGATACGCGCGCACCGCGTCGACCATGCGCGGCCGCGGTTCGTGCGGCAGGGCGAAGCGTCGGCACGCGTGCTCGGCCGCGAACATCACGGCGACGAGCGGCAGCGACAGGTAGTTCGCGAACGTCGACCACGTGACGATCGGCGCGGTCGCGAACAGCAGCGTCGACACGGCGGCGATCGCGACGAAGAACAGCGTCCACGCGAGTGTGATCTGCCGCGTGTAGTGCGCGACGGCCGGCGTGATCGCGCCATGGATCATCGTCGCGAAATGCGTGCACAGCGGCACCTTGCCGGCCGCGAGCGTGCGGCCGAACAGCAGCGCCATCGCGAGGTTGAAACTCGCGTGTTCCAGGTACAGGCCCCATTCGAAGTGCCGCGCGAGCGGCACGCGCGCGGCCCACAGCGCGGCGGCGGCAAGCAGCCATGCGGACACGAACCCGATGCGATGCGGCGAGCGCAGCGCCGCGCCCAGCCCGAGCAGCAGCGGCGGCACGAGCGCCATCGCGAGGCCGAGGCCGTGCGCGCCGGGCGTCGCGGCCGCGTAGTGCGCACCGGCCTGGTATGCCGCGACGGCGCCGACCGCGGCGATGCCGCGTGCGACAGGCAGCAGCCGGCTCATCGACGGCCTCCGTGCGCGCGGCGCGAATACCCGTCACCGGCGGCCGGGCGGCGGCGGACGGACGGGCGAACCGGAACGGAGCGGAAGGACGGGCGCGGCATGACTGGCGACATCGGGCGGATCGTGGCCGGACGCGAGGGTCGGGCCGTCAAACATCATATGAAAGGCGGCCGGGACGGGTCCGGGCCGGTGGTCGGGCACGCTCATTTTAGGGCCGCGGCACCGCGTGTTCGGAGCGGGCGCGAACGGGTTTTGTAACCGATTGTATGGCGCCGGACGAACGGTTTCGCGGGGTCGGTCCATTTCCATCCAAAGCGGCTCAAGCATCTGCTGCATCCGGGGCCCGCAACGGGGCGCGGCGCCGGCTCGCCAGTCTGTAACCATTGGCGGTATACGGCCCGATACCCGTTCGTCTAGAATCCGCGTAACTTTTACAAACGATCCCCAAAAAACGCAGGCGGGGAAGCCGGCAGACGCCGGAGGGACGGAGATACGCACGCGCCGGGCGTGCATGGCGATTGCCGTTTCCGGGCGCCTTCCGCTGCCACGGGCCGCCTGCCCGCACGCATGATGAACGCACTGGAACAAGAGCTCGCCACGCTGATCATCGGCGAACTGAATCTCGAAGACGTCCCGCTCGAAACAGTGACGGCCGACACCCCGCTGTACGGCGAGGGTTTCGGGCTCGACTCCATCGACATCCTGGAAATCGCGCTGCTGATCTCGAAGAAATACGGCTTCGAGCTGCGTTCGGACAATCCGGACAACCAGAAGATCTTCGCGACGCTCGGTGCACTGGCTGCGTACGTCGCCGCGCACCGCACGAAGTGACGGCGTCGCGCACGGGCGCGGCGCGCAGATGATGACGGCACGCGGCCGCGATCGGCAGACGATACGCGACCGCGTCGATCGAGGTGGAACGCGATGAACGGAGCAATTCGATGCGGGCGCTCGTGACGGGCGGCAGCGGCGCACTCGGGCAGGCGATCTGCACGGCGCTCGCGCAGGCCGGCCATGAAGTATGGGTGCATGCGAACCGCCATCTGGCGCAGGCGGAGGCGGTCGCGCAGCAGATCGTCGCGGCCGGCGGCACCGCGCGTGCGATCGCGTTCGACGTGACCGACGCCGATGCGACGCTCGCCGCGCTGGCGCCGCTGGCCGACGATGCGCCGGTGCAGATCCTCGTCAACAACGCAGGCATTCACGACGATGCGCCGATGGCCGGCATGTCGCGCCGGCAGTGGCACAGCGTGATCGACGTGACGCTCAACGGCTTCTTCAACGTCACGCAGCCGCTGTTGCTGCCGATGATCCGCACGCGGTGCGGACGGATCGTCAACATCGCGTCGGTGGCCGGCGTGACCGGCAATCGCGGGCAGGTCAACTACGCGGCCGCGAAGGCGGGGCTGATCGGCGCGACGAAGTCGCTGTCGCTGGAGCTCGCGTCGCGCGGCATCACCGTGAACGCGGTCGCGCCCGGCATCATCGAATCGCCGATGGCCGAACAGGCGTTTCCCGCCGAACGCATCAAGCAGCTCGTGCCCGCGCAGCGCGCGGGCCGGCCCGACGAAGTCGCGGCGATGGTCGCGTACCTGGTGTCCGATGCCGCGGCCTATGTGACGGGACAGGTGCTGTCCGTCAACGGCGGGCTCGCATGACGAAGGGCGCGGCGTCGGCGTGACGAAACGCAACGCGGCATAACGCAACGCAGCGCATGCCGCGAGGTTGCGCGACCAGCGCCGCATAGTGAGGAAATCGAAGTGTCCGTGCATCCAGTCGACGCCGAACGGCGCCCGTGTTCCCTGTCGTCCTCCGCTGCGCCGCTCGCGCGCGGGCAGGCGGCGGCCGGGCCGGCCGCATTGCGACCGGGCGTGCCGCTCGCGCACGACGAGGGCCGCGCGCTGCGGCTCGTCCGGATGAGCGATGCCCGGCTCGCCGCGTTGCTGCACGATGCACGCAGCCGTGACGACGGATTCGACCACGTGTTGCCCGGCGCACTGGGCGCGGTGTGCATCGGCGCGAGCGACCTGCAGCGCACATCCCGGACCGGATCGCACGCGGACGCGGCGGCGCGGATGCTGGCCGACGTCGTGCCCGACCTGCCGGTCGCGCCGGTGCCGATGGCGCTGCTCGGCGCGGGCATCGCGCCGGACGACGCCGTCTGCGAAATCTGGCAATGCCATGCGCGTGACCTGCGCAGCGAACGACACGGCGCGCTGCACTATCGCTACAGCGAAGCGGCGGGTCTCGTGTTCGGCAGCATCGTCGTGCACGAGCGCGACACGCCCGACGCGCATCGCGACGGCGGCACGCCGCTCGAACGCGCGACGCACGATGCGTACCGCACGCTGTTCGACGTGCTCGATTCGCTCGGCATGCCGCATCCGCTGCGCATCTGGAATACGGTGCCGGCGATCAATGCGGTGCAGTTCGGGATCGAGCGCTATCGTCAGTTCAATATCGGCCGCCAGCATTCGTTCGACGCGTGCCGCCGCGCGCTGACGGGCGGCGTGCCGGCCGCGTGCGCGCTCGGTTCGGTCGTGCCGGTCGCGGGCGATGCATCGCCGGCCGCGCCGCTCGCGATCCATTTCCTCGCGAGCCGCACGCCGGCCGATCCGATTGAGAACCCGCGCCAGGTCAGCGCGTATCACTATCCGGCGCAGTACGGCCCGCGGGCACCGACGTTCGCGCGCGCAGCCGCATGGCCGGCGGGCGATGCCGCACCGGTGCTGTTCGTGTCGGGCACCGCGAGCATCGTCGGGCATCGCACCGTGCATCTCGGCGACGTCGTCGCGCAAACGCGCGAGACGGTCGCGAACCTCGCGGCCGTGCTCGAGCAGGCCGCGCGCCAGGGGCACGGCCCGTTCACGCTCGCCGACCTGAGCTATCGCGTCTACGTGCGCGACGCCGGCGATGCCGCAGCGCTGGCCGCGATCGGGCAGGTGCTGCGCGACGCGGCCGGCCCCGGCGTGCGGCCGCTCGTCGTCCATGCGGACGTGTGCCGCGACGACCTGCTGGTCGAGATCGAGGCCAGCGCGGGTCATGAGGAGGCGTGGCTGTCATGAAGCGCGAGAGCCTCACGATCCGGCAACCGGCTCCGCATTCGGGCGGCGCCGACGAAGCCTGCCTGCGTTCGCCGGCAAGTCATAAACTTTTGTCAGGATCCCCGTCTTCGCAATCGGCCGTTTCCATGTCCAAGCAGCACGCCTCGTCCACCCATCTCGTCCTGATTCCGAGCTACAACCCGGGCACCAAGGTCGACACGACCGTGCGCAATGCGCGAGCGCAGTGGAATCCGGTGTGGGTCGTCGTCGACGGCAGCACCGACGGCAGCGCCGAACGGCTGCAGGCCATGGCCGAACGCGACCCGGGGTTGCGCGTGATCGTGCTGCCCGAGAACCGCGGCAAGGGCGCCGCGGTGCTCGCCGGGCTCGACGCGGCAGCCGCGAGCGGCTTCACGCATGTATTGACGATGGATTCGGACGGCCAGCATCCGGCCGACCTGATTCCCGCGTTCATGGCCGCGTCGCAGGCCGCACCCGACGCGATGGTGCTGGGCGTGCCGAAGTTCGACGCGAGCGCGCCGCAGTTGCGCGTGCAGGGGCGCCGGCTGTCGAACGCGTGGGCCGACCTCGAGACGCTGTGGGCCGGAATCGGCGATTCGCTGTACGGGTTTCGCGTGTATCCGGTCGCGCCGCTGGCCGCGATCATGCGCCGCCAGCCGTGGATGCGCGGCTTCGACTTCGATCCCGAGGCGGCCGTGCGGCTGTGCTGGGCCGGCGTGCGTCCGATCCGCATCGACGCGCCGGTGCGCTATTTCGGCCGTCACGAGGGCGGCGTCTCGCACTTCCACTACGGCCGCGACAATGCGCTGCTCGCGTGGATGCACCTGCGCCTTTTCACCGGCTTCGTGGCGCGGCTGCCGATGCTGGTCGCGCGGCGGTTGGCGCGACGCCACGATCAGACGGCCTGAGCACGCCCGATTTTCATGCCGATCGTCGCCCGGTCGCGGCGATTGCCCCGCTTTTTGTCATCAATCCCGCGCCGGCGCACCGCTTCGTTCCAGTTTGCCGAGTAATGAACGTGTCATCCGATGTAAACATCTGGTAATTTTCTGCCGGATTATGCAAAATCGCCGCTCCCAAATAAAACTATCGAGGGATCCGGGATGCAACTCAAGAAAGCGGTGGCAGCGTGTGGCGTGGCGTTTCTGTTGAGCGCGTGCGGCGGGGTACAGAGCCTTGACGCGAACAGCCTGACGTCGGCGGGGACGAGCCTGTACAAGGCAGCGACGTTGTCGGATGCCGACATCGCCGCGCTGTCGAACGATTCGTGCAAGTCGAGCGATGCGGAATCGAAGGTCGCGCCGGCGAACAGCGCGTACTCGAAGCGTCTGACGAAAGTGATGAAGGGCTTCGGCGACATGACGCTGAACGGCCAGAAGATCAACTACAAGGTCTACATGACCAAGGACGTCAACGCGTGGGCGATGGGCAACGGCTGCGTGCGCGTGTACAGCGGCCTGATGGACATGATGAACGACGACGAGCTGCGCGGCGTGATCGGCCATGAAATGGGCCACGTCGCGCTGGGTCACTCGAAGAAGGCGATGCAGACGGCCTACGCGGTCAGCGCGGCGCGCACCGCAGCCGGCGCGGCATCGCCGGGCGTGGCGGCGCTGACGAGCTCGCAGCTCGGCGACATCACCGAGAAGTTCATCAACGCGCAGTTCTCGCAGACGCAGGAAAGCGCGGCCGACGACTACTCGTTCGACCTGATGAAGCAGAAGAACATGAACCAGAAGGGCCTCGTCACCGCATTCCAGAAACTCGCGCAGCTCGATGGCGGCAAGAGCTCGATGATGAGCTCGCACCCGTCGTCGTCGAGCCGGGCGCAGCACATCCAGGATCGCATCGCGAAGGGCAGCTGATCGCCGCCCGATGCGCCGGCTCCGTCCGGCGCCCTGGATGAACGGAACCCCACGCTTCGCGGCGTGGGTTTTTTGTTTTTCGGGGAACCGGAAAACGGCCGGCCGCTTGCTTACGGCACCATCCCCGGCAACACGTACGCCTGCACGAGCGTGATCAGGCCGACGATCACCGCGAACAGCAGGCTGTGGCGCGCGGTGAAGCGGAACAGCACCGACTCCTTGCCGACGAGGCCCGTTGCCGCGCATGCCACCGCGATCGACTGCGGCGAGATCATTTTCGCGGTCACGCCGCCCGTCGTGTTCGCGGCCACCGCGAGCGTCTCGGGTACGCCGAGCTGATGGGCCGTGGCCTGCTGCAGCGAGCAGAACAGCGCATTCGACGACGTGTCCGAGCCCGTCAGGAACACCCCGAGCCAGCCGAGGAACGGCGAGAAGAACGGGAACGCGGCGCCGGTCGCGGCGAGCATCAGCGCGAGCGTCGACGACATCCCCGAATAGTTCGCGACGAACGCGAATGCGAGCACGAGGCCGATCGACAGGATCGGGCGGGTCAGTTCCTTCAGCGTCTCGCCGAACGTGACGAGCGCGTCGCGCGGCTTCATCCGCAGCAGCACCATCGAGATCAGCGCGGTCACGAGGATCGCGCTGCCTACCGCCGACACGAGATCGATCTTCAGCACGGCGTCGAGTGCCTTCGGCGTCGCGGCGATCGGTGCGGTCTTCACGACGAGCTGGTCGAGCCCCGCCACGTGGAATTTCAGCACGGTCGACGCGAGCGCGCCGTGGGCGGCGAACAGCGCCTTGAACGGCGCGATGCTCCACACGGTGACGACGGCCGTCAGGATCAGGAACGGCGACCATGCGCGCACGGTCTGCGCGAGCGTGTACGGCGATGCCTGCCGGCTGGCGCCCGCGCCGAAGCCGTTGCGCGAGCCCGCGCCGCCGAAGCCCGCGAGCGCTGCGCCGCCGCCCGACGCAACGACGCTGCCGGCCGCCTGCTTCGCGGTGCGCGGCTGCCAGACCTTCAGGAACGCGGCGAGCGCGACGAGGCTGACGAGCGACGACGTGATATCCGGCAGCTCGGGCCCGATGTGGTTCGACGTGAAGTATTGCGTCACCGCGAAGCTGCCCCCCGCGACGAGCGCGGCCGGCCACGTCTGCCGCACGCCGCGCAGCCCGTCCATCATGAACACGAGCCAGAACGGCACCGCGAGCGACAGCAGCGGCAACTGGCGGCCGGCCATCGCGCCGATATGGAACGGGTCGATGCCCGTCACCTGTCCGGCGACGATGATCGGGATCCCCATCGCGCCGAACGCGACCGGCGCGGTGTTTGCAATCAGACACAGTCCTGCCGCGTGCAGCGGTTTGAAGCCGAGCCCGACGAGCAGTGCGGCCGTGATCGCGACGGGCGCGCCGAAGCCGGCCGCGCCTTCGAGGAACGCGCCGAACGAGAAGCCGATCAGCAGCATCTGCAGGCGCTGGTCGTCGGTGATCGACAGCACGGACGCGCGGATGATGTCGAACTGGCCGGTCTTCACGACGATCTTGTACAGGAACACGGCCGCGACGATGATCCACGCGATCGGCCACAGGCCGTATGCGAAGCCGAAGCCGGCCGCCGCGAGCGCCTGCGGCACGGGCATCCCGTAAGCGAGGATCGCGACGCCGAGCGACAGCAGCAGCGTGATCGCCGCGGCGACGTGGCCCTTGAGCCGCAGCGCGGCCAGTGCGACGAAAAAGAAAATGATCGGGATTGCGGCGACGAACGCCGACAGCCCGAGGCTGCCGAGCGGCGTATAGATCTGGTGCCAAACCTGCATGGGTGTCTCCTCCATCTGTGTCTGTCTATCTATGGGTATGGGTGGGTAAAGCGGGGGCTACTCGGGCTGGCCGCGTGCGCGCAGCAGGTCGGACAGGCTGCGCGGTGCCGGTTCGAGCGGCGTGCGGTGCTGCGTCCAGCCCATCTGTTTCGCGGGTGTCAGCGCACGCAGGCGCGTCGCGGTCCAGCGGAACGCGCGGTACGCGCGCGGATGCGCGAACGCGCCCGACCAGAAGCGCCACACGAGGTCTTCCGTGCGGGTGTAGTTCGCGCCCTGGCCGCGCAGCGGATGCGCGACGGGTTCGCCGGGCTTGCGGTTCGCCTCGGTACGCAGCCGCACGAGCAGTTGCGGGATCGGGATCCGCACCGGGCACACCTCGCCGCATGCGCCGCACAGCGTCGACGCGGTCGGCAGGTCGGCCGTCGCGTCGAGGCCGAGCAGGTGCGGCGAGATGATCTTGCCGATCGGGCCCGGGTAGGTCGTGCCGTACGCGTGGCCGCCGATGCGCGTGTAGACGGGGCAGTGGTTCATGCACGCGCCGCAGCGGATGCACTGCAGCGTCGCGCGCAGCTGTTCGTCCGCATAGGCCTGCGTGCGGCCGTTGTCGAGCAGCACGAGATGCAGCTCGCGCGGGCCGTCGCGTTCGCCGTCGCGGCGCGGGCCCGAGATCAGGTTGAAGTAGGTCGTGATCGCCTGGCCGGTGGCCGAGCGCGTGAGCAGGCTCGACAAGGGCACGATGTGCTCGAGTTTCTCGACGACCTTCTCGATCCCCATGATCGCGACGTGCGTGTCGGGCACAGTCGTCGACAGGCGGCCGTTGCCTTCGTTCTCGACCAGCCACAGCGTGCCCGTGTCGGCCGCCGCGAAGTTCACGCCGGACAGGCCGATGTCCGCCTCGGCGAACGCGCGCCGCAGGGCGCGCCGGCCGGTCTGGATCAGCTCGTCGACGTCTTCCGTGTAGCGCGTGCCGGGGATGTGGGCCTCGAACAGTTCGGCGATGTCGCCGCGTGTCTTGTGGATCGCCGGCATCACGATATGCGACGGCTTCTCGCCCGCGAGCTGCACGATGAATTCGCCCATGTCGGATTCGATGCAGTCGACGCCGTGCTCCGCGAGGTAATGGTTCAGCTCGATTTCCTCGCTCGCCATCGACTTGCCCTTGATCACGCGGCGCGCCTTCTTCGCCTGCGCGATGCCGAGCACGATCGCGTTCGCGTCGGCGGCCGTCTCGGCCCAGTGCACGTGCACGCCGGCTTCGGTGAGCTTCGTCTCCAGCCGTTCGAGCAGCGCGGGCAACTGCGCGAGCGCGTGTTGCCGCACCGCTTCGCCGAGGTCGCGCAGCTGCTGCAGCTCGGCGTCGTCGGGGAACTGCGTCGCGCGCTTGCCCTGCAGGAAGTCCATTGCGCCGCGAAAGCTCCGGCGCAATGCGGGATCGTCGAGCGCGGCGCGTGCGCGGGCCTTGAAGTCGCCGGGGGCGACGAATTGCAGCGTGTGGTCGCTCATTGCGGGAGGTCCTCGCGGGCGGTTGCAGCCGGCGGGGCGGCGGAATCGGTGACGATCACGACCCACAGGCGGCGCGGGCCGTGTGCGCCATAGGCGAGCGTCTGCTGGATGTCGGACGTTTTCGACGGGCCCGACACCAGCACCAGGTTGGTCGGCATGCCGGCGTGCCAGCGCTCCGCGTGGACGGCCGCGTGCAGGTCGGGATGCAGCGTGCTCGCATGGACGAGCGCGACATGCAGCGGCGGCACCAGCGACACCGTGCGCGGCGTGCCGGCATCGGGGGCGAGCACGACGGTGCCGGTGGCCGCGATGCCCGAACGCGCGACGGTGAAGCCCGCGTCGATCGTGTCGAACAGCTCGGCCTTCCACGCGTCGATCGGCCGGTCGAACGGCACGGGCGCGACCGTGTCGGGCAGCGCGCGGGCGAGTGCCGCGGATTCGGCGCGGGCCGGGTCGAGCAGCAGCCGGCGCACGCCGGCTTCGGCGAGCCGCGCGGCGAGTTGCGCGGGCCATGCGTCGCCGGTCGCGCACCAGACGTCCGCGTGCGACGCGGTGAGCGCGGCCTGCATCGTGTGGGCGAGCGTGTGCGGATCGTGTGCGGTCCCGGCCTGCGAGCGGCGCGTGTCGTAATGCGTGTCGATGCGTGCGTCGAGCGCGCGGCCGGACGTGGCGGCGACGCCCGGCGCGGCGGCGCGCAGCCGCGCGAGGATCGCGTCGCGCGCGCTCATCGCTGGTCTCCGCGCAGCGACGCGGCGCTTGCCGTGCGCCGCCACAGGAAGCTGGCGAGGTGCTCGACCGGCAGCGCCGCGCCGGCCTTGGCCGCCGCGTGGCCGATGTTCAGCAGGCAGCCGCAGTCGGCGGACACGAGCCGGTCGCAGCCCGTCGCGCAGGCCGACGCGACTTTGTCGCGCACCATCGCGCCGGAGATGTCGGGATGTTTCAGCGAGAACGTGCCGCCGAAGCCGCAGCATTCGGATTCGCGTTCGTGTTCGACGCGCGTCACGCCCGGCAGTGCGTCGACGAGCGCGACGCCGTGCCCGCGCGTGCCCATCTCGCGCCGCGCCGCGCACGACGTGTGCAGCACGACGCGTTCGTCGGGCCCGGCGCCGGCCGTCGCCGCGTCGAGCCGCACGTCGAGCACGTGGACGAGGAATTCGGCGAGTTCATAGGTCCGCTCCGCGATTGCGCGGGCTCGCGGGCCGTACACGGGATCGTCGGCGAACAGCGCCGGCCAATGGTGGCGGATCATCCCCGCGCACGAGCCGGAGGGCACGATCACGGGCCACGCTTGCGCGAACAGGTCGAGCTGCGCGGCTGCGACCCGGCGCGCTTCGTCGGGATTGCCGCTGCTGTAGGCCGGCTGCCCGCAGCAGCTCTGGCCGCGCGGATAGTGGACGGTCAGGCCTTCGCGTTCCAGCAGTCGGACCGCGTCGAGCCCGGCTTCGGGGACGAACAGGTCGACCAGGCAGGTCGCGAACAGATAGACGTGCGCGGGGGCGGCGGCGGGGTATTGCCTTTCGTTCATGTCTCGCTCCAGTGGCGACGGCCCGGCATGCGGATGCGGGACGACGATTTCGCTGCATAATTCCCGCGACGGCGCTGCGGCTCAAATTGGTTGGGCCAATCGGCGCGGCACGCATTGAGCGGGGAGACGCGACGATGGCAGCGATGACGGCACGGGGCCGGACCGAAGGGGTGATGCGCAAGATCGAGACGGCACTGCTCGACGGCACGTGGCCGGCCGGCGCACGCCTGCCGGCCGAGCGCGTGCTCGCGCAGCAGTACGGGGTTGCGCGTAATACGGTGCGCGAGGCGACCCAGCGGCTCGTCGCGCGCGGGCTGCTGCAGAGCCGGCGCGGCGCGGGCGTCTACGTGACGGACCAGTTGCGCGCCGGCATCGCGTCGCCGTGGGGGCAGCTGGTCGCCGATCACCCCGCGCTGCGCGACGACATCCTCGAGTTTCGGCGCGTGCTCGAAGGCGCGACCGCGTATTTCGCCGCGCTGCGCGCCGACGCGCACGACCGGCGCCGGATCCGTGCGCTGCTGCGCGAGCTCGAAACCGCGCACGCGAACGGCGCGGCGGCCGTCGAAGCCGCGACCGACGCGAAGCTGCACGAGGCAATCGCGCTCGCGTCGCACAACACGATGTTCCTGCACCTGCATACGAGCGTGATCGGGATGCTGCGCGAGCACATCTCGATCAACGTGGCGGGCATGACGACGCACGACGAGCACGCGTCCGAACTCCTGCTGCTGCAGCACCGCGTCGTGTGCGACGCGATCTGCGCGCAACGGCCCGAGGAGGCGCGCACCGCGATGCAGACCCATATCGACTACGTGCGCAGCCATTTCGAGCGCAGCGGCGACGAGGCCTGAGATTGGTCGGACTACTTCGGTGCGAGGCCCGCCCGGCGGGCACCTTCGGTGCGGCGGGCCTCGATGCCCGGCACGCGCGCGCACGCCCGCGGTTCGAGGACGTCGGTGCCGCCCGCGCGATTGACCGGTTCATCGGGCGCCTACTAGAATCGGCCGGAACCGCGCGCCAGCCGCGCGCCGCGGCGCATGCGGGCCCTGTGTTCCGCCAGTCGAGGAAGTCTTCGTGTTCACGTCCCTGATCCGGCGCGCACCGGCCGCGCTGTCGTGGCGCGCCGCATGCCGCCCGGCCCGCGCGCTGGCCGCCGGCCTACTCCTGTCGCTCGTCGCCGCGTGCGCGACGCATCCGCCCGCCACCACGCTCGATCGCCCGGTCTCCCATGCGTTGCCGCCCGATACCGCGACGCCGTTGCGCGATGCGCTGGCCGCGCCCGAGGTCGCGCATCCGGGCCAGTCGGGTTTCCGGCTGCTGGCCGACGGCGCGCAGGCGTTGCAGATGCGCATCGCGCTCGCGCGCGCCGCGACGAAGACGCTCGACATGCAGTACTACATCGCGACCGAGGACACGACCGGCAAGCTGCTGCTCGCCGCAGCGCTCTACGCGGCCGATCGCGGCGTGCGCGTGCGGATGCTGGTCGACGACCTGAATTTCCGCGACATCGATCGCGTGATGGCCGCGCTGAACACGCACCCGAACATCGAGATCCGCGTGTTCAACCCGTTCGGCGCATCGCAGGGGATGGTCGAGCGCACGGCCAACTTCTTCACGCGCATCGACAGCTTCACGCGCCGGATGCACAACAAGGCGATGATCGCGGACAACCAGATCGCGATCGTCGGCGGCCGCAACCTCGGCGACGAATACTTCAGCGCGAGCCCGACGCTGCAGTTCCGCGATCTCGACGTGCTCGCTGCGGGCCCCGTGACGAACGACGTCTCGGCGAGCTTCGACACCTACTGGTCGAGCGCGAGCAGCTATCCGCTGCGCGTGCTGAATCATCAGTCGTTCGATCCGAAGGAGCTCGACGCGATGCGCGACGAGCTGCGCGAGCACTGGCGCAAGAATGCCGATCCGTACAACGCGAAGCCGCTGAACGCGACGCCGCTCGCGCAGCAGATCGCGCGCGACGAGCTCGGGCTCGTGTGGGCGCCGGCGGAGTTCAAGGTCGACGCGCCCGACAAGGTCGCGCAGCCGACCGACGCGTACGTGAGCCCGCCGATGCAGCGCCTCGTCGAGCTGACGCGCGGCGCGCAGCGGGAATTCCTCGCGTTCTCGCCGTATTTCGTGCCGCACGACGCGGGCGTGAAGATCCTCGGCGACACGACCGCGCGCGGCGTGCGCGTCGCGATCCTGACCAATTCGCTCGCCGCGACCGACGCGGTCGCCGTGCAGGCCGGCTACGGGCCGTACCGCGTGCCGCTGCTGCAGCACGGCGTCGAGTTGTACGAGTTCAAGGCGCAGCCGGGTCGCCAGCGTCCGCGCCTGTTCGGGTCGCGTTCGCGCGCGAGCCTGCACGCGAAGGCGTACGTGATCGACCGGAAGATCCTCGTGATCGGCTCGATGAACCTCGATCCGCGTTCCGCGCACCTGAACACCGAACTGGCGCTGGTGATTCATAGCCCGGCGCTCGCCGAGCAGGTCGCGCAGATCTTCGCGCGCGCGGCGCAGCCGGACGAAAGCTACCGCGTGAGCCTCGTGACGCCGGCGGGCGGCGGCACGCCCGAACTCGAATGGACGGGCACGGACGACGGCAAGCCCGCCGTCTATCACGTCGATCCGCACGCGGGGCTGCTGCGCAACCTGATGACCGGCGTCTTCATGCTGCTGCCGGTCGACGACCAGCTTTAGGGGACGGAAGCGCTCCGGCTAAACCCGCGTTTCCGGTGCGCGGGCAAAGGTGATATGGTTGTGCGCGCAACGAGTGTGGCGCGCCGGCCGGCGCCGCCGGGCGGCCCGTGCCGCGCACATCCGCAACCGGAGTTCCCCATGCAACGTGTCCCGAACCAGCCGTTCACGCGTCCCGCCCGTTTCTCCGAAGCCGAATGGCAGGCGCGCGTGCAGCTCGCGGCGGCTTACCGCATCTTTGACCATCTCGGCTGGACCGAGCTGATCTACAACCATATCTCGCTGCGCGTGCCGGGCGAGGACGGGCACTTCCTGATCAACCCGTTCGGGCTCCATTACCGCGAGGTGTGCGCGTCGAACCTCGTGAAGATCGACATCGACGGCAACGTGATCGGTCATTCCGACTGGCCGATCAATCCGGCCGGCTTCACGTTCCACAGTGCGATCCATGCGGCGCTGCCCGATGCGCACTGCGTGATGCACGTGCACACGACGCCGACGATGGCCGTGTGCTGTTCGCGCGACGGGCTGTCGTTCTCGAATTTCTATTCGGCGCAGCTGTACGGGAAGATCGCGTATCACGACTTCGAGGGCATCACCGTGCATCTGGAGGAGGGGCGGCGCATCGTCGAGAGCGCGGGCGGCCGGCCCGTGCTGCTGTTGCGCAACCATGGGCCCGTGACGATCGGCGCGACGCTCGCGCAGACGTTCTCGCTGATGTGGCTGCTCAATCGCGCGTGCGAGGTGCAGGTCGCCACGCATGCGATCGGCGACGCACTGGCGATCGCGCCGCCCGTGCTCGAAGGGTGCGTGCGCGATTCGCTGAATTTCGATCCGAAGCATGGCGCGGGGCAGGATGCGTTCGACGCACTGCAGCGTATCGTCGATCGCATCGATCCCGGCTATCGGGCGTGACGCGGGGCGGCGTGATCGCTTCGTGAGGTTCGATGCGGCAGGTCCCGAATCCGGCGGCGGGCAAAAAAAACGCGGCCGGGTGGCCGCGTGAATACTCGCAGACTCCTTCGGACGAAGGAAACAAGCAACTGTGAGATGAAGTGTAGCGAAAGGCCGCACGCGGATTCAGCCATCAGGCTGCAAAGGTCCCTTCCAGCCTGAGGCAGACTGGCCTGCCGAGCGCGCTGCGGCGTTTTGCGGCATGGCCGTTCGGCGGGCTCCCGGATCGGCGGCGATCGACTACCATCATGTGTGGCGCCGCCGTTCGGTCGGCGTACAACGTCGTACAAGGAGAGTCCATGCTCAAGCTGCGTTTGCTCCAGGTCGCGTTACTCGCGGGTGTGCTGGCCGCCGGCACCGCCGCCGCCGAAACGGTGCGCCTGTCCGCCAATCTCCAGCCGTCGAGCGAGGTGCCGCCGACGGCGACCAAGGGCTCGGGCGACGTCGAGGCCACCTACGACACGGCAACGCACATGCTGCAGTGGACGGTCCGTTACGAACACCTCACCGGCCCGGCCACCGCCGCGCATTTCCACGGGCCCGCGCCGGTCGGCCAGAACGCGGGCGTGCAGGTGCCGATTCCAAAGGACGAGCTGGCGAGCCCGATCAAGGGTTCGAAGGCACTCACCGACGCACAGGTCACCGACCTGATGGGCGGCAAGTGGTATTTCAACGTCCATACGAAGGAGCACCCGGCCGGCGAGATCCGCGGCCAGGTGATGCCGGCGAACTGAGCGCCGGCGTTTGATATGGAGGCACCTGTCGAGCGGTGCGGGAACGATCGCACGTACCATCGTCACACTGCGAATACGGAGTGCGTCCGATGAGTTGGCAAAGCAAGTTCGCCTGCTGGCTGCTGCGCAGGCAGTTCCGTCCCGAGACCACGCGCGAGGTGCTCGATCCCGCCCGCGCACGGCGCTTTACCGACTTGCGGATGATGGCGCCGCGCCGCGCGCCGTCGGGCTACCGGTTGCGCCAGTGCTACGGCGCGGGCGACGCGCCGCTGCGCGGCGAATGGCTCGAACGCACCGACGCGGCTGCGGGGCGCGGGCCGGGCCGTACGCTGCTGTACTTCCATGGCGGCGGCTATTACTTCTGTTCGACGAAGACCCATCGGCCGCTGGTGTTCGGCCTGACGAAGCGCGCGGGCGTGCGCTCGTTCTCGCTCGACTACCGGCTTGCGCCCGAAAACCGTTTCCCGGCCGCGCTCGACGACGCGCTGGCCGCGTACCGGCAGCTGCTCGCGCTCGGCACGCCGCCCGAATCGATCGTGTTCGGCGGCGATTCGGCGGGCGGCGGCCTCGCGCTCGCGACGCTCGTCGCGCTGCGCGATCGCGGCGAGCCGCTGCCGGCCGGCGCGATCCTGTTCTCGCCATGGACCGACCTGGCCGCCACCGGCGCCACGCTGCGCACGAACGACGGCGCCGATCCGATGTTCGCGGGCGCGGCGCTGCCGAAGGCCGCGAAGCTGTACCTCGGCGACGAGCCGGGGACGAATCCGTACGCGTCGCCGCTCTATGCGGATTTCGCGGGCCTGCCGCCGCTGTATATCCAGGTCGGCAGCACCGAGGTGCTGCTCGACGATTCGCGCCGCGTCGCCGAGAAGGCGAAGGCCGCCGGGGTGGCGGTGGAGATCGAGGTGTGGCCGGACATGCCGCACGTGTGGCAGCTGTACGTGCCGATGGTGCCGGAAGCACGCGACGCGCTCGACCGCGCGGCCGCGTTCCTGCGCCGCGTCGCGGTCGAGCGCGCGGTTCAGCGCGCCGGCGAGACGTCGATTGCCTGATAGGCGGCCTTGACGGCCGCCGGGCCGTACTTGCGCTCGAGTCGGCGCACGGTGAAGTGGCCGTGCGCCATCTGCTGGAAGTGGTCGATGAACAGCGTATTGACGGTCGCGCCGAGCACGGCGCCGATCGCCGGAATCGACTTCGCGGCCATCTGCTCGGTCACCTGCACCGAGAAGCGCGACGCCACCGTCTGCACGAGCTTGAACACGGCCGCCGAGCTGTGCGCGGCGATGCCCTTCGTCGTGATGTCGGACGACGCCTTCGAGATCGCCTGCGCGAGCGCGCCGCGCAGCACGAAATAACCGAGATCGGCGTCCTCTTCCTGCTTGTCCGGGTTGCCGCCCATGCCGAGCACGGCCAGGCATTGCAGCTGCGTATCTACCGAGCCCAGGTCTTCACCCTCGCTGCGCGCGATGTCGCACACGGAGCGGAAGATCAGCGTCGTCGTCACCGGCAGCTCGACCGGCAGCGCGAGAAAGCCGAACGCGCCGCCCGCCGCGCCGGTCGTCGCGACCGCGAGCTTGTGCAGCAGGTTGCTCGGCTTGTCGGGCTCGGCGTCCGGCGCGGGCGGCTTGCCGAGCGTGCGCAGCGCGATGTTCAGGCACTTGCGCAGCGCGAGCTGCGTCGCGTCGTTGATCTTGCCGGTCGCGAAATCCGGCAGCCGGGCGATCATTTTCTCGACCGGTGCGCCCAGCATGCCCGTCAGCTTCATCGTCAGCGACGGGCTTTCCAGCACCTGCTTCGCGCGCCACAGCGCGTCCCGATCGTCCTGCGACAGCGTGGTGGCGGGGGGGATTGAAATCGGTTCCATCTTTCTCCTTGGCGGTCTGGAACGGTTTGACCGTCGCCAGCCTAGATTACTCCCGCATGCTAGAATTTCGAGATTGTTTGACTCGTCAAAAGTTGCGCCAACAAAAAATGGCCGTCCATACAGCCGCCCACCATTCGAGCGGGCAAGTCCTGCCGTTCCGCGAATCGCTGCTGGCGATGATCGGAATCTCGTTCGTCACCATGCTCGTCGCGCTCGACCAGACCGTCGTCGGCACCGCGTTGCCGACCATCGTCGCCGAGCTTCGGGGGTTCGACCTGTACGCGTGGGTCGCGACCTCGTACCTGCTCAGTTCCGTGATCACGGTGCCGATCTTCGGCCGGCTCGGCGACTATTACGGGCGCAAGCCGTTCGTCATCGTGTCGATCGTCGTGTTCACCGGCGCGTCCGTGCTGTGCGGAATGGCGAACGACATGCTGATGCTCGTGCTCGCGCGCGGGCTGCAGGGGATCGGCGGCGGGATGCTGGTCGGCACCGCGTTCGCGTGCATCCCCGACCTGTTCCCCGATTCCGTCGTGCGCTTGCGCTGGCAGGTGCTGATGAGCTCCGCGTTCGGCATCGCGAACGCGGTCGGCCCGTCGCTCGGCGGCGTGCTGACCCAGTCGTTCGGCTGGCGCTCGGTGTTCTACGTGAACCTGCCGATCGGCCTGCTGTCGCTGCTGTTCGTGTGGCGTTACCTGCCGCACCTGCGCCACGTCGAGCACGATCGCAAGATGCGGCTCGACTGGCCGGGCGCGCTGCTGATCGCGCTGTCGCTCGGCGCGCTGCAACTGTTCGTCGAATGGCTGCCGAAGTACGGCGTCGCGAGCTGGGCGTCGCTCCTGCTCGTCGTCGCGGTCGCGGCCGGTTTCGGCCTGTGGCACTGGGAGAAGCGCTGCGCGCAGCCGATCCTGCCGTTCGACATGTTCGGCAACCGCGCGCTGTCGGCGCTCTTCGTGCTGGCGATCCTCGCCGGCTTCTCGATGTTCTCGCTGCTGTTCTACGCACCGCTGCTGTTCCAGGGCGGCTTCGGGATGTCGCCGAAGGAGGCGGGGCTCGTGATCACGCCGCTCGTCGTGTTCATCACGATCGGCAGCATCATGAACGGGCGTGTCGTCACGCGCATCCGCAATCCGAATGCGATGCTGCACGTCGGTTTCGTGCTGTTCGCGATCACCTGCGCGGGCGTCGTCGTGTCGACCCACACGACGCCGAAATGGCTGCTGATGGCGCTGATGGTCGCGGGCGGCATCGGGCTCGGCTTCGTGCTGCCGAACCTCACCGTATTCGCGCAGCAGACGGCCGGCCGCGAGCACCTCGGCATCGCCACGGCGCTGCTGCAGTCGCTGCGGATGGTCGGCGGGATGATCGGCACCGCGCTGACCGGCACGCTCGTCAACCAGATGTACTCGGGCGGCGTGCGCGATGCGCTGTCGGCCGATCACGCGATGCAGTGGCACGCGCAGCTCGCCGATCCGCAGATCCTGATCGATCGCGCCGCGCAGGGCGGCCTTGTCGCGGAGCTGACCCGTGCCGGGCATAATGGCGCGCTGCTGCTGGAAGCGGCCCGCGAATCGCTCGTCGGCGCGATTCACGTGGGCGTCGCGATGGCGGCCGTCGTCGCCGTGGTGTCGGTGTGGCAGTGCCGCCGCGTGCCGCCGATCGCGCTGAGGCGCAAGATCGAACCGCATGTCGCGGCCGATTGAACGATTGAACGAGTAGAACTGAGCGCATGGAAGAACAGGACCGCGTCGCGATCTTGCAGCAATTCGGACGGACGTATCGCGCGTTCATGACCGCATTCGAGACGCACGTCGGGCAACCGATGCCGCGCTGGCGCATCATGGTCGCGTTGCACACGATGGGCGGCCATTCGTCGCAGAAGAAGCTCGTCGAAGTGCTGCGCATCGATCCGGGCGCGCTCACGCGCCAGTTGAAGTCGCTCGACGCGCTCGGCTGGATCGAGCGCGAATCCGACGCACGCGACAATCGCGTGACCAACGTGACGCTGACGGACGCTGGCCGCGCCGCGTTCGACGCATGCCTGCCGCGCCGCAAGGCGTTTCTCGAACAGACGATGGCGCAATTGCCGGACGACGTGCTGAATGCGCTGTCGGGCGCGCTGGCGATGCTGGAGTCGCGGATCGCGGACGTCGGCTCGACGCCGGCCGCGCGTTGAAGCACGGGGCAGGGCGGCGCAGGCCGGCGTGAATGCGCCGCGCCGGCCCGGCACTTCATCTCATTTCGCTTCCCTGCGGGTTCAAAGCTCGATGCGCGTGCCCAGCAGCGCGAGGAACTGCGCGAGCCAGGCCGGATGCGCGGGCCACGCGGGCGCGGTGACGAACGGCGCGTCGGTCACGGCCGCGTCGACCGGAATGTCCGCATATTCGCCGCCCGCGAGCTTCACCTCGGGCGCGCAGGCCGGGTAGGCCGAGATGCGCTTGCCGCGGATCACGTCGGCGGCCGCGAGCAGTTGCGCTGCGTGGCAGATCGCGGCGATCGGCTTGCCGGCTTCGGCGAACTCGCGCACGAGCGAGATCACCTTCGGATCGAGTCGCAGGTATTCGGGGGCGCGGCCGCCCGCGATCGCGAGCGCGTCGTAGCGCGAGGCGTCGACGTCGTCGAATGCCGCGTTCAGCGTGAACTGGTGGCCGGGCTTCTCGGTGTAGGTCTGGTCGCCTTCGAAATCGTGGATCGCGGTCTTGATCTTGTCGCCCGCGCGTTTGCCCGGGCAGACTGCATCGACGTGGTGGCCGACCGCCTGCAGCGCCTGGAACGGCACCATCGTTTCGTAGTCTTCGGCGAAATCGCCGGTCAGGAACAGGATCTTCTTCGCGGCCATGGCTTTCTCCAGTGGAGCTGCGTTGAGGGCCCGCCGCGGCAGACGAATGCCATGCCCGCCCGGGGCCCCGAGGACGAAAGCGCAGTGTACTCCGGCCGCTTGAAGCGCGCGTGACGGCCGCCCCGCGCGCGCGGCGGGGCGGTGCGCGCGACGTGCGTCAGAAGAAGGTTTCGACGACTTCCGTCACGCGGAACTGCGGATCGAGCACGAGCACCTGGCGCCACTTGTCGAACGTCAGGCACGGGTGCGAGATGTCGAACGCGACCATGTCGCCGACCTTCACGTCCGCGCCCGGCGGGATCTGCAGGTACGCGTGCTGGTCCATCATCCCGGTGACGGCCCAGCCTTCGGCGGCGGCGACGTCGCGCGGGGCGGTGTCGCGGCCCGGGCGGAAGTGGCGCGCCGGCTCCGGCAGCCCCGCGTCGAACGCCGCGTCGCGCTTGCCGAGCGCGACGATCGCCCGGTCGGCCTCGGGCACCGACTGCACGTAGGCCCACAACTGCAGCGCGGGCAGCAGCCCTTCGCCCATCGTGCGTGCGATCGGGTTGCGCGCGAACACGTCGGTCTGCGCCTTCTTGTAGATGCCGACATCATGCGTCAGGTAGCAGCCCGGACGCAGCACGACTTCCGCGAAGCCCGCGTCGGACGCCTTCGCGAATTCTTCCGCGACCACGTCGTACCACGCCGAACCGGCGCCGGACAGTATCGCCGGCGTACGCGCGAAGCGGCCGGCCTCGGCCAGTTCGCGCGTGAGCGCGACCGCTTCCTGCAGGAACGTGCGGATCTCGCCTTCCTCCTTCAGCACGCCTTCGTAGAGTTCGATGCCGGCCAGCTTCAGCGTGTCCGGATAGCGCGCGATCGCGGCGAGCACGGCCTCGCGCTGCGCGGCATCGCGCACACCCGCGCGGCCGCCCGGCACGCCGAGCTCGAGCAGCACGTTCAGCGGCTTCTTCAGTGCGCCGAAGAAGCGGCCGAGCTGGTCGACGCTCTCCGCGGAATCGACGAGACAGAAGAATTCGAAATCGGGATCGGACAGCAGCCCCGCGATGATCGTCATGTTCTGGCGGCCGACCAGCTGGTTCGCGAGCAGCACGCGCCGCACGCCACCGTGATACGCGGCTTGCGTCTGGTGCGCGGTCGCGAGCGTGATGCCCCACGCGCCGGCGTCGAGCTGGCGGCGGAACAGTTGCGGCGCCATCGTCGTCTTGCCGTGCGGCGCAAACTTGACGCCGTACTTCTGGACGAATGCCTGCATCCAGTTCAGGTTGTGTTCGATGCGATCCTCGTAAAGCACGGCGGCCGGCAGGCTGACGTCTTCCGCGAGCAGGTTCCACTCGAGGCGGCCCGCGTCGCCGAGCGGCACGCTCGCGCTCGGCAGATTGCCGAGGCCCTTGCCGAACGGATCGATCGTCGCTTCCTGATAGTTTGTAACTTTCATGTCATCCCGCTCCATCATCACTATGCATTGCACTGAAGTTGACACGCAGATGGTACAGAAAGTAGCATCTGCGCGGTGATGTTATTTAGTAACATCGAGCTTCGCACCCTTTTCCGCAGATGAATACGCCCGCCAACCCGTCCGCTTCGCACGCGGCCGAGCCCTATCCGGCACCGGCCGCCCCGCCGGTCCTCGACATCGTCGCGCGGATCGCCGAATGCGCGCCCGAGCTGCGCGAAGCCGAGCGCAAGGTCGCCGCGTTCATCCTCGCCGATCTCGCGCGCGCCGCACATGCGAGCATCGGCGCGCTCGCGCGCGACGCGGAGGTCAGCGTCGCGACGGTCACGCGTTTCGCGAAGGCCGTCGGCTGCCGCGACGTGCGCGAACTGAAGGTGCTGGTCGCGCAGGCGGCGGCTGTCGGCCAGCGCTTCCTCGTGCCGTCCGACGACGCGCCGGCCGACGATACGAGCCCCGCGTCGATGGTCTACGACGAGATCCGCGTGGCGCTCGCGCACAACCACCAGTTGCTGCGCAATACGTCGTTCGAGGAAGCCGCCGACCTGCTCGCCGGCGCGAAGATGACCTATGTGTACGGGCAGGGCGGCGGCTCGACCGCGCTCGCCGACGAGCTGCGTTTCCGGCTCGTGCGCTTCGGCCGGCCGGTCGCGAGCTACCAGGACAGCGTGCTGCAGCGGATGGTGGCCGCGACGCTGTCGCGCGACACCGTCGTCGTCGCGCTGTCGGTGAGCGGGCGCGTGCCCGAGCTGCTCGAGAGCTGCCGGCTCGCGAAGCGCTACGGCGCGAAGCTGATCGCGATCACCGCGCCGGCCTCGCCGCTCGCGAAGCTGGCCGACCACCTGATCCCGGTCGTCGCGTTCGAAACCGATTTCATTTACAAGCCGTCGACATCGCGTTACGCGATGATGATGGCGATCGACGTGCTCGTCACCGGAGTCGCGTTGCGGCTCGGCGATGCGGGCCGGGAATCGCTGCGTCGCATCAAGCACGCGCTCGATGCGCACCGCGGCGGCGGAGACCGTCAACCGGTAGGAGACTGACCATGCATTCGCATCCCGAAGCCGCCGATACGCTGATCGTCGGCGCGCAGCTTTACGACGGTACCGGCGCGCCGCCCGTCACGCGCGACGTCGCGATCCGCAACGGCGTGATCGCGGCGATCGGCAACCTGTCGAACTGGCTCGCCGAAACCGTCGTCGATGCGAACGGCCGCGCGCTCGCGCCGGGCTTCGTCGACGTGCACACGCACGACGACACGCACGTGATCCGCGCGCCGCAGATGGTGCCGAAGATCTCGCAGGGCGTGACGACCGTGATCGTCGGCAACTGCGGGATCAGCGCGTCGCCGGTGACGCTCGCGGGCGATCCGCCCGATCCGATGAACCTGCTCGGCGAGCGCGGCGCGTTCCAGTACCCGACCTTCGCCGACTACGTCGCGGCCGTGAACGATGCGCGTCCGGCCGTGAACGTCGCGGCGCTCGTCGGTCACACGGCGCTGCGCAACAACCAGATGGACCGCCTCGACCGCGCGGCGACCGACGGCGAGATCGCCGGGATGCGCGCGCAGCTCGAGGAGGCGCTCGCGAACGGCGCGCTCGGCCTGTCGTCGGGCCTCGCGTACGGCTCCGCGTTCGCGGCGCCGACCGAAGAGGTGATGGCGCTCGCCGAGCCGCTCGCGAACGCCGGCGCGTTGTACACGACGCACATGCGCACCGAATTCGACGCGATCCTCGATGCGATGGAAGAGGCGTACCAAGTCGGCCGTCATGCGCGCGTGCCGGTCGTGATCTCGCACCTGAAGTGCGCGGGCCCGTCGAACTGGGGGCGCAGCACCGAAGTGCTCGCGTCGCTCGAAGGCGCGCGCCGCTACCAGCCGGTCGGCTGCGACTGCTATCCGTACAGCCGCAGCTCGTCGACGCTCGACCTGAAGCAGGTGACGGGCGACATCGACATCACGATCACCTGGTCGGAGCCGCACCCGGAAGTGGCGGGCAAGCTGCTGAAGACGATCGCGGCCGACTGGGGCGTGACCGAGCAGGAAGCCGCGCAGCGCATCCGCCCGGCGGGCGCCGTGTACCACAACATGTCCGAGGAGGACGTGCGCCGGATCCTGTCGCACCCGGCGACGATGGTGGGCTCCGACGGCCTGCCGAACGATCCGCTGCCGCACCCGCGGCTGTGGGGCGCGTTCCCGCGCGTGCTCGGCCATTACGTGCGCGACACGAACCTGCTGCCGCTCGAGGAGGCGATCCGCAAGATGACGTCGCTGTCCGCGCGCCGCTACGGCATCGCGCGGCGCGGCGAGGTGCATGTGGGCTACCACGCCGACCTCGTGCTGTTCGACCCGGCACGCGTGATCGACGCCGCGACGTTCGAGAAGCCGCAGCAGCCCGCGCACGGAATCGACGCCGTGTGGGTGAACGGCGTGCTGACCTACGAGAACGGCCAGCCGACCGGCGAGCGCGCCGGCGGCTTCGTCGCACGCGGCGAGCGCGTGCCGGCGAGTGCCGACACCGCGTTCTGAACGCGGTTGTTGTTCCGATCTGCCGCGCGCGCCATCGTCGGCGCGCGCATCCGCAACCGTGCGTTGCATGGGACCGGCGCCGGCGCTGAAGCGTCGAGGCGGTCGACAAACAAGGAGTGAAACGATGAAGCGATATGGCGTAGGCGAAGCGAAGGGGACGGGCGGCCAGGTGATGCCGTTCGCACGCGCGGTCGAGGCCGACGGCTGGCTGTACGTGTCGGGCCAGACGCCGATGGTGAACGGCGAGGTCGTCGAAGGCGGGATCGTCACGCAGTCGAAGCAGACGATCGAGAACGTGATCGCGATCCTGAAGGAAGCCGGCTACGGCCTCGAGCACGTCGTGCGCTGCGGCGTGTGGCTCGACGACGCACGCGATTTCGCGTCGTTCAACAAGGTGTTCGTGTCGTACTTCGGCGAGCATCCGCCGGCACGCGCGTGCGTGCAGTCGAGCATGGTCATCGACTGCAAGGTCGAGGTCGACTGCATCGCGTACAAGGCACCGGCGAAGTAACGCCGCAACGGCGAGCCGCTCCAGAACGGGCCCGGCGCATTCACGTGTTTCCCGTTCAATGAAAAACAGCCCGGCCGGTTGATTCCGGTCGGGCTGTTGTATTTGGGGTGGCGGCCGCGCGTCGCCGGCGGCAAAAGGCAAACCGCGGCGGCCACCCGCCGCCGTCACTGCCGCGCGTTGCGCGCGTTGTCCGGCATCGGCTGGTTGTAGTTCGTGCGGAACGGGTTGATGTCGAGCCCGCCGCGGCGCGTATAGCGTGCATACACCGCGAGCTTCACCGGTTTGCACGCATGCAGGATGTCGAGGAAGATCCGCTCGACGCACTGCTCGTGAAAGCCCGTGTGGTTGCGGAACGAGATGATGTAGCGCAGCAGGCCCGCGTGGTCGATCTGCGGCCCGACGTAGTGAATCTGCACGCTGCCCCAGTCGGGCTGGCCGGTGACCGGGCAGTTCGAGCGCAGCAGGTCGGACACGAGCGTCTCCTCGACCGGCGCTTCGTCGACGGCCGCCGACAGCAGCGACGGATCGGGTTCGTACACGTCGGTGTCGAGGTCGAGCCGGTCGAGCGACAGCCCGTCGAGTTCGTCCATTTCGAGCTTGCCGAAATCGTGCGGCGACACGAGCTGCACGGCGACGCTCGCACCGCACGCGGCCGACACGTCGCGCTTCAGCGTGTCGCGCACCGCGTCGATCGAGTCGAACTTCGTCTGCGCGAACGAGCCGAGATACAGCTTGAACGACTTCGATTCGACGATGTTCGGCGATTCGGCCGGCACGTAGAAGGTCGCAACCGCGATCTGCGGCTTGCCGCGCGCGTTGAGCCAGGACAGCTCGTAGGCGTTCCAGATGTCGGTGCCGAAGAACGGCAGCGCCGACGCGATGCCGAGCTGCTCGCGCGCGCCGGCGCGCGGGATCGGGAACAGCAGCGACGCGTCGTACTGGGCCGCGTAGACGGTGGCCTTGCCGAGCGGGGAATGTTCGGGATTCATGCGTGACGCCTTTACGACAGGAAGAGGCGGTAAGCCGGGTTGGCGCTCTCCTCGACATACGGGTAGCCGAGTGCCGCGAGGAAGCGTTCGAATTCGGCGCGATCGGCCTGCGGCACCTGCAGCCCGACGAGGATCGAGCTGTAGTCCGCGCCCTGGTTGCGGTAATGGAACAGGCTGATGTTCCAGTCCGGCGCCATCGACGACAGGAACTTCATCAGCGCGCCCGGCCGTTCCGGGAATTCGAAGCGGAACAGGCGCTCGTCGAGCGCGAGCGGCGAACGGCCGCCCACCATGTAGCGGATGTGTTCCTTCGACAGCTCGTCGTGCGTCAGGTCGACGGACTTGAAGCCGTGCGATTCGAAGTTCGCGGCGATCTCGGCCGATTCGCCGCGGCGCTTGATCTGCACGCCGACGAAGATGTGCGCGGCCTGCGCATCGGCGATCCGGTAGTTGAACTCGGTGACGTTGCGGTCGCCGACGAGCGAGCAGAACCGCTTGAAGCTGCCGCGTTCCTCGGGGATCGTGACCGCGAACACGGCTTCGCGCGCTTCACCCACTTCCGCGCGCTCGGCGACGAAGCGCATCCGGTCGAAGTTCATGTTCGCGCCGGACGTGACCGCGACGAGCGTCTGGTTCTCGATGCCTTCGCGTTCCGCGTAGAGCTTCGCGCCCGCGACCGCGAGCGCGCCGGACGGCTCGAGCACGCTGCGCGTGTCCTGGAAGACGTCCTTGATCGCCGCGCACAGCGCGTCGGTGTTCACCGTCAGGACGCCGTCGAGGTATTCGCTGCAGAGCCGGAAGGTTTCCTCGCCGACCAGCTTCACGGCGGTACCGTCCGCGAACAGGCCGACCTCGCTCAGCTCGACGCGCTTGCCTGCGTCGAGCGACTGCGCCATCGCGCACGAATCCTCGGCCTGCACGCCGATCACCTTGATCTCCGGTCGCACCGCCTTCACGTAGGCCGCGACGCCGGACGCGAGCCCGCCGCCGCCGATCGGCACGAAGATCGCGTGGATCGGGCCCTGGTGCTGGCGCAGGATCTCCATCGCGATCGTGCCCTGGCCGGCGATCACGTACGGATCGTCGAACGGATGGACGAACGTGAGGCCGCGCTCCTCCTGCACCTTGACCGCGTGTGCATACGCGTCGCTGTACGACTCCCCGGCCTGGATCACCTCGACGCTCGGGCCGCCGTGCGCGCGCACCGCATCGACCTTCACCTGCGGCGTCGTGACGGGCACGACGATCACCGCCTTGACGCCCATCCGGGCCGCCGAGAACGCGACACCCTGCGCATGGTTCCCGGCCGATGCCGTAATCACGCCGCGTGCGAGCGCGTCCGCCGGAATGTGCGCCATCTTGTTGTACGCGCCGCGCAGCTTGAACGAGAACACCGGCTGGTTGTCCTCGCGCTTGAGGTAGACGGCGTTGCGCAGCCGGGCGGACAGGTTGCGGGCGGATTCGAGTTCCGTCTCGATCGCGACGTCGTAGACGCGCGCGGTGAGGATTTTCTTCAGGTAATCGTGGGATGCCATGGGCGCTCGCGTGCAGTGCGGTAGCAGACGGTAAAAGGTCAATGATAGCGCCAAGGGTCCGCCCGTATGCAAGCGGCATGCCGGGTGCACGCTCGCGGGGCCGTGCAGGCGGTGCATCGGCGACGTTGCGCGGCCTCTTTTGCCGGCTTAACCGCGTGGTTACCGACCGGACGGACGGCGAATGGCCGCGTGAAATCGCGCCGAGCCAGGCCTGGCGCGGCTCGCGGCGATAGCCCCACGACCTGTCCGACGTGTCACGCGTGGCCCGATCATGGGTTAGAATTCCGTTTTGAATCAAGGATTCGGAAGATGCAGAGGCACCCTCGGATCGCACCGTTGAAGCCGACGCCGCGCGCAGCCAGCCCCGCGGCGGAACGGCATGCGCGCCGCGCGCGATCGTGCCGATGATCGAGTGCCGCCAGGCCCTGTCGCCGGCCAGGAGGGGTGAATCGCCGCCCGCTCCGGCCCCATGAAGGACAGCCGCGCGCCTGGTAACAGAACAGATTTCCCCAAGATTGCGCCCACGCGCTTGCCGACGCCCGTGCACGGTGTATCGGCCCTCCGAGTCGTCCGAACATGAACGCACCACAAGTTTTCGATCCGCATGGCGCGGCCGCCGCCGTCGCCGCCGACCCCGCGCCCCGGTTGCGCGAGATTCCCTACAACTACACGTCCTTCTCGGATCGCGAGATCGTGATCCGCCTGCTCGGCGAAGAGGCGTGGTCGGTGCTCGACGAGCTGCGCGCCGAGCGCCGTACGGGCCGCTCGGCACGGATGCTGTATGAGGTGCTCGGCGACATCTGGGTCGTGCGCCGCAACCCGTACCTGCAGGACGACCTGCTCGACAACCCGAAGCGCCGCGCGCTGCTGATCGAGGCGCTGAACCACCGGCTGACCGAAATCGGCAAGCGCCGCAGCGCGGATCTCACCGAGCACCGCGACGACGCGGGCCGCGAACGCGCATCGCGCGTCGAGATGCTCGAAACCGCCGCGCAGCGCGCGGTCGACGAGTTCGCCGACGAATTCGAGAAGATGGCCGACCTGCGCCGCCGCGCGACCAAGGCGCTCGGCCGCTGCACGCAGAAGGACAACATTCGTTTCGACGGGCTGTCGCGCGTGTCGCACGTGACCGACGCGACCGACTGGCGGGTCGAATACCCGTTCGTCGTGCTCACCCCCGATACCGAAGCCGAGATCGCCGGCCTCATCAAGGCCTGCTTCGAGCTCGGCCTGACCGTGATCCCGCGCGGCGGCGGCACCGGCTACACGGGCGGCGCGGTGCCGCTCACGCCGTTCTCCGCGGTGATCAACACCGAGAAGCTCGAACAGCTCGGCGCGGTCGAGCTGACCGAGCTGCCGGGCGTCGCGCACAAGGTGCCGACGATCTTCTCCGGCGCGGGCGTCGTCACGCGCCGCGTGACGGAAGCCGCGGAAGCGGCCGGCTACGTGTTCGCGGTCGATCCGACCTCGCTCGACGCATCGTGCATCGGCGGCAACGTCGCGATGAACGCGGGCGGCAAGAAGGCCGTGCTGTGGGGCACCGCGCTCGACAACCTGGCCTGGTGGCGGATGGTCGACCCGGACGGCAACTGGCTCGAAGTCACGCGCCACGAGCACAACCAGGGCAAGATCCACGACATCGCGGTCGCGCGTTTCGAGCTGAAGTGGTTCGACGGCGCATATGCGCCGGGCGAGAAGCTGCTGAAGAGCGAGATGCTCGAGATCGAGGGCCGCCGGTTCCGCAAGGAAGGTCTCGGCAAGGACGTGACCGACAAGTTCCTCGCCGGCCTGCCGGGCGTGCAGAAGGAAGGTTGCGACGGGCTCATCACGTCCGCGCGCTGGGTGCTGCACAAGATGCCCGCGCACACGCGCACCGTCTGCCTCGAATTCTTCGGCCAGGCGCGCGAGGCGATCCCGAGCATCGTCGAGATCAAGGACTACCTGTTCGAGACGTCGAAGCAGGGCGGCGCGATCCTCGCGGGCCTCGAGCACCTCGACGAGCGCTACCTGCGCGCGGTCGGCTACGCGACCAAGAGCAAGCGCAACGCATTCCCCAAGATGGTCCTGATCGGCGACATCGTCGGCGATGACGCAGACGCGGTCGCGCACGCGACGTCCGAAGTGATCCGGATGGCGAACGGCAAGAGCGGCGAAGGCTTCGTCGCGATCAGCGCGGAGGCGCGCAAGCGCTTCTGGCTCGACCGCAGCCGCACGGCCGCGATCGCGAAGCACACGAACGCGTTCAAGATCAACGAAGACGTCGTGATCCCGCTGAACCGGATGGGCGAGTACACCGACGGCATCGAGCGGATCAACATCGAGCTGTCGCTGAAGAACAAGCTGCAGCTGGTCGACGCGCTGGAAGCGTTTTTCCGCGCCGGCAACCTGCCGCTCGGCAAGACCGACGACGCGAACGAGATCCCGAGCGCCGAACTGCTCGAGGATCGCGTCCAGCAGGCACTGGAGCTGCTCAAGCGCGTGCGCGCGCGCTGGGAATTCGTGCGCGACCGGCTCGACCAGCCGCTGCGCGAGGCGCAGCACTACCTCGTGCAGCTCGGTTACGAGGCGCTCGCCGAGAAGTTCGCCGATCGCGCGGACGAGCAGCCGGGCGCGACCGTGTTCCACGTCACGCAGGACCGCACGGTGCGCATCTCGTGGAAGCAGGAGATCCGCGCGGAGCTGCGCGCGATCTTCAACGGCGGCGCGTTCAAGCAGATCCTCGACGAAGCGCAGGCGATCCACAAGCAGGTGCTGCGCGGCCGCGTGTTCGTCGCGCTGCACATGCACGCGGGCGACGGCAACGTCCACACCAACCTGCCGGTCAACTCCGACAACTACGAGATGCTGCAGGACGCCCACGCGGCGGTCGCGCGCATCATGACGCTCGCGCGTTCGCTCGACGGCGTGATTTCCGGCGAGCACGGCATCGGCATCACGAAGCTCGAGTTCCTGACCGACGACGAGATCGCCGAATTCCGCGCGTACAAGCAGCGTGTCGACCCGAACGGCCGCTTCAACAAGGGCAAGCTGCTCGAAGGCGCCGATCTGCGCAACGCCTATACGCCGAGCTTCGGGCTGATGGGATACGAGTCGCTGATCATGAAGCAGTCCGACATCGGCGCGATCGCCGATTCGGTGAAGGACTGCCTGCGCTGCGGCAAGTGCAAGCCGGTGTGCGCGACGCACGTGCCGCGCGCGAACCTGCTGTACAGCCCGCGCAACAAGATCCTCGCGACGTCGCTGCTGGTCGAGGCGTTCCTGTATGAGGAACAGACGCGCCGCGGCGTGTCGATCAAGCACTGGGACGAGTTCAACGACGTGGCCGACCACTGCACGGTGTGCCACAAGTGCGCGACCCCGTGCCCGGTGAAGATCGATTTCGGCGACGTCACGATGAACATGCGCAACCTGTTGCGCAAGATGGGCAAGAAGAAATTCAACGCCGGCAACGCGGCGGGCATGTTCTTCCTGAACGCGACCAACCCGCAGACGATCAACGCCGCGCGCAGCGTGATGATGGGCGTCGGCTACAAGGTGCAGCGCTTCGCGAACGACATGCTGAAGAACGTCGTGAAGAAGCAGACGCAGCACCCGCCGGCGACGGTCGGCAAGCCGCCCGTCGTCGAGCAGGTGATCCACTTCGTCAACAAGAAGATGCCGGGCAACCTGCCGAAGAAGACGGCACGCGCGCTGCTCGACATCGAGGACAACAAGATCGTGCCGATCATCCGCAACCCGAAGTCGACGACCGTCGATTCGGAAGCGGTGTTCTACTTCCCGGGCTGCGGCTCCGAGCGTTTGTTCTCGCAGGTCGGCCTCGCGACGCAGGCGATGCTGTGGGAGGCGGGCGTGCAGACCGTGCTGCCGCCGGGCTACCTGTGCTGCGGTTATCCGCAGCGCGGCTCGGGCCAGTACGACAAGGCCGAGAAGATCGTCACCGACAACCGCGTGCTGTTCCACCGGGTCGCGAACACGCTGAACTACCTCGATATCAAGACGGTGGTCGTGTCGTGCGGCACCTGCTACGACCAGCTCGCCGGTTACGAATTCGACAAGATCTTCCCGGGCTGCCGGATCATCGACATCCACGAGTTCCTGCTCGAGAAGGGGATGAAGCTCGACGGCGTGACGGGCACGCGCTACATGTATCACGACCCGTGCCACACGCCGATCAAGACGATCGATCCGGTAAAGCTCGTCAACGAGCTGATGGGCGCGGAGAAGGACGGCTACAAGATCGAGAAGAACGATCGTTGCTGCGGCGAATCGGGCACGCTCGCGGTCACGCGCCCGGACGTGTCCACGCAGGTCCGCTTCCGCAAGGAAGAGGAGATCCGCAAGGGCGCCGCGAAGCTGCGCAGCATCCCGGTCGTGGCCGGCAACGCGCCGGCGCCGACCGCTGCGGCCGCGAACGGCCCGGACGTGAAGATCCTGACGAGCTGCCCGTCGTGCCTGCAGGGCCTGTCGCGCTACAGCGAGGACGCGAACCTCGAAGCCGACTACATCGTGGTCGAAATCGCGCGCCAGGTGCTCGGCGAGAACTGGATGGCCGATTATGTCGCACGTGCGAACAATGGCGGGATCGAGCGCGTGCTGGTCTAATGCGGGCATGACGACCGCCCGACCGGGCTGGGGATGAGCGGGCGCCGGCGCGGCAATGCCGGCGCCCGTCCACATGGGAGCGACGATGGAATGCGTGTTTTGCCGTGAAGACGGCGGCGAGGTGCTCTGGCAGGACGATGCGCTGCGCGTCGTCCTCGCGACGGGCGAGCACGAGTATCCGGGCTTCTGCCGGGTGATCTGGGGCACGCACGTGGCCGAGTTCTCCGATCTCGGCGAGCCCGAGCGGGCCCACCTGATGCGCGTGGTCTACGCGGTCGAGCGGGCCGTGCGCCGCGTGATGCAGCCGAACAAGGTGAATCTCGCGAGCCTCGGCAACATGGTGCCGCACGTGCACTGGCACGTGATCCCGCGCTTTTCCAACGATGCCCACTTCCCGCAGCCCGTCTGGGCGCCGCGCCAGCGCAGCGTGTCCGAGGCGCTGCTGCGCACGCGCGCGGCGCAGGCCTCGCTGCTGCACAATGCGGTGCGCGAGGAAATTCAACGCATGACCGATTCGAGGCAGCCATGAGCGGTTTGACTTCCACGACGCCGATTCCTTCCGGCGTCGTCGTGCACGCGGTATCTCGCGTGCTCGAATTGCAGTACCCGAACGGTGAAAGCTACCGGATTCCGTTCGAACTGATGCGCGTGTATTCGCCGTCCGCCGAGGTACGCGGCCACGGGCCCGGCCAGGAGACGTTGCAGACCGGCAAGCGCGAGGTGACGATCACCGCGCTCGAGGGCGTCGGCAACTATGCGCTGCAGCCGACGTTTTCCGACGGCCATTCGACCGGCATCTACTCGTGGGACCTGCTGTACGAGCTGGCCACGCAGCAGGACGCGCTGTGGCGCGACTATTTCGACAAACTGAAGGCGGCGGGCGTCGAGCGCGACGCCCCGATGCAGGCGGCCTCCGCGTCGCACGGCCACTGCCACTGAAATTCGACGGCGCCCGCTCGGCGCCGTCTTGCCATTTACTGAGGATCAACGCGATGAGCAAAACCCACTTCGGCTTCGAAAGCGTCGAGGAAAACGAAAAAGCGAAGAAAGTGGCGGGTGTGTTCCATTCGGTCGCGAGCAACTACGATCTGATGAACGACCTGATGTCGGCGGGCATGCACCGCGCGTGGAAGGCGTTCACGATCGCGCAGGCGAACGTGCGTCCCGGCTTCAAGGTGCTCGACATCGCGGCCGGCACCGGCGACCTGACCAAGGCGTTCGCGAAGGCAGCCGGGCCGACGGGCGAGGTCTGGCACACGGACATCAACGAATCGATGCTGCGCGTCGGTCGCGACCGGCTGCTCGACAAGGGCATCGTGACGCCGTCGCTGCTGTGCGACGCGGAGAAAATTCCCTTTCCGGACAACCACTTCGATCTGGTCACGGTCGCGTTCGGGCTGCGCAACATGACGCACAAGGATGCCGCGCTGGCGGAGATGCGCCGCGTGACGAAGCCCGGCGGCCGCGTGATGGTGCTGGAATTCTCGAAAGTCTGGGATCCGCTGAAAAAGGCGTACGATCTGTATTCTTTTAAAGTATTACCGTGGCTTGGCGACAAGTTCGCGAAAGATGCTGAAAGTTACCGGTATCTTGCTGAATCTATCCGGATGCACCCCGATCAGGACACGCTGAAGACGATGATGGAACAAGCGGGCCTCGATGCCGTCAAATATTACAATTTGTCAGGTGGCGTGGTAGCTTTACACATGGGAGCCAAGTACTAAGGGGCTCTTTCCATACATTTGTCTTACATCTGGAGAAGCTGATGTCCGAAACGCGTTCGTTGTTCAACCGTAGCAAGCCGTCGAAGCCGTGGGCTCGACGAGTCGGCACGCTGCTGATGGTCGGCCTGCTCACGGCCGGCACGTTCGCATCGCTCGACGCTGAAGCCAAGCGCATGGGCGGCGGGCGCAGCATCGGCCGCCAGAATTCCACCGTCACGCAGCGCCAGGCCACGCCGCCTGCGCAGCAGCCGATGCAGCAGGCCGCGCCGTCGCAGGCGCAGCGTGCGAACCCGGCCGCGCCCGCGCCGGCCGCGCAGCCCAACCGCTCGCGCTGGCTCGGGCCGATCGCCGGCCTCGCGGCCGGTCTCGGCATCGCGGCGCTGTTGTCGCACTTCGGCCTGGGCGGCGCATTCGCGAGCATGATGGCGAACGTCATCGTGATCGCGCTGCTCGCGATGGTCGGCATCTGGCTGATCCGCAAGTTCATGAACCGCCGTCGTCCGCAGGAGCCGGCATACTCGGTCGGCGGCTCGGCGTCGTCGTCGGGTGGCTACTCGCAGAGCCCGTCGTTCCAGCAGGGCGGTACCGGCAGCAACTATGCAGGTAGCGGCAGCAGCTACGCGAACGAAGCGCAAGGCGTGTTCGGCAGCGGTGCCGCGGCCACAGGCGCGGCAGCGGCGGCGGCAGCACCGCTCCAGGTGCCGGCCGGCTTCGACACCGAAGCGTTCCTGCGCAGCTCGAAGGTTTATTTCGTGCGCCTGCAGGCCGCGTGGGACCAGGGCAACCTGGCCGACATCCGCGAGTTCACGACGCCCGAAATGTTCGCCGAGATCAAGATCGACCTCGATTCGCGCGGCAACGAGTCGAACCAGACCGACGTCGTGCAGCTCGACGCGGAACTGGTCGCGATCGAGGATCGCGGCATCGAGCAGTCGGCGAGCGTGCGTTTCCACGGCCTGATCCGCGAATCGGCGAATGCGTCGGCCGCGCCGTTCGACGAGGTGTGGAACCTGTCGAAGTCGGGCAGTCAGGGCTGGCTGCTCGCGGGCATCCAGCAGATCAACACGCACTGAGCGTGTCCGGCGGCCACGCCGCCGGACATCCGGGCAACGGCCGTCGCACTGCGACCGCTTGCCACCCGGGTGTGCGGTCAGGCACGGCCTGCCGACGATCCGACGTTACAATAGAAACCCGCGTGGGCGCCCGGCCTGCGCGGGTTTTTTCTTTCCCAGCCCGATGACCTTTGCCGCCAAGCCTTTTGCTGCTGCCGTCAATCACCTGCTCGCCCGCGAATCGTGGGCGCGCGACCGCCTGATTCCGTATGCGGGCAAGACTGCCCGGATCGACGTGCCTCCCGTTACGCTCACGCTGCTGGTGCAGCCCGACGGCTATCTGTCGGCCGTCGACGCGCACGATGCGCAACAGGTCGACGTGTCGATCGCGCTCGCGGGCGACACGGTCGCCGCGTTCCTGCAGGGCGGCCAGGCGGCCGTGATGAAGCACGTGAAGATCGAGGGCGATGCGGAGTTCGCGACGCAGATCGCGAAGCTGGCCGAGCACCTGCGCTGGGAACCTGAAGAAGATCTCGCGAAGCTGGTCGGCGACGCGGCGGCCTACCGGATCGCGACGGTCGTGCGCGACGCCGGCGCGCGCGCGCGACGTACCGGCCGCAACGTGCTCGATTCCGTCGCCGAATACTGGCTCGACGAGAACCCGCAAGTCGTCCGCCGCGCGTCGCTCGGCGGCTTCGACGCCGAACTGGCGCGCGCACGCGATGCGCTCGCGCGGGTCGAAAAGCGGGTCGAGCGACTCGAACATAAAATCGGCGCGCGCACGGGTTCCGGCCCGCGCGGCGCGCACTGAGGGCCGCAGGGCATGCGCATTTTCCGTTTCATCAAGATTGTCTACACCGTCATCCGCTTTGGTCTCGACGAAGTGATGCTGTCCCGGATCGACGACCGGCGCGTGAAGCTGCTGCTGCGGATCACGACGATCGGCCGCCGTTATTCCGATCCGCCTGCGGTGCGGCTGCGCCATGCGCTCGAAAGCCTCGGCCCGATCTTCGTCAAGTTCGGCCAGGTGCTGTCGACGCGCCGCGACCTGCTGTCGGTCGATTTCGCGAACGAACTCGCGAAGCTGCAGGACCAGGTGCCGCCGTTCGATTCGGCGGTCGCGATCGGGATCATCGAGAAGTCGCTCGGTGCGCCGGTCGACGAGCTGTTCGACGAATTCGAGCGCGAGCCGGTCGCGAGCGCGTCGATCGCACAGGTGCATTTCGCGAAGCTCAAGCAGGGCCAACACGCGGGCAAGGCCGTCGCCGTCAAGGTGCTGCGCCCGAACATGCTGTCCGTGATCGATTCCGACCTCGCGCTGATGCGCGACATCGCGATCTGGACCGAGCGCATGTGGGCCGACGGCCGGCGCCTGAAGCCGCGCGAAGTCGTCGCCGAGTTCGACAAGTACCTGCACGACGAGCTCGACCTGATGCGCGAGGCCGCCAACGGCAGCCAGCTGCGCCGCAACTTCGCGGGCCTCGACCTGCTGCTCGTGCCCGAGATGTTCTGGGATTTCTCGACGTCGCAGGTGCTCGTGATGGAGCGCATGACCGGCGTGCCGATCAGCCAGGTCGAGACGCTGCGCTCGGCCGGTGTCGACATCAAGAAGCTCGCGCGCGAAGGCGTCGAGATCTTCTTCACGCAGGTGTTCCGCGACGGTTTCTTCCACGCGGACATGCACCCGGGCAACATCCAGGTGAGCCTCGATCCGAGCACGTTCGGACGCTATATCGCGCTCGATTTCGGGATCGTCGGCGCGCTGTCCGATTTCGACAAGAACTACCTCGCGCAGAACTTCCTGGCGTTCTTCAAGCGCGACTACCACCGCGTCGCGACGCTCCACCTCGAATCGGGCTGGGTGCCGCCCGAGACGCGTGTCGAGGAGCTCGAAAGCGCGATCCGAGCGGTGTGCGAGCCGTATTTCGATCGTGCGCTGAAGGACATCTCGCTCGGCCAGGTGCTGATGCGCCTGTTCTCGACGTCGCGCCGCTTCAACGTCGAGATCCAGCCGCAGCTCGTGCTGCTGCAGAAGACGATGCTGAACGTCGAGGGGCTCGGCCGATCGCTCGACCCCGAGCTCGACCTGTGGAAGACCGCGAAGCCGTACCTCGAGCGCTGGATGACCGAGCAGATCGGCCTGCGCGGCTGGTACGAGCGCTTCAAGGTCGAGGCGCCGCAGTGGAGCAAGACGCTGCCGCAACTGCCGCGCCTGATCCACCACGCGATGGCGGCGCGCCACGACGCGCCGCGCGCGGCGAGCGAGGACCTGATGCGCCAGATTCTCGTCGAGCAGAAGCGGACGAACCGGCTGCTGCAGGCGCTGCTGATCTTCGGTCTCGCCGTCGGCGTCGGGGCGCTCGTTGCGCGCGTGCTGCTCGCGCTCGCGTACGGCACATGACCGAAAGGAGCAGGGCGATGTCCGATCCGAAGCAACCGTCCACACCGGCAGCCGCCGATTTCGCGACGCGCGATCCCGGCAACGCATCGTTCTGGGACGAACGTTTCGCGCGTGGCGTGACGCCGTGGGAATTTGGTGGCGTGCCCGACGGGTTTCGCGTGTTCGCGCATCGGCTCGAGCCGTGCGCGGTGCTGATTCCCGGCTGTGGCAGTGCGCAGGAGGCCGGGTGGCTCGCACAGGCCGGCTGGCCCGTGCGTGCGATCGATTTCTCCGCGCAGGCAGTGGCCGTTGCGAAAGCGCAGCTCGGCGTGCACGCGGAAGTCGTCGAGCAGGCCGATTTCTTTTCGTACCGGCCGCCGTTCGACGTGCAGTGGGTGTACGAGCGCGCGTTCCTGTGCGCGCTGCCGCCGGCCATGCGCGCCGGCTACGCGGCACGCATGGCCGAGCTGCTGCCCGTGGACGGATTGCTGGCCGGCTATTTTTTCCTGATGGCGAAACCGAAGGGGCCGCCGTTCGGGATCGAGCGTGCCGAACTCGATGCGCTGCTCACGCCGCACTTCGAACTGATCGAGGATTTGCCGGTGACCGATTCGCTGCCCGTGTTCGAAGGTCACGAGCGCTGGCTCACGTGGCGCCGTCGCTGATGCGCAGGTGTCGCGGCCATTGCCGGAGCGCGGCAGGGTTTCGGCTATAATTCAAGGTTTTGCAAGCTGTTTCCAGTTTCCGCGGGAAAAATATCATGCCGATCTACGCCTATCGATGCGAAGCGTGTGGTTTCGCGAAGGACGTGCTCCAGAAGATGAGCGATGCGCCGCTGTCGCAGTGCCCTGAATGCGGGAAGGATGCATTCCGCAAGCAGGTCACTGCGGCGGGCTTCCAGCTGAAGGGTTCGGGTTGGTATGTCACCGATTTCCGCGGCGGTTCGGGCGGCACCAGCGCGCCGGCGACGGCGTCGGGCGACGCAGCGCCGGCCGCACCGGCGGAAGCCGCGCCCGCCGCGGCCGCGCCGGCTGCATCGAGCAGTTCCGAAAGCACGACGACGAGCGCTGCGCCTGCCCCGGCAGCCGCGCCCGCCGCCAGCAGTTGACCGTCGCGGCCCGGCCGGGCTGCGACCAACCCGCGCCGCCGGCGCGGTTCATTGACGGCAGATGATGAAAAAGACGACCCTGAAATCGGTGTTTCTGACCGGCCTGCTGGTTCTCGTCCCGCTCGCGATCACGCTGTGGGTGCTCGGCCTCATCATCGGCACGATGGACCAGACACTGCTGCTGCTGCCCGAATCGTGGCAACCCGAGCGGATGCTCGGCTTCCACTTGCCGGGGATCGGCGCGGTGCTGACGCTCGCGTTCATCTTCGTCGTCGGGCTGGCCACGCAGAACTTCATCGGCCAGAAGCTCGTCACGTGGTGGAACGCCGTGGTGCGTCACATCCCGGTCGTCGGGCCGATCTACACGAGCGTCAAGCAGGTGTCGGACACGCTGCTGTCGAGCAGCGGCAATGCGTTCCGCAAGGCGCTGCTGATCGAATACCCGCGTCGCGGCTCGTATACGATCGCGTTTCTGACCGGCACGCCGGGCGGCGACGTGCTCAATCATCTGACGGAAGAATACGTGAGCGTCTATATTCCGACGACGCCGAACCCTACGTCGGGCTTCTTCCTGATGCTGCCGAAGAGCGAAGTCATCGAACTCGACATGTCGGTCGATGCCGCGCTCAAGTACATCGTCTCGATGGGCGTGGTGGCGCCCCCGGCGCCGGTTCCGGCGCCTGCGCGCCGCCCCGTCGAGCCGCCGCTGTAAGTAAAGAATCATCGCCCGGGCCGCGCGTTGCGGCGCCCGTTGATCAAACCGAACGAAAGCAAACATCATGTCGATGCGTACTGAATACTGCGGTCTCGTGACCGAACACCTGCTGGGCCAAACCGTGTCGCTGTGCGGCTGGGTGCAGCGCCGCCGCGATCACGGCGGTGTGATCTTCATCGACCTGCGCGATCGTGAAGGCCTCGTGCAGGTGGTGTGCGACCCGGATCGCGCGGAAATGTTCGCGACCGCCGAAGGCGTGCGCAACGAGTTCTGCGTGCAGATCAAGGGCCTCGTGCGCAACCGTCCGGACGGCACGGTCAACGCCGGCCTGAAGAGCGGCAAGATCGAAGTGCTGTGCCACGAACTGAACGTGCTGAACGCGTCGGTCACGCCGCCGTTCCAGCTCGACGACGACAACCTGTCGGAAACGACGCGCCTCACGCACCGCGTGCTCGACCTGCGCCGCCCGCAGATGCAGCACAACCTGCGCCTGCGCTACCGCGTCGCGATCGAGGCGCGCAAGTACCTCGACGAGCAGGGCTTCATCGACATCGAAACGCCGATGCTGACGAAGAGCACGCCGGAAGGCGCGCGCGACTACCTCGTGCCGTCGCGCGTGAACGCGGGCCAGTTCTTTGCGCTGCCGCAGTCGCCGCAGCTGTTCAAGCAGCTGCTGATGGTCGCGAACTTCGACCGTTACTACCAGATCACCAAGTGCTTCCGCGACGAAGACCTCCGTGCCGACCGTCAGCCGGAATTCACGCAGATCGACTGCGAAACGTCGTTCCTCGGCGAGCAGGAAATCCGTGACCTGTTCGAAGACATGATCCGTCACATCTTCAAGACGACGATCGACGTCGAGCTCGACGCGAAATTCCCGGTGATGCCGTACTCGGAAGCGATGGCGCGTTTCGGTTCGGACAAGCCGGACCTGCGCGTGCAGCTCGAATTCACCGAGCTGACCGACGCGATGAAGGACGTCGACTTCAAGGTGTTCAGCACGCCGGCCAACGCGAAGGACGGTCGAGTCGCGGCGCTGCGCGTGCCGAAGGGTGGCGAGTTGTCGCGCGGCGACATCGACGGCTACACCGAATTCGTGCGCATCTACGGCGCGAAGGGCCTCGCATGGATCAAGGTCAACGAGAAGGCGAAGGGCCGTGACGGCCTGCAGAGCCCGATCGTCAAGAACCTGCACGACGCGTCGATCGCGGCGATCCTCGAGCGCACCGGCGCCGAAGACGGCGACATCATCTTCTTCGCGGCCGACCGCGCGAAGGTCGTCAACGACAGCCTCGGCGCGCTGCGCCTGAAGATCGGCCATTCGGAATTCGGCAAGGCGAACGGTCTGGTCCAGGCCGGCTGGAAGCCGCTGTGGGTCGTCGACTTCCCGATGTTCGAATACGACGACGAAGATGCGCGCTACGTCGCTGCGCACCACCCGTTCACGAGCCCGAAGGACGAGCACCTCGAGTACCTCGAGACCGACCCGGGCCGCTGCCTCGCGAAGGCGTACGACATGGTGCTGAACGGCTGGGAAATCGGCGGCGGCTCGGTGCGTATCTATCAGGAGGAAGTGCAGAGCAAGGTGTTCCGTGCGCTGAAGATCGGTGCGGAAGAGGCTCAGCTCAAGTTCGGCTTCCTGCTGGATGCACTGCAGTACGGCGCGCCGCCGCACGGCGGTATCGCGTTCGGTCTCGACCGCATCGTCACGATGATGGCCGGCGCCGATTCGATCCGCGACGTGATCGCGTTTCCGAAGACGCAGCGTGCGCAGGATCTGCTCACGCAGGCACCGAGCCCGGTCGACGAGCGTCAGCTGCGCGAACTGCACATCCGCCTGCGTCAGCCGGAACAGCCGAAGGCGTAACGCGCTTCGCATCCGGTCGTGTGTGCGTTCGCGCGCACACGACGCTCATGAAAAAGGCGCAGCGATGCGCCTTTTTCGTTTTTTGCGGTACAGTCGCAGCACTTGCCGTCCGTTCGGAGCCTGTGCCCGTCGCGCGGCCCCGTGCTGCATGAAACAAAGATGACGAAGCCGCCGAAAATCCCCGAATCCGTTCTTGTCGTGATCTACACGCCCGACCTCGATGTGCTCGTGATCAAGCGTGCCGACCAGCCCGATTTCTGGCAATCGGTGACCGGCTCGAAGGACGAGCTCAACGAGCCGCTCGCGGTCACCGCCGCGCGCGAAGTGGCCGAGGAAACCGGCATCACGATCGGCACCGCGGATGTGCCGGCCAGCGCGCTCGTCGACTGGCGCCACCGGATCGAGTACACGATCTATCCGCAATACCTGCACCGCTATGCACCGGGCGTCACGCGCAACACCGAGCACTGGTTCGGCCTGTGCGTGCCGCATCGCGTCGACGTGACGCTGTCGCCGCGCGAGCACGTCGACCACGCGTGGCTGCCGTTCCGCGAGGCGGCCGCACGCTGCTTCTCGCCGTCGAATGCCGAGGCGATCCTGCAATTGCCCGCGCGCGTGGCACTGTCGCGCGCGCCGCACGGCTCGTCCGCATGACGGCGGAAGCCCGCAAGCGCTTCGCGCAATTGCGGCAGATGTTCCTGCAGGAACGAGGTTCCGCGTCGCGGCTCGCCTTTACGTCGGGCAACACCGTGCGGCTGTGCGAGGGCGGCGGCGCGTTCTTCCGGGCACTGATCGAGCGGATCGATGCCGCCCGCGAGCAGGTGATGCTCGAAACCTACATCTTCTGCGACGACGCGGCCGGCCGGCCGGTGTCGGACGCGCTGATCCGCGCGGCGCAGCGCGGCGTGCGCGTGCGCGTGATCACCGACGGCATCGGCACCGCGCGCCTGCCGCTGTTCGACACGTGGGTGGCGGCCGGCGTCGAGCACTGCATCTACAACCGTTTCCTGTTCGGCCGCTTCGGTTTCTCGCGCACGCATCGCAAGCTCGCGGTGATCGATCACGCGGTTGCATTCTGCGGCGGCATCAATATCGTCGACGACTACGCGCAGGGCGGCACGACGCTGCCGTTTCCGCGCTGGGATTTCGCGGTCGAGATGGCGGGCCCCGCGGTGTCCGACGTGCGCGCCGCATTCGAATTGCAGTGGCACCGGATCATGTTCGGCCACAAGCCCTATGCGCAATACGCGGCCGGGCTGCATGGCGGGGAAGCGTTCCCCGACATGTTCCGGCGCTGGATGCGCAGCCATCGCTGGATCAAGGCCGGCGCGCTGCGGGTCGTGACGGAGCCGAGCGTCGCGTTCGTCGCGCGCGACAACGTCGTGAACCGTCGCGCGATCGAGAAGGCGTATCTCGCGGCGATCGGCCAGGCGCGCCAGCGGATCCTGCTGGCCAATCCGTATTTCATGCCGGGGCGCAAGCTGCGCCGAGCGCTGACGGGCGCCGCGCGGCGCGGCGTCGATGTGCGGATCCTGATCGGCCGCAAGGAATTCGCGGCACTCGATACGGCCGTGCCGTTCCTGTATCACGCGCTGCTGCGCGCGGGCGTGCGCGTCGCCGAATACGACAAGACGATGCTGCACGGCAAGGTCGCGGTGATCGACGACAACTGGGCGACGGTCGGCTCGTCGAATCTGGACGCGCTGAGCCTGATGCTGAACAATGAAGCGAACGTCGTGCTGGTGCGTTACGATGCGGTCACGAACGAACTGCGCGACGCGATCGCGGCCGCGTTCGCCGACGGCCGGGAGATCGACCCCGCGCGCTTCGCCGCGCGTCCGCGCCTCGAGCGGCTGCTGAACTGGCTTGCGTACACCACGTATCGTCTCGTGATGAAGGCGCTGACGGTCGGTGGTTACGACTGACGCAGACTAAGCGTTCGCTTCAAAAATCTGTCCGCACGTTCGTGCGGAAAAGCCGCTCCGGTCCCGCCGGAATCGCGCAAAATAGCGGCTCGGTTAGACACCGGTTTCTAATAATTTCCTTGTTTCGCGAGCGGTCGCACTCAATAATAGTACGGCCGTTCGATTTTATTCGAACCCCCGAACGGTTACAGAAATAGCTATGCGAAAAGGCGAACAGACGCGTGCCGCGATACTTGAAGCTGCTTTGGACCTCGCCAGCCGTGACGGGCTGGAGGGGCTGACGATCGGCCTGCTGGCCGAGCGCATGCAGATGAGCAAGAGCGGCGTGTTCGCGCACTTCGGATCGCGCGAGGACCTGCAGGTCGAGGTCGTCCGCGAGTATCACCATCGTTTCGAAAACGAGGTGTTCTTTCCGAGCCTGCGCGAGCCGCGAGGCTTGCCGCGCCTTCGGGCGATGCTGGCCCGCTGGACGGAGAAGCGCATCCAGGAGGTGACGACCGGATGCATCTACATCAGCGGGGCCGTCGAGTACGACGACCGGCCTGACAGCCCCGTGCGCGAGCAGTTGATCGCGAGCGTGACGGCCTGGCGTGCCGCGATGCTGCGGGCCATTTCGCAGGCGAAGGAAGAAGGCCATCTGCGTGCGGATACCGATCCGGACCTGATGCTCTTCGAGTTGTACAGCTTCACGCTCGGCCTGCATCACGACGCACGTTTCCTGCATTCGCCGGATGCCGTGCGCCTCACGTGGGCCGCGCTGGAAAAGACGATTGTTTCGTATCAGAGCGAGAGCCGTTAGCGGCGCGTGATCCGCCCGCCAGGAGCTCGAGCCGTTTTGCCCACCTTTGGAGAGAGTCATGGGACAGTACGCCGCGCCGCTGCGCGACATGCAATTCGTGTTGCACGAGCTTCTGAACGTCGAAGCCGAAGTCAAGCAAATGCCCAAGCATGCGGACCTCGACGCCGACACGATCAACCAGGTCCTCGAGGAAGCGGGCAAGTTCTGCTCCGAGGTACTGTTCCCGCTGAACCAGGTCGGCGACCGCGAAGGCTGCACGTATGAAGGCGACGGCGTCGTGAAGACCCCGACCGGCTTCAAGGAGGCCTACCAGCAATACGTCGAGGCCGGCTGGCCGGCGCTCGGCTGCGATCCGGACTACGGCGGCCAGGGCCTGCCCGCGTTCGTGAACAACGCGCTCTACGAAATGCTGAACTCGGCGAACCAGGCATGGACGATGTATCCGGGCCTGTCGCACGGCGCGTACGAATGCCTGCACGCGCACGGCGCGCCGGAACTCCAGAAGCAATACCTGCCGAAGCTCGTGTCGGGCGAATGGACGGGCACGATGTGCCTGACCGAGCCGCACTGCGGCACCGACCTCGGCATCCTGCGCACCAAGGCCGAACCGAACGGCGACGGCTCGTACTCGATCAGCGGCACGAAGATCTTCATCTCGAGCGGCGAGCACGACATGTCGAAGAACATCATCCACCTCGTGCTCGCGCGCCTGCCGGACGCGCCGCAGGGCACGAAGGGGATCTCGCTGTTCATCGTGCCGAAGTTCATTCCGGACGCGTCGGGCGAGCCGGGCGAACGCAACGGCATCAAGTGCGGCTCGATCGAACACAAGATGGGCATCCACGGCAACTCGACGTGCGTGATGAACCTCGACGGCGCGAAGGGCTGGATGGTCGGCGAGCCGAACAAGGGCTTGAACGCGATGTTCGTGATGATGAATGCCGCGCGTCTCGGCGTCGGCATGCAGGGCCTCGGCCTCACGGAAGTCGCGTACCAGAACTCGCTCACGTACGCGAAGGAACGCCTGCAGATGCGTTCGCTGACGGGCCCGAAGGCACCGGACAAGCCGGCCGACCCGATCATCGTGCACCCGGACGTGCGTCGCATGCTGCTCACGCAGAAGGCTTACGCCGAAGGCGCGCGCGCGTTCACGTACTGGTCCGCGCTGCAGATCGACAAGGAGCTGTCGCACGCCGACGAAGCGGTGCGCAAGGAAGCGGCCGATCTCGTCGCGCTGCTCACGCCGATCATCAAGGCGTTCCTGACCGACAACGCGTTCGAGTCGACCAACCACGCGATGCAGATCTACGGCGGCCACGGCTTCATCTCCGAGTGGGGCATGGAGCAGTACGTGCGCGACGCGCGGATCAACATGATCTACGAAGGCACGAACTCGATCCAGTCGCTCGACCTGCTGGGCCGCAAGGTGCTCGGCGACATGGGCGCGAAGCTGAAGAAGTTCGGCAAGCTCGTGACGGAATTCGCGGAAGCCGAAGGCGTGAAGCCGGAAATGGCCGAGTTCATCAACCCGCTCGCCGACATCGGCGACAAGGTGCAGAAGCTGACGATGGAAATCGGCATGAAGGCGATGCAGAACCCCGACGAAGTCGGTGCCGCCGCCGTGCCGTACCTGCGCACCGTCGGCCATCTGGTGTTCTCGTACTTCTGGGCGCGCATGGCACGCCTCGCCCTCGACAAGCAAGCGTCGGGCGATCCGTTCTACAAGTCGAAGCTCGCGACGGCACGCTTCTACTTCGCGCGCCTGCTGCCCGAGACGGCGTCGACGATCCGCGCCGCGCGCGCCGGTTCGAAGACGATGATGGAAGTCGACGAATCGCTGTTCTGACGCGAGTCCGGGCGGGGCGCGAGGCGCGCCGCCCGGATGCATCGGTTCCTGGTACTCACTTCTCCGTGCAGCCCCAACCTCCGCGCTGCACGACACTATCCGGAGACATCCCGTGAGCAATTTCCTGATTCGCAAGGTCGCCGTGCTGGGCGCCGGCGTGATGGGCGCGCAGATCGCCGCGCACCTCATCAACGCGCGCGTGCCGGTGCTGCTGTTCGACCTGCCGGCCAAGGAAGGCCCGAAAAACGCGATCGCGCTGAAGGCGATCGAGAACCTGAAGAAGCTGTCGCCCGCGCCGTTCGGCGTGAAGGACGACGCGAAATACCTCGAGGCCGCGAACTACGAAGACGACATCGCGAAGCTCGCCGAGTGCGACGTCGTGATCGAAGCGATCGCCGAGCGGATGGACTGGAAGCACGACCTGTACAAGAAGGTCGCGCCGCACATCGCGCCGAACGCGATCTTCGCGACCAACACGTCGGGCCTGTCGATCACGAAGCTGTCCGAAGGTTTCTCGGACGAGCTGAAGTCGCGCTTCTGCGGCGTGCACTTCTTCAACCCGCCGCGCTACATGCACCTCGTCGAGCTGATCCCGACCGCGCATACGCGCCCGGAGATCCTCGACCAGCTCGAAACCTTCCTGACGAGCATCGTCGGCAAGGGCGTCGTGCGCGCGAAGGACACGCCGAACTTCATCGCGAACCGCGTCGGCATCTTCTCGATCCTCGCGGTGATCACCGAGGCCGCGAAGTTCGGCCTGCGCTTCGACGAAGTCGACGACCTGACGGGCAGCCGCCTCGGCCGCGCGAAGTCGGCGACGTTCCGCACCGCGGACGTGGTCGGCCTCGACACGATGGCGCACGTGATCAAGACGATGCAGGACAACCTCGCCGACGATCCGTTCTTCCCGGTCTACCAGACGCCCGCCGTGCTCGCCGAACTGGTGAAGCAGGGTGCGCTCGGCCAGAAGACGGGCGGCGGTTTCTACAAGAAGGAAGGCAAGGCGATCAAGGTGCTCGACGCGAAGACGGGCACCTATGTCGACTCGGGCGCGAAGGCTGACGAAACGGTCGGCCGCATCCTGAAGCGCCCGCCGGCGGAACGCCTGAAGCTGCTGCGCGAGACGGACCATCCGCACGCGCAGTTCCTGTGGTCGATCTTCCGCGACGTGTTCCACTACATCGGCGTGCATCTCGAGTCGATCGCCGACAACGCGCGCGACGTCGACCTCGCGATCCGCTGGGGCTTCGGCTGGAACGAAGGCCCGTTCGAAGGCTGGCAGGCCGCCGGCTGGAAGCAGGTGGCCGAGTGGGTGCAGGAAGACATCGCGGCCGGCAAGGCGCTCGCGAACGTGCCGCTGCCGTCGTGGGTGCTCGAAGGCGCGGTTGCCGAGAAGGGCGGCGTGCACACGGCCGAAGGCTCGTGGGCACCGGCTGCGAAGCGCTTCGTGCCGCGTTCGGACCTCGCGGTCTACGACAAGCAGGTATTCCGCGCGCCGCTGCTCGGCGAAGCGGGCGCCGATCCGAAGACGTACGGCAAGACGCTGTTCGAGACCGACGCGGTGCGCGCATGGGTCGACGATCGTGCGGGTGAAGACGACGTCGTGATCGTGTCGTTCAAGTCGAAGATGAACACGATCGGACCGAGCGTGATCGACGGCCTCGTGCAGGCGATCGAACTCGCGGAGAAGGACTACAAGGGCGTGGTGATCTGGCAGCCGACGTCGCTGAAGCTCGGCACGCCGGGCGGCCCGTTCTCGGCCGGCGCGAACCTCGAAGAGGCGATGCCCGCGTTCATGATGGGCGGCGCGAAGGGTATCGAGCCGTTCGTGAAGAAGTTCCAGGAAGGCATGCTGCGCGTGAAGTACGCGAACGTGCCGGTCGTCGCGGCCGTGTCGGGCATCGCGCTCGGCGGCGGGTGCGAGCTGATGCTGCACAGCGCGAAGCGCGTCGTGCACGTCGAGAGCTACATCGGCCTCGTCGAAGTGGGTGTCGGCCTCGTGCCGGCGGGCGGCGGCCTGAAGGAAGCGGCGCTGCGCGCAGCGGACGCCGCGACGGCCGCGAACGCGACCACCGACATCCTGAAGTTCGTCACGAAGTCGTTCGAGAACGCGGCGATGGCGAAGGTCTCGGCGTCCGCGCACGATGCGCGTGCGATGGGCTACGTGAAGCCGTCCGACACGATCGTCTTCAATGTGTTCGAACTGCTCGACACCGCGAAGAAGGAAGCGCGTGCGCTGGCCGCCACCGGCTACCGCGCACCGCTGCGTGCGAAGGACGTGCCGGTCGCGGGTCGCTCGGCGATCGCGACGATCAAGGCATCGCTCGTCAACATGCGTGACGGCCGCTTCATCAGCGACCACGACTACCTGATCGCGAGCCGCATCGCCGAAGCCGTGTGCGGCGGCGACGTCGAAGCCGGCAGCCTCGTCGACGAGCAGTGGCTGCTCGCGCTCGAGCGCCGCGCGTTCGTCGAGCTGCTCGGCACGCAGAAGACGCAGGAACGGATCATGGGTATGTTGCAGACCGGCAAGCCGGTGCGTAACTGAGCGAGCGATAAGGCAAGGAGTCTCAAATGAGCAAACAATTGCAAGACGCATACATCGTCGCCGCCAGCCGCACGCCGATCGGCAAGGCCCCGCGCGGTGTCTTCAAGAACACGCGCCCGGACGAGCTGCTGGTCCACGCGATCAAGTCGGCGGTTGCGCAGGTGCCGGGCTTCGACACGAAGCTGATCGAGGACGCGATCATCGGCTGCGCGATTCCGGAAGCCGAGCAGGGCCTGAACGTCGCGCGGATGGGCGCGCTGCTCGCGGGCCTGCCGCAGACGGTCGGCGGCGTGACGGTCAACCGCTTCTGCGCGTCGGGCATCACGGCGCTCGCGATGGCGGCCGACCGCATCCGCGTCGGCGAATCGGACGCGATTTTCGCGGGCGGCTGCGAATCGATGAGCATGGTGCCGATGATGGGCAACAAGCCGTCGATGTCGCCGCACATCTTCGATCGCAATGAAGACTTCGGCATCGCGTACGGGATGGGCCTGACGGCCGAGCGCGTCGCCGAGCAGTGGAAGGTGAGCCGCGACGACCAGGACGCGTTCTCGGTCGAGTCGCACCGCAAGGCGCTCGCCGCGCAGCAGGCCGGCGAATTCAACGACGAGATCGCCGCCTATACGATCACCGAGCGTTTCCCGAACCTCGCGACCGGCGAAGTCGACGTGAAGACGCGCGAGATCAAGCTCGACGAAGGTCCGCGCGCGGATACGTCGATCGAAGGCCTCGCGAAGCTGCGCACGGTGTTCGCCAACAAGGGCTCGGTCACGGCCGGCAACAGCTCACAGACGTCGGACGGCGCGGGCGCGCTGCTCGTCGTGTCGGAGAAGGTGCTGAAGGAATTCAACCTGACGCCGCTCGCGCGTTTCGTGAGCTTCGCGGTGCGCGGCGTGCCGCCGGAAATCATGGGCATCGGCCCGAAGGAAGCGATTCCGGCCGCGCTGAAGGCCGCTGGCCTGAAGCAGGACGATCTCGACTGGATCGAGCTGAACGAAGCGTTCGCCGCGCAATCGCTGGCGGTGATGCGCGACCTCGGCCTCGACCCGTCGAAGGTCAACCCGATGGGCGGCGCGATCGCACTCGGCCACCCGCTCGGCGCGACCGGCGCGATCCGCGCGGCGACCGTCGTGCACGGCCTGCGCCGCCGTAACCTGAAGTACGGGATGGTCACGATGTGCGTCGGCACCGGCATGGGTGCCGCGGGCATCATCGAACGCCTGTAAGCAGGACGCGACGCAAAGCGACGACGGTGCGCGGGCCACAAGCTCGCGCACCGTTTTTTCATTCCGATAGAGGAAAGTCAAGGAGACGGTTGTGGCCGAAATTCAAGTGGAACGCGCCGAAGGCGTGATGACGATCACGATCGCACGCCCGGCGAAGAAGAATGCGCTGACGGCGGCGATGTACCAGACGATGGCCGATGCACTCGCCGACGCGCAGGAAGACAAGGCGATCCGCGTGATCCTGCTGCGCGGCAGCGACGGCAATTTCACCGCGGGGAACGATCTCGAGGATTTCCTGAAGGCGCCGCCGAAGGACGACACCGCCCCGGTGTTCCAGTTCCTTGCACGGATCAGCACCGCGAGCAAGCCGATCGTGGCCGCCGTGCCGGGCCTGGCGATCGGCGTCGGCGTGACGATGCTGCTGCACTGCGATCTGGTGTACGCAGCCGACACCGCGACGTTCTCGCTGCCGTTCGCGCAGCTCGGCCTGTGCCCGGAAGCCGCGTCGAGCGTGCTGCTGCCGCGCCTGGCCGGCCATCAGGTTGCCGCCGAGAAGCTGCTGCTCGGCGAGGCGTTCGATGCGCTGGAAGCGCACCGGATCGGCATCGTCAACCGCGTGCTGCCGGCGGCCGAGCTCGACGCGTTCGCGGCGAAGCAGGCGGCGAAGCTCGCGGCGCTGCCGGCGGCATCGCTGCGCGTGACGAAGGCGCTGCTGAAGGATACGGGCGGTGTGGCGACGTCCGCGCGGATGGCCGAGGAGGCGGGCCACTTCGCCGCGATGCTGCGCGCGCCCGAAGCGCGCGAGGCAATGACGGCGTTCTTCGAGAAGCGCAAGCCGGATTTCCGTCAGTTCGACTGATGGAGCAGGCCGCGCCGGCGATGGCTCGCCAGCGCGCCGCCGCGAACGCGATCAGGCCGTGCCGTAGTCGACGTGGCCGGTTTCGCGGCAGAAGCTGACGAGCCGCAAGCCGGCCGCTTTCGCGATTTCGATCGCGAGCGACGACGGCGCGGAGATCGTCGCGACCATCGGAATGCCGACGCGGGCGGCCTTGCGTACGAGCTCGTAGCTCGCGCGGCTCGACAGGAACACGAACCCGTCGGTCGGGTCGGCACGCGACAGCACGAGCGAGCCGATCAGCTTGTCGAGCGCGTTGTGGCGGCCGACGTCCTCGAACGCCATCCGGATCGCGCCTGTTGCGTCGCACCACGCGGCCGCGTGCAGGCCGCCCGTGAGCTGCGTGAGCGCCTGATGCGCCGGCAGCGCCTGCGCCGCGCGCGTCAGCGCGTCGGGGGCGAGGCGCGCGAGAAAGCCCGTATCGGGCACGCGCTCGGGCGCGAGGTCGAGCAGGTCGATGCTTTCGATCCCGCATACGCCGCAGCCGGTGCGCCCCGCGAGCGCGCGGCGCCGGTCCTTCAGCGCGGCGAACGCCTGCTGGACGACCTCCAGGTGGACCTCCGCATGCGGCAGCGGGGCGTCGGCGTGCAGGATCACCTCGATGTCCTTGATGTCGCTGCCGCGCGCGACGATCCCTTCCGAGATCGCGAAACCGACCGCGAACGCTTCGAGGTCGCACGGCGTACACATCATCACCGCGTGCGAGATGCCGTTGAAGACGAGGGCGACGGGCCATTCCTGGCCCACGTAGTCGTGCGCGGTTTCGACGGCGCCCCCGCGCGTGCGGCGCACGGACAGTTCGATCGCGCCGCGCGGTTCGTCGCGCATTTCACCGGATTCGGTCGGATTCACGAGTACTCCCGTTGATTCGGCGCGCGGGCGGCGGCATTCGTATCCGCTGCCCGCGCGCAGAGGTTCTAAAATACCCCAGGCAAGCCGGCCGCGCCGGCATCCGCCACATCAGGTAACGACCATGGGACTCAGCGACGCTCCACTGTTATTCGCCTTCGAACACGAATCGTCGGAAAACTTCACGTACATCCCGATGATCGTGCGTTTCAATCTTGACCGTTTCGGTCTGCGGATTTCGCTGGAGCAGTGGCAACTGCTGCCGCTCGAGGACCGCAAGCTGCTCGCACGCTTTCCGGCCGACGACGACACCGCGATCGAGCCCAACTTCGATCACGCGCTGTTCGAAATGCTGCGCACGCACGCGGATCTGGAACCCTCGTGGTTCCAGCCGGACGAGCAGCCGGCCTGGCGTGCCACCGACATCGTGCCGGAGTCGCTCGTGCAGCAGAGCGCGCTGGCCGGGCTGACGGCGCCCGGGCTCGCGCAGTGGCAGCAGCTTGCGCCGTTCCAGCGCTACGTGCTGGTGAAGCTGTCGCGCAAGCCGAAGCTGAACCACGATTTCCTGCCCGCGATGCGGGAGTTCGGGCTGACGGCCACGCACTGAGCTGGCCGTGCGCCGCACGGTCGCGGCGCTCGCCGGTCAGAGCGGCGGCAGTTGCCGCGGCTTGCGGTCGGGGCCGGTTGCGACATAGGTGAGCGTCGCTTCGGTGACCTTCACGATTTCGCCCATCAGGCGCATGCGCTGCGCGTACACCTCGACGTCGACCGTGATCGACGTGTTGCCGGTGCGCATGATGGTCGCGTAGAAGCTCAGCAGGTCGCCGACGAACACCGGCTGCTTGAACACGAACGAGTTGACCGCGACCGTCGCGACGCGACCGTTCGCGCGCTGGCTCGCGGGGATCGAGCCGGCGATGTCGACCTGCGACATGATCCAGCCGCCGAACACGTCGCCGTGGACGTTCGCGTCGTGCGGTTGCGGGACGACGCGCAGCGCGGGCTGCTTTTGCGGGAGTTCGAGGGTCGAATCGGTCATGGCGGGGGCTTTCATCCTGTAAGAAACATGCCGCCGTGCGCAGGCCGGCCGGCGAGGGCGCCGGCAGCGGCGCGAAGCGGCTTCTGCGACAATACAACGTTCGCAAATTGTACGAGAAAGTGCGCAAGCCGGCCGCCGATACACGCGTCGTGCACCGCCACAGAGACTTCCCCATGCGCCGATTTCCCGCTTCCGGCGAGCCCGCGCCGGCTTCGACCGGGCCCCGCAACGACTGGCAGACCATCCGGTCGCTGCTGCCGTACCTGACCACCTACAAATGGCGCGTCGCGCTCGCGCTCGCCTGCCTGATCGGCGCGAAGGTCGCGAACCTCGGCGTGCCGGTCGTGATGAAGCGCATCGTCGACCACCTGTCCTACGTCCAGCAGATCACCGCGCTCGGCCGCGCCGAACAGTCGGCCGGCATCGTGCTCGCGGGCGGCGTCGGGTTGCTGGTCGTCGCGTATGCGCTCGTGCGGCTGTCGACGTCGCTGTTCACCGAGCTGCGCGAGATCCTGTTCTCGAAGGTCACCGAGAGCGCGGTGCGCCAGCTCGCGCTGCAGGTGTTCCGGCACCTGCACGGGCTGTCGCTGCGGTTCCATCTCGAACGCCAGACGGGCGGCATGTCGCGCGACATCGAGCGCGGCACGCGTGGCATCCAGCAGCTGATCTCGTATTCGCTGTACAGCATCCTGCCGACGCTCGTCGAGGTCGGGCTCGTGCTCGGCTTCTTCGTGGTCAAGTACGAGGCCTATTACGCGTACGTGACGTTTGCGGCGCTGGTCACGTACATCGTGTTCACGGTGAAGGTCACCAACTGGCGCACGCATTTCCGCCGCACGATGAACGAACTCGATTCGCGCGCGAACTCACGGGCGATCGATTCGCTGATCAACTACGAGACGGTGAAGTACTTCGGCAACGAGGAGTGGGAAGCGCAGCGCTACGACGAGAACCTGAAGCGCTACCGGAAGGCCGCGATCCGTTCGCAGAATTCGCTGTCGGTGCTGAACTTCGGCCAGCAGGCGATCATCGGCACGGGGCTCGTGTTCATCCTGTGGCGTGCGACGCAGGGCGTGCTCGCGGGCAAGCTGACGCTCGGCGATCTCGTGCTGATCAACACGTTCATGCTGCAGCTGTACATTCCGCTGAACTTTCTCGGCGTCGTCTATCGCGAGCTGAAGCAGAGCCTCACCGACATGGACCGGATGTTCGGGTTGCTGTCGGCCGCGAAGGAAGTGGCCGACCTGCCCGATGCGCGGCCGCTCGCGGTCGCCGGCGCGCAGGTGCGCTTCGAGCACGTGAATTTCGCGTACGAGCCGGCGCGGCCGATCCTGCACGACGTCTCCTTCACGATCGATGCGGGCACGACGACCGCGGTGGTCGGCCACAGCGGCTCCGGGAAGTCGACGCTGTCGCGGCTGCTGTTCCGCTTCTACGATCTCGACCGGCAGGCGGGCGGCGCGATCCGGATCGACGGCCAGGACATCCGCGACGTCACGCAGGATTCGCTGCGTGCGTCGATCGGGATCGTGCCGCAGGACACCGTGCTGTTCAACGACTCGATCTACTACAACATCGCGTACGGCCGGCCGAGCGCGACCCGCGACGAGGTGATCGCGGCCGCGCGCGCCGCGCACATCCACGATTTCATCGAAAGCTTGCCGAAGGGTTATGACACGCCGGTCGGCGAGCGCGGGCTGAAGCTGTCGGGCGGCGAGAAGCAGCGCGTCGCGATCGCGCGCACGCTGTTGAAGGATCCGCCGGTGCTGCTGTTCGACGAGGCGACTTCGGCGCTCGATTCGCGCTCGGAGCGGGCGATCCAGCACGAGCTCGACCAGATCGCGCGGCATCGCACGACGCTCGTGATCGCGCACCGGCTGTCGACGGTCGTGCACGCGCAGCAGATCCTCGTGATGGATCACGGGCGGATCGTCGAGCGCGGCACGCACGACGAACTCGTGCGCGCCGACGGGTTGTATGCGCAGATGTGGGCGCTGCAGCAGCAGCGCGCGGCGGCGGGCGGGGAAGAGGCGGAGGCCGCGTAGGCGCCGGGTATTGCGCGGTGCGCGGCAGGAACGGGCGGTGTGGTGCCGTCAGGGCCGGGGGATTTGGCGAAGCGTCGGCGACATCGGATCCTGGAGCTTGGTCCGGTGCCGATCGGTCGCGCACTCGGTGACAAGTCGGGGTATCGACTGCCGAACCGCCGAACCGCCGA
>NZ_WIXR01000051.1:0-10479 GCF_019425585.1 Burkholderia sp. COPS | reverse complement strand
GCCGAACCGCCGAACCGCCGCTCAGCCGCTCAGCCGCTCAGCCGCTCAGCCGCTCAGCCGCTCAGCCGCTCAGCCGCTCAGCCACCCAGCCGCTCAGCCACCCAGCCGCGAAACGATCAGCCCGCGGCGCGCAGCCGCGCGTCGAGCTCGCCGAGCTGCGCGGGCGTGCCGACGTTCTCCCAAAACCCTTCGTACAGTTCGCCGCTCGCGCGGCCGGCTTCGATCGCCGCGCGATAGTACGGCGTCAGCGCGCGCCGCGTGCCGGGCGCGAGATCGCGGAACATCCGTGTGTCGTACAGGCCGATGTTGCCGAACGTGAAGCGCGCGGCGCCGTCGAGCGCCAGGCGGCCGTCGTCGCCGAGCGCGAAGTCGCCGGCCGGGTGGAACGGCGGGTTCGGCACCATCACGAGGTGCATCGCCGGCGCGTCGAGCGCGGCCATCCGGGCGGCGCGCGGCGCGAGCGTCCGGTAGTCGAAGGCGCAGTACACGTCGCCGCTGACCGCCGCGAACACGGCCGGTTGTCCGTCGCGCTCGAGCAGCGGCAACGCCTGCGCGATGCCGCCCGCGGTTTCCAGTGCCTCGCCTTCGGCCGAGTACGCGAGCCGCACGCCCCAGCGCGACCCGTCGCCGAGCGCGGCCTCGATCTGTTCGCCGAGCCACGCGTGGTTGATCACGATCGTCTCGATACCCGCGCGTGCGAGCGCTTCGATCTGCCACACGATCAGCAGCTTGCCGCCCGCTTCGAGGAGCGGCTTCGGGCGGGTGTCGGTGAGCGGGCGCATCCGTTCGCCGCGCCCGGCGGCGAAGATCATCGCCGTCGTCAGGGTGGTGCTCATGTTCGGCCGGGTGTCAGGAGAGTCGGAACGATCAGAACGTATAGCCCACGTCGGCCGGCGCGTTGCCCTCGAGCTCGTCGAGCAGCTTCGCGAACGGTACGAGCGGGCGGTAGCGCAGCGCGACCTTGCGCGCATACGCGATGAAGCGCGGCAGGTCGTTCAGGTAATGGGGCTTGCCGTCGCGGTAATTGATGCGCGCGAACAGGCCGAGCACCTTGATATGGCGCTGCAGCCCCATCCATTCGAGCTGGCGGTAGAACTCGCCGAAATCGGGATCGACCGGCAGCCCGGCCTTTTTCGCCTTTTCCCAGTAGTACGCGAAGCAGTCGAGCTCGAACTCCTCGTCCCAGCTGATGAAGGCGTCGCGCAGCAGCGACACGACGTCGTACGTCAGCGGCCCGTAGACGGCGTCCTGGAAGTCGAGGATGCCCGGGTTCGGCTCGCACACCATCAGGTTGCGCGGCATGAAGTCGCGCAGCATGAAACCCTGCGGCTGCGCGTGGGCGCTCGCGACCAGTAGCGCGAAGGTGCGGTCGAGCGTGCCACGCATCGCGTCGGTGACGGGCTTGCCGAGGTGGCGGCCGACGAACCATTCGGGCATCAGCTCCATCTCGCGGCGCAGGAATGCCTCGTCGAACGGCGGCAGCACGTCGGGTTTCGACGTGAGCTGGAAGCGGATCAGCGCGTCGAGTGCTTCGCGCATCAGCGGTTTCGCGGCGGCCGGGTCCGCCGGATCGAGCACCGATATGTACGGCTTGCGGCCGAGATCGGTCACGAGCATGAAACCCGCGTCGAAATCGTGGGCCAGCACGTCCGGCACGTGGTCGCCGGCCGTGGCGAGCAACTGCGCGACCTGGACGAACTCGCGGCACTTCTCGGGCGGCGGCGCGTCGACGGCGATCAGCGTGCCGCCGGGGCTCGTGGCCGACGCAATCCGGAAATAGCGGCGGAAACTGGCGTCCGACGATGCGGGCGCGAGGGTCGACAGGTCGAGCGCGTAGCGCTCGGAGAGCGGGTGCAGCCACGCGGTGAGCGCTTCGAGGCGGGCGTCGGGCTGGGATGCGGCGGATGGGGGCGTCATGAAACTCGGAGGAGGGGGGAACGTCTTGCCATATAATACCCCACGACTTTTTTGACGCACCCCGCGTCAGCTTTCCGCCGTGCAGGCCCGCCGCCTGTCGCGCCGCCACCCGATCGCCCCCCCGGTTTGCGCTCAGCCGCAGTCGCGGTGCGACGGCGCGGCCCGCCGTGCGCGAATGTGCCGCGACGGCGCGGTTGACAAGGGGCGATTCGCCAAACGATAGATGCCGCCCAAACCGCTATTCCCGAATGTTTTCCCCGGTGACGGGGTGCCGCGCAAACGGCGGCTCGCGCTCGCGCTCCTGGCCGTGCCCGGCCTCGTGCCGGCCGTGTCGTACGCGCAGCTGTCGGGCGCGGCCGCGCAGCCGCAGCCGCTCGACTCGCCGTGGGATCTGCGTCTCGCGCCCCAGCTCGAGGATCGCCCGCTGAAGGAGGGCGCGAAGCCGGCCGCCTTCGTGATCGCCGACCACACGAGCGGCACGGCCGAGCAGGATCTCGCCGCGAAGGGTTCGGCCGAGCTGCGGCGCGGTGACGCCGTCGTGAAGGCCGACGCGATCCACTACGATCAGGATACCGACATGGCCGATGCGTACGGCCAGGTCAGGGTGATCAATTCCGGCACGTCGTTCGCGGGCCCCGAGGCGCACCTGAAGATCGAGGCGAACCAGGGCTTCATGACGGCGCCGAAGTATCACTTCAACGTGACGGGCGGCTCGGGCAGCGCGGAGCGTGTCGACATGGTCGACAACGAGCGCTCGGTGTTCGTCAACGGTACCTATACCGCGTGCCAGTGCTCGACGAACCCCGCGTGGTACATCAAGGGCAGCCGCTTCGACTTCGATACGGGCGCCGACGAAGGCACCGCGCGCAACGGCGTGCTGTTCTTCCAGGGCGTGCCGATCTTCGCGAGCCCGTGGATGACGTTCCCGCTGTCGGGCGAGCGGCGCAGCGGCCTGCTGCCGCCGACGTTCTCGGTGAACTCGAGCAACGGCTTCGAGCTGACGCTGCCGTACTACTTCAACATCGCGCCGAACCGCGACCTGACGCTCACGCCGCGCATCATCTCGCGGCGCGGCGTGATGACCGAGGCGACGTTCCGCTACCTGTCGCCGTCGTATTCGGGCACGTTCACGGCCAATTACCTGCCGAGTGACCGGCTCGAGCACCGCAACCGCTACGCGATCTACTGGCAGCACCAGCAGAACTTCGGCGGCGGTTTCGGCGGCTACGTCTACTACAACAAGGTCTCGGACAATCTGTATCCCGAGCAACTGGGTTCGTCGAACCAGTTCATCAACGGGACGCAGACGCTGTACCAGCAGGAAGCGGGCCTCACGTACAACAACGGCCCGTGGTCGGTGCTCGCGCGCTACCAGCACTGGCAGACGCTGCCGCCGTCGATCGCGCCGTACAGCCGCGAGCCGCAGTTGAACGTGAAGTACACGAAGTACAACGTCGGCGGCTTCGACTTCGGCGCGGAAGCCGACTATTCGCGGTTCCGCATCACGACGGCCGACGCGACCGAAGGCGACCGGGTCGTCTTCAACCCGTACATCGCGTACGGCGTGTACGGCCCCGGCTACTTCGTCGTGCCGAAGGTCCAGTACCACCTCGCGTCGTACGACCTGAACTACCTGTCGTCGAAAACGCCGAACAGCCCGAAGCGCTTCACCGAGTCGATCCCGACCGTGAGCTTCGATTCGGGCCTGATCTTCGACCGCTCGGTGCGCCTGTTCGGCCAGGATTTCATCCAGACCCTCGAGCCGCGCCTGTACTACGTGTACACGCCGTATCGCGACCAGTCGAACGCGCCGCTGTTCGACACCGCGGAATCGGATTTCGGCCTCGCGGAGATCTACCAGCCGAACACGTTCGTCGGCAACGACCGGATCGCCGATGCGAACCGCATCACGGCCGGCCTGACGTCGCGCTTCATCGATCCGCGCACCGGCGACGAGCGTGCGCGTTTCGTGATCGCGCAGCAGTACTACTTCGCCGATCAGCGCGTCACGCTGAATGCCGGGCAGAGTGCGGTGCTGGCGCGCCACTCGGACCTGATCGTCGGGGCCGCGCTGAAGCTCGGCTCGGGTTTCATGTCCGAGACGGCGTTCCAGTACAACCAGAACAACAACCAGCTCGTGAAGTCGAGCGTCGGTTTCGGCTACAGCCCGGGCGAGCGCCGCGTGATCAACGTCGGCTACCGCTATACGCGTACGAACACCACGCTCGACAACCAGCCGATCAACCAGTTCCTGATCTCCGCGCAATGGCCGCTCACGCGCCGCCTGTATGCGATCGGCCGCTTCAACTACGATCTCGCCGGCGATCGCGTGGTCGATGGTCTGGTCGGCTTACAATACGACGCGGATTGCTGGGCGCTCGGGGTCGGGGTGCAGCGGGCGGCGAACGGCATCAATTCGTCCGGGCAGCAGAATTCGTCGACGCGCTTCATGATGCAGCTCACGCTCAAGGGCCTGTCGACCATCGACAACGGCCTCGTGTCCGCGTTCCGCGCCGGGGTGCCGGGCTACACGCCGCTGCCGCCGCCGCCGCCGCCGATGTCCCGCTTCAGCAACTACGAGTAACGCCGGCTTGTCTGCACCGGTCAGCACGATTTCAATGGAGTTCCAGTGGCAATGAAGAAAACCCTTCGTTTCGCGGCAGTCGTGTCCAGCCTCGCTGCGGCCGCCGCGCTGCTCGCCTCTGCGCCGGCCGCGGCGCAGGCGCTCGGTTCGCAAGGTGCGCAGCTCGCCGACGAAGTCGTCGCGGTCGTCAACAACGACGTGATCACCGGCCGCGAACTCGACCAGCGTGCCGGCCTGATCGCGCGCCGGCTGCAGCAGCAGAACGCCCCCGTGCCGCCGACCGACCAGTTGCGCGCGCAGGTGCTGAACCAGATGGTGCTCGAGCGTATCCAGGTGCAGAAAGCCAAGGACGACGGGATCCGCATCGACGACGCGACGGTACAGTCCACGCTGCAGCGCCTCGCGCAGGCGAACGGCATGACGCTCGACCAGTACCGCGCGCGTCTCGAGGCGCAAGGCGTGCCCTGGAGCATCTTCACGAGCGATGCGCGCACCGAACTGATGCTGTCGAAGCTGCGCGAGCGCGAGGTCGACGGCAAGATCACCGTGTCGGACGCCGAGGTCGCGAACTACATCGCGAGCCAGCGCGGGCCGAACGCGTCGCAGCAGCAGGACCTGCGTTTCCAGCACATCTTCATCAAGGCACCGACCAACGCGCCGCAGGCCGACATCGAAGCCGCGCAGAAGAAGGCTGACGCGTTGCTGCAGCAGGCGAAGTCGGGTGCCGATTTCGAAAAGCTCGCGAAGAACAATTCGGAAGCGAACGACGCGAAGAAGGGCGGTGACCTCGGCTTCAAGTCGCCGAGCGCGCTGCCGGCCGACGTCGTCGACGCCGCATCGAAGCTGCGCCCGGGCCAGGTCAACCCGACGCTGATCCGCGTGCCGGACGGCTTCGAGATCGTGCGTCTCGTCGATCGTCGCCAGAGCCAGGGCGCGTCGGCCGCGGCGCCGAAGATCGTCCAGACGCACGTGCGCCACATCCTGTTGCGCGTGGGCGAAGGCAAGTCCGAAGGCCAGGCGCGCCAGCAACTGGCCGACATCCGCAACCAGGTCGAGGCCGGCGGCGATTTCGCGAAGTTCGCGCGCACGTATTCGCAGGACGGTTCGGCGTCGCAGGGCGGCGATCTCGGCTGGATCAGCCCGGGCGAGACCGTGCCGGAATTCGAGCGCGCGATGAACAACCTGCAGGACGGCCAGATCAGCCAGCCGATCCGTACCGAGTACGGCTATCACCTGATCCAGGTGCTGGGCCGCCGCGAAGCGGAAGGTTCGGTGCAGCAGCAGATGGATATCGCGCGTCAGGCGATCGGCCAGCGCAAGGCCGAGCAGGCGTATGCCGACTGGCTGCGCGAGCTGCGCGATTCGTCGTACGTGCAGTACAAGATCGGCGGCGTCGGCCCGGCGAACTGAGCGAGCTTCCGATGACCACGCCCGCGCTGCAGATCGCGATCACGACCGGCGAACCCGCGGGGGTCGGCCCGGAACTGACCGTGCAGGCGCTGCGTGATGCCGCGCAGCGCTGGCCCGACGCGCATTTCACCGTGCTCGGCGATGCGGCGCTGCTCGACGCGCGCGCGGCGGCCGTCGGTGCCGACCGGGCCACGCTGGCCGGCAGCGGGCCGGTGTCGGTCGCGCATCACGCGCTCGCCGTGCCCGCGCAGGCGGGCAGGCTGGACGCGGCGAACGGCCCTTACGTGCTCGCGCTGCTCGACGCGGCGATCGACGGCGCGCTGGCGGGCCGGTACGACGCGATCGTCACCGCGCCGTTGCAGAAGAGCACGATCAACGATGCGGGCGTGCCGTTCACCGGCCATACCGAATACCTGGCGGAGCGCACGCATACGCCGCGTGTCGTGATGATGCTGGCCGGTACCGGCCACCGGCCGCTGCGCGTGGCGCTCGCGACCACGCACCTGCCGCTGAAGGACGTGTCGGCCGCACTGACGGTCGACGGGCTCGTCGAGACGCTCGCGATCATCGATCGCGACCTGCGGCGCGACTTCGGTCTGGCCGCGCCGCGCATTCTCGTGACGGGCCTGAACCCGCACGCGGGCGAGAACGGTTATCTCGGCCGCGAGGAGATCGACGTGATCTCGCCGGCACTGGCCCGCGCGAACGCGCAGGGCATCGACGCGCGCGGCCCGTATCCGGCCGACACGCTGTTCCAGCCGCGCCACCTCGCCGATGCCGATTGCGTGCTCGCGATGTTCCATGACCAGGGCCTGCCCGTGCTGAAGTACGCGACGTTCGGCGAGGGCATCAACGTGACGCTCGGGCTGCCGATCATCCGTACGTCGGTCGATCACGGCACGGCACTCGATCTGGCCGGCACGGGCCGCGCGGATCCGGGCAGCATGATCGCCGCGCTCGACACGGCCGTCACGATGGCGCGCCATCGCCGCACCGCCTGACGCGGCCCGGCATTACCTCATTCGTCGTATTTTTCGTTTTACTCAGTCGATGTCGAACAGCAGACAGCACCAAGGCCATTTCGCGCGCAAGCGCTTCGGGCAGAACTTCCTCGTCGATCACGGCGTGATCGACTCGATCGTCGCGACGATCGGCCCCGCGCGCGGCCAGCGCATGGTCGAGATCGGCCCCGGGCTCGGCGCGCTGACCGAGCCGCTGATCGCGCGCCTCGCGACGCCCGAGTCGCCGCTGCATGCGGTCGAGCTCGACCGCGACCTGATCGGGCGCCTGCAGCAACGCTTCGGCGCGCTGCTCGAACTGCATGCAGGCGATGCGCTCGCGTTCGACTTCCGCTCGCTCGCGGCACCTGGCGACAAGCCGTCGTTGCGGATCGTCGGCAACCTGCCGTACAACATTTCCAGCCCGCTGCTGTTTCATCTGATGACGTTCGCCGACGCGGTCATCGACCAGCACTTCATGCTGCAGAACGAAGTCGTCGAACGGATGGTCGCGGAGCCGGGCACGAAGGCGTTTTCGCGTCTGTCGGTGATGCTGCAGTACCGCTATGTGATGGAAAAGATGCTCGACGTGCCGCCGGAATCGTTCCAGCCGCCGCCGAAGGTCGATTCGGCGATCGTCCGGATGATTCCGTACGAGCCGCACGAACTGCCGGATGTCGATCCCGGGCTGCTCGGCGAAATCGTCACCGCGGCGTTCTCGCAGCGCCGCAAGATGCTGCGCAATACGCTCGGCGACTATCGCGAGACGATCGATTTCGATGCGCTCGGCTTCGATCTCGCGCGCCGTGCGGAGGATGTGAGCGTGGCCGAATACGTCGGCGTGGCGCAGGCGCTGGCGAAGGTGCGCAAGGCCGCTGAGTAACGGCAGCGCGTGCGTCATGCGCGCGTCGCACGCCGGCTCGAGGTTCACGAGGCTGCCCAGGCGGGCAGCCTTTTTCATGTCCCCGCGTCGTTTTCGTCGATGCAGGGCGGCCACCGGGTGTCGTTACGCGCGTCGGCGCGGCGGCGCGTTGACGAGCGCGATGCCCGTCAGCACGAGCGCGGCCGCCGACATGAAGCGCCAGCCGACCGATTCGCCGAGCAGCAGCACGCCGAACGCGACGCCGAACAGCGGCGACAGGAACGTGAAGACGGACAGACGTGACGCGCTGTAGCGCGTCAGCAGCCAGAACCACGACAGGTAGCTGACGAACGCGACGATCACCGACTGGTACGCGAGGCTCGCGACCGCGATCGGCGTGACGTGCGCGAACGACACCTGGCCGAACAGGGCGGCCAGCGCGACCAGCACGACCGCCGATACCGCGAGCTGGTAGAACAGCGTCTTGCTCGCGCTCGCCCGTGCGAGCGCCGTCGAGCGCACGACGACGGTCGTCGCGGCCCACATCGCGCCGCCGAGGATGCCGAGCGCGTCGCCGGCGAGCCCGGCCAGCACGGAGGCGCCTGGCGCGCGCGGTTTCAGGAAGCCGTCCGCGAACGCGAGCGCGATGCCGGCGAATGCCAGGCCGACGCCGGCCCACTGCGTGCGCTGCAGCCGTTCGCCGGGTGCGAACAGGTGCAGGCCGAGCGCGGTGAAGCACGGCGCCGTGTACAGGAAGATCGCCATGTGCGACGCACTCGTCAGCGTCAGCCCGAAGAACACGCAGATGAATTCGCCGGCGAACAGTGCGCCGGCCGCGAGGCCTGCGCCGAACGTGCCGTCCGCCTGAAACAGCGGCGTACCGCGCGAGCGGGCCCAGCCCCACAGCAGCGCCGCTGCGATCACCGAGCGCAGCCCGGCCTGGAACATCGGCGCGATCGCGGCGTTCGTGCTCTTGATCGCGACCTGCTGGAAGCCCCAGATCGCGCACAGCAGCAGCATCAGGCCGACGGCGCGCATGTCGAGCGCGCGGCGCACGGGGGCAGCGAGTGCACTCATCGGCGAACCTCGCCGGTTCGGTGCGGCGGCTGCGGGATCGGGAGGCGGGCGCATCCGGCGCGCTCGAATCGGCGGTGTCGCACGGCAGTGTGGTGGTAGGGGGAGTGGGTGGTCGCGTTCGGGCGGTGGATCGCATGCCCGCTTTTGGTGCGAGGTGGAAGGATGTTACCCGATCCGCACGGTGGCCGGGCGAGCAGGGTCGCGTTGTGTTCCGCCGTTGCCCTTGCGCCGGCAGGCGTTACCCGCCGGGCGCCCCAGCCAGGCGCCGCGGCTGGGCGCCCCCGGCCAGGCGCCTCCGACGAAGTTCACCCGACTCTGGTAGAGTTCCCGGTTCTGGAAAGTCCCCACAGGAGTACAACACATGCGATTTCTGCATACGATGCTGCGAGTCGGCGATCTCGACCGCTCGATCAAGTTCTACACCGAATTGCTCGGCATGAAGGTGCTGCGCCGCGACGACTATCCGGAAGGCAAGTTCACGCTCGCATTCGTCGGCTACGAGGACGAAAGCACGGGCACGGTGATCGAGCTGACCCATAACTGGGATACGCCGGCCTACGATCTCGGCAACGGCTTCGGCCATCTCGCGCTGGAAGTCGACGACGCGTACGCAGCCTGCGACAGGATCAAGGCGCAAGGCGGCAAGGTCACGCGCGAAGCGGGCCCGATGAAGCACGGCACGACCGTGATCGCGTTCGTCGAGGATCCGGACGGCTACAAGATCGAATTCATTCAGAAAAAGGCGCACTGAGCGCCGGATGAACCGGGCCGTGGCGTGCGATGCGCGCGGCGGCAAAAAAGGGCGATGCGGAGTGACCCGCATCGCCCTTTTTCGTGGGCGGCGAAGCCGTGCGCGTCAAAGCGACGGCAGCAGCTCGGGCGGGTGATGCTTGAGCGTGTGGCGCGCTTCGCGGAACTCGGGGAAGATCGACTCGACGGTCTGCCAGAAGGCCGGGCTGTGATTCATTTCGCGCAGGTGCGACAGCTCGTGCGCGACGACGTAGTCGATGATCGACATCGGGAAATGGATCAGCCGCCAGTTCAGGCGGATCTTGCCGTCGCTCGAGCAACTGCCCCAGCGCGTCGCGGCCGACGACAGCGCATACATCGAATACGTGACGCCGAGCTTCTCCGCGTACACCGCGAGGCGTTCACCGAAGATCCGCCGGGCTTCGCCCTGCAGCCAGCCCTGCACGCGATCCTTGATCTGCTGCATGTCGGCCTGCACGGGCAGCGGCAGCGAGAGCCGCAACGCATCGGCGTCGAATGCGACGGCGCCCGCGCCGAGCGCGATCGTCACCGTCTTGCCGAGATAGGGCAGCTGCGCGCCGTCGCGCCAGTCGATCTGCGGCAGCGCGCGCTGCTCGGTGCGCGTCTTCCACTCGGCGAGCTTCGCGAAGATCCAGCGTTGTTTCTCGGCGATCGCGGCTTCGATGTCGGCGAGCGTGACCCAGCGCGGCGCGGTGATCGACAGCCCGCTGCCGTCGATCGTGAAGCCGATCGTACGGCGCGCCGAGCGTTTCAGGCGGTATTCGAGCACGCGGCTGTCGAGTGCGAACGTCCGCACGCGCGAGCGGTCGGGCGCGGGGCCCGGATCGAGGGGCGCAGCGGGGGCCGCTTCGGTCGGCGCG
>NZ_WIXR01000050.1:0-31366 GCF_019425585.1 Burkholderia sp. COPS | reverse complement strand
CTTGTCTCCCCCGCCCCTGCCCGCATCGCCCACGGGCGGCACGGCGGGCGCGCCATACCCGCTGCCCGTCCGGTCGAAGTCCCGCAACCCGAGTTCCGCCGCGAATGCCGCGACCGATTCCGGCCGGTCCGGAATCCGCAACTGCAGCGCATGATCGACGGCCGCGAGAAAAGCCGGGCTGTACACCTCGCCGGCCGGCAGTTCACGCGACGCGAGCGGCCGGTACGTGTCCTTGATGCTGCGCACGACGGCCGCGGGCGGCAACTCGCCGGTGATCATCGCGTGCATCACCGCGCCGAGCGCATAGAGATCCGTCCACGGCCCCTGGCTGAACGCGGGATCGTCGGTGTATTGCTCGATCGGCGCGTAGCCGGGCTTGATCATCATCGCGCCGTCGTCGACCAGATCGCCGATCCGTTTGCGCGCCGCGCCGAAGTCGAGCAGGATCGCGCTGCCGTTCGGGCGGATCAGCACGTTGTCGAGCGCGACGTCGCGATGGAAGCACTGCGCGCGATGCAGCGTGTCGAGCGCGCCGAGCAGCGCGCCGACGATGTTGCGCAGCTGCGTCTCGCTGATCCGCATCCCGCCGTCGAGCAGTTGCTTGAGCGTGCGCCCCTCGTAGAACGGCATCACCATGTACGCGGTGCCGTGGCTTTCCCAGAAGTGCAGGACCTTGACGAGCCCCGGATGGTCGAATTGCGCGAGCAGGCGCGCTTCGTTGAGGAACGCGCCGCGCCCCGCGTCGAATGCCTGCGCGAACCGCTCGGAGCGCAGCGATACCGTATAGTCGCCGCCGCGCGTGGCCAGCATCGACGGCATGTACTCCTTGATCGCGACCGCGCGCCGCAACGTGCGGTCGAACGCGCGATAGACGATCCCGAAGCCGCCGATGCCGAGCACCTCGTCGAGCTGCAATTCGCCGAGGCGATGGCCGAGCGGCAGCGGCCGCACCGTGAATCCGGATGCGTCGCCGCGTGTCGCCGTGTCGTGCTCGTTGTCTCTCGATCCAGCGTCCTTCATCTCCACCACCTCTCGAAACCGCGTCCTTTCCGTCCGCCGCCGCGCCCGGCGGCCCGCCGTCCCTTTGTCCGGCCGCTAACCGCCGCCGAACAGCGTCAGGAACAGCGCGTTGTCGGGCGTGCCCGTGTGCGCGTGCGTGCGCAGCGGCGATCCGTCCGCGCGGTTGGTCCACCAGAAGCTGGTGCCGCCGTGCGGATCGAAGTAACCGGACAGCCCCGGCCATGCTGCCGGCGCCGTGCGGTCCGGCAGCGCCGCCGGCATACCATCGACGATGTCCGCCGCGTCGCGACCGACGCCCGGTGCGAGCCGCACGCGTTCGAGCGTCCGCTCGAGATCGCCCGGCGCGCGCGCATGGCGGATCGCGTCGAGCAGCGCCTGTCCGACCTGCCAGTAGAACGCGTCGGCGGCGTCCGGCAGCCCGTTCCAGTAATCGGCCGCACGCATCGGCAGCGTGACGATCACCGGGTAGTAGCGCCCCACGCGGTCGCAGCTCGGCGCGAGGCAGCCCGGCTGCACGCACGACGCGCCGGCGCCCGCCGGGATCAGGAAATTCCAGACCGGCGCGACCGTGTAATGGCGCTCGATCTCGTCCGCGCCGCGCTGGCGCATCGCGGCCATCCCCTGCTGGAGCCAGCGCTCCCACCACAGCGCGAGCGCATGCGGCAGCCGGCTGTTCACGAAGTCGCCGGCGCCGGGAATCTTCCCGTACCAGGCCGGCGCATCGCCGTCGGTACGCGTGAACGGCGGTGTCGGGCTCATGGCTTCGGAGGGCATGTAAAGGACTCCATCTGGGGCAGCCTGAACGGGTTGCGGACACTGCCCGCATTCACTTGCAGCACGATCGGTTTGCCGTCGACCGTGAAGCGCGCAATCATCTGGTCGGAGCCGCGCCCGGCCGATACGGCCGCGCGGTCGAACAGCCGGTGCAGCGCCCACGGCCCGTCGGTCGTGAAGCCGTCGGTCGCTCCGGCCTGCCCCGACACCTGCAGCCGCACCTGGTTGCTGCCGCGCGGGCCCGGCCAGTCCACCGCGCTCTGCACGAGCGGGCCGTGCGCGTAACGGACGATCTGCCCGTCGACGTCGAGCACCATCTCCGTGATCGACGGGTCCATTTCGAGCGGCTGGATCTGCACCTTCAGCTGCGCGGTGCGCGCACCGCCGCCGAAATAGGCGTCGCGGATCACCGCCGCCTTCTCGAACGACGCCAGCATCGCGGCGGCCGACGGATCGGCGTCCGCATTGCGGTTCGCGAAGCGCCACGGGTGCGACGTCGTATCGACGATCGACTGCAGGTTCTTCTGGAAGAAGTCGTCCATCAGGCCGCCGGGTGCGAACATCTGCGCGAAATCCGCCGGCGCGACGTCACGCGACGATCCGCGCGCGAACGGATAGCGCCCCGCGATCGCCTGCCGGCAGAAGTCGCCGACGTTCGCGCCGGCCCGCGTCGCGACGCTGCGCTGCTCGACGGTCGCCACGCTGCCGTTCGCGACGTTCGACAGGTCGTCGAGCACTTCGCGGAACGGTGTCGGCAGGCGGCCGGCCTGTGCGCGCAGCTTCGCCGGCGCATCGGACGGCGGCGGCTGCGCGCCGCTCCTCAATGCGTCGTCGGTGGCCGTCAGGTAGGTGTACAGCGCGTCGATCGACTTCAGCACGTCATTGAACGCCTGGGCCTGGTCGCCGCTGCCCGGCGCGAACGTGCGCAACCCGGCGAAGTGGCTGTCGACGATCTGCTCGGCGCTCGCGGGCGCCGCGGCGGACGTGTTCGCATCGCTTCCCTGGCTCGCGAAGATCTGCGACAGCGAGCTGCGTGCCTCGTCGACCTTGTCCTGCGCGCGCGTGGCGAGATTGCGCGCCCCGCCGCCCGGTGCATCGCCGAGCGCCGTGTCGCGCGCGAGCGCGACCATCAGCCGCGTGAGCGGCGAATCGGCGGACGACAGCGCACGCGCCACCTGGATGCTCTGCGCGAGCGTCGCGGTGCGCTGCAGCTTGATGTCGGCGAGATAGTCGTCCCAGATCTTCAGATAGTCGTTCAGGTAGAGCTGGCGGATATCGCGGGCCCACGCGGCCGCGTCGTTCGGCCCGGGAATCTCGGAGAGCCCGAGGTTCAGCACCCACACTTCCTCGCGCCCGTAGGCGTCGACCTCGCCGGCCAGGCGCGGCGCGAACACGTTGCGATAGCCGTTGCGCGTATAGAGGCCCGGCACGCCTTCCGACAGCGGCTTGCCGCCCTGGCGGCGGAACACCAGCGACGCGTCGGGGCCGACAGCGCGCGCGACGCTGAAGTCGAACGCGGCGGTGGCCGGCCGCAGCGTCAGCGTGAGCTGCCGGTACAGCCGCTGCGAGAACGGCACCTGCCGCAGCCGGTCGCGCACATCGGCCACGAGCCGCTCGTTCATCGGATACGGCGACACCGCGACGCGGCCGCCGAACAGCGCGGCGAGATGCGCACGCAGCGCGGTGCGTTCGGCCGGCGAGAAATCGGGCGGCAGCGCGCGTTCCATTTCGAGATCGACGACGGCCTGCACGAACGCAGGATCGTAGTGCGCGCTGTCATACAGCATCAGGTACGCCTTCAGCGCCGCATACGCGAATTCGGTCTCGTCGGGCCGCGCGTCGCGCAGCGCGGCCTCCATCCGGCTCGCGGCGATCGGCAGCAGCACGTCCTCGAGCGCGCGCCGGTACACGGCGTCGACGGCCTCGTCGATCTTCTCGCCCTGGAACAGCCCCCACCGGTACGCGAGCGGCGGATGCTGCAGGTCGACGCCGCCGGTATTCGCGAGGCCGCCGAGCGCGTCGAGCACGGGCAGCAGGCGGGCGACGTCGGCCGCATCGGAGAATTTCGCGCCGGCAATCTGCGCATCGACGGCCGGCACGCGCGCGCCGATCTGGTCGAGATACGCGCGATTGTTCGAATAGCTGCGCAGCCACGCGACCAGCACGGCCACGCACACCAGCGCGAGCAGCACGTAGCCGGCGATCTGCAGCACGCGCCGCTTCTGATGCCAGCGCAGGTCGCTGCCGGCGAGCGAGGCTTCGCGGAAGATGTGCTCCTGCAGCAGCGACTTCAGGAAGAAGCTGCGGCCGGTCGAGCCGACCTGCGCGACCGGCGGCACGCCCTCGATCTTCAGGAAGCGCTTGATGCCGCTCATCACGCGATCGAACGCGGTGCCCTCCTGCGTGCCGCTCGTCAGGTAGACGCCGCGCAGCATCGGCATCGGTTCGTAGCTCGACACGGAAAACACCTCGGCGACGAACTGGCCGAGCATGTCCTGCAGGTCGGCGATCTGCTGCGGCAGCAGGTACGTCATCTCGCGCTGGCGCGCGTCGGTCTGCGCGGCCAGCAGTTCGGGCAGCCCGTCGTTCAGTCGCTGGTGCAGCAGCCGGTATTCGCGGTCGAATGCCGCACGCAGGTCGAAACCCGGCGCCTCGCTTTGCGCAAGCGGGAACGTGAAACCCCACACCTGCGCGCATTCCGCGCGGCCGTAGTTGCCGAAATACTCGGCGAAGCCCGCGAGCAGGTCGGCCTTCGTCACGAGCAGGTACACGGGAAAGCGAATGCCGAGCTGCGCACGCAGTTCGAGCAGCCGCTTGCGCAGCACCATCGCGTGCTGGGTGCGCTCGGCCTCCGACGCGCCGAGCAGGTCGGCCACGCTGATCGTCAGCATCGCGCCGTTCAGCGGCTGGCGCGTGCGGTACTTCTTCAGCAGGTCGACGAAGCCTTTCCACTCGGCCTCGTCGAGCGCTCGGTTGCCCTCGTGCGTCGTATAACGGCCGGCCGTGTCGATCAGCACCGCGTCGTTCGTGAACCACCAGTCGCAATGCCGCGTGCCGCCCACGCCGCGAATCGCCGCGCGGCCGAACTGCTCGGCGAGCGGAAAACTGAGCCCGGAATTCACGAGCGCGGTGGTCTTGCCCGAGCCCGGCGCGCCGATGAACACGTACCACGGCAACTGGTACAGATACTGGCGCGACATCCGGTCGAACCAGCGCGGCAGGCCCTTGCGCACGGCGTCGGCCTGGCCGAAGCGGACCTTCTTCAGCAGCGTCGCGGCTTCGTCGAAGCGGCTGCGCAACTCGTCGAGCTGCGCTTTCGCCGGATCGTCGGCGGTGGCCGGCCCGGGCGCCGCTTCGCGCAGCTGATTCAGCAACTGCGCGTTGAGCCGGCCGGCGCGCCAGCTGCGCCACGCGACGCGCGCGCCCCACGCGATGAACAGCACCGCGATCGTCAGCCCGCGCGCCCAGCCGCTTTCGAGCGGACGGACCTCGGCGAACGCGAACAGCGGGCCCGCGAGCCACACGAAGCATGCGAGCACGACGAGACCGGCGAAGGTCCAGATCTCCCGCGACGGCAACGGCCGGACGAAACGCGCGACAGCCTGGTTCATGTCAGTTGGCCCCCTGCGTTGCGCTCGCGCCGACGGCGGCACTGCCGGGCGCCGGCAGCAGCGTGATCTCGACGCGCCGGTTCAGCGCGCGATTCGCGGGCGAATCGTTCGGCGCGACCGGGTCGAGCGTGCCGCGCCCTTCCGCCGCGAGCCGTTCCGGATGGTCGAGCCGCGCGGCGATCATGCCGCGCACGGCTTCCGCGCGTTCGCGCGACAGGTCCCAGTTCGACGCGAAGCGCGCGGTATGCACGGGTGTGTCGTCCGTATAACCGGTCACGCGCACGTTGCCGGGCACCTTGTCCAGCGCATCGGCCACACGGGCGAGCACCGGCATGTAGCGGTCGATCACCGACGTCGATCCCGACTTGAACAACCCGTCGCCGCGCAGCACGATCACGCTGCGATCGGCGGCGTCGCGCACCGACACGAGGCCGGCCGCGATCTCCGGTTCCAGGAACTTCGCGATGCGCGGGGCCGGTGCCGCGCGCGGCGGCGCTTGCGCGGGCTGCAGCTTCGGCACGTGCAGCGCGTCGATCGACGCGAACAGCCGGTCCGAATGCCCGGCGAGCGCGATCCGCAGCCCGACGAACACGCCGAAGCCGATCAGCAGCGCGAGCGCCACGCACACCCACAGCGGCACGACGAACCGGCGCGCGACATCGCGCGTGACGACGTCGCGCCAGTGCGGCGACAGCGCCGGCTCGAATTCGCCGCGCACCGAGCGGATCGTGAGCGCGAGCTGGTGGCGCAGCGCGTCGAGCTGCGCATGGCCGTTGTCGAGCACGCGATAACGGCCCTCGAAGCCGAGCGCGAGACAGAAATACAGCAGCTCGAGCAGGTCGAGGTGCTGGCGCGGCTGCTGCGACAGGCGTTCGAGCAGGTGGAAGAATTTCTCGCCGCCCCAGGTCTCGTTGTGGAACGACACGAGCAGGCTGTGCGACGACCACACGCTGCCGCCCCATGGCGTCAGCGCAGCCGCCTCGTCGAGCGCCGTGCACAGGCAGTAGCGCGCGCCGATGATCGCTTCCGACGGCACGCCGGCCTCCTGCGCGCGCGCCTCGAACTGCCGGATCTCGACCACGAGATGCTCGCGCAGCCACGCGGGATTCGGGTGATGGACGGTCGAACGGATCTGCGGCACGAGGTTGAGCAACGGATTCGCGGCCGCGACGAGCGGGTTCGTGCCGCTCGCGGCCCAGCGCCCGGGGCGCGGCTGCGTCGCGGTCGGGCCGGCCGCGCCCGCCGCGGCCGGATGCATGCCGCCCGGATTCGGCGGCACGAATCCGCCTGCGCCGGGGGAGATCGAATCGGAGGAGGAATTCATCGCGTCGCGCCGCCCTCACCCGCGTATCGCCCAGAACTCCATCGAGAGTCCAGGGAATTCGCCGGCGAAATGAAAGGCGAGACCGCCGGAGCGCGCCAGCTGCTTCCACAGGTCGCTGCCCTTGTCGATCTCGAAGTACGTATGGCCCGCGTGATACGGGATCTGCCGCGGCGCGACCGGCAACTGGCGCATCGTGATGCCCGGCAGTTGCAGCTGCACGAGATCGCGGATCCGCTCGACCGGCCCGAGCTTGGCCTGCGCGGGAAAACGCGCGCGCAGGCTGTCGGCCGGTATGTCCGCGCGCACCGCGAGCACGAAGCCGGCCGTGTCGCGCAGCACCGGGTCGGCCAGCGTCGCGACGCGGATGCCGTTGCCCGCATCGCGCAGCTCGATCTGGATCGCGTTTTGCTCGAGCACCGTCGACAGCGACCGCCGCAGTTCGGTCATCAGCTCCGCGAAGCTCGTGCGCAGGTCGTCGTGCACATAGACGGCGAGCGACTGCGGGCGCCGGCCGGCCGCCGTGAACGTGCTCAGGTCGCACGCGAGCTTCAGCCAGTCGCAGAACAGCGCCTCCGGATGCGTCGACACGTGCTGCTGCGCATGCCAGGTCAGCGCGAGATAGCGGTTCACGAGCTGCAGCAGCAGGAAGTCCGCGACTTCCGACACGCCGCCGCGCCCGGGCTCAGACAGCCGTTCCGCGAGCGCTTCGCTGCGTTGCGTGAGCAGCCCGTGCAGCTCGCGTGCGTAGGCCAGCAGCACGGCGTCGTGCTGCGCGACGAGGCGCGGCGGGATGTAGCCGTCGTCGACGAGCAGCCGCGCATCGGTGCGCCGCTCGACGATCCGTGCGACGCCGAGTGCGTGCCAGTCGCCGGTCAGCTCGGCTTCGAGCATCAGCCGCACGTTCAGGCGCCCCGTCTGCAGCAGTGCGGGACCGAGCGCGACCGCGTTCGCGTCGGCCACTTCGTATTCGCGCACGACGTAGCGCGCGACATCGGCGCCGCCGTTCGTGCCGCTCGTACCGTTCGCGCTGTTCGCGGCATGGCCTCCGCCTGCACCGAACGACACCTCTTCGCCGCCGCCGCGCCACAGCGGCAACGCGAGCACGACGAGCTGGTCCTTCGCATCGGCCGGCACGTCGAGCGGTTCGGGAAGATCGTCCGGATGGGACAGGTCGAACGGCGTGCCGTCGCGCATCACGCCCGACGCGGTGCGCAGCGCGACCTTGCCAAGCGCCAGTTGCTCGCGGTCGAGCTCCAGCGTGTCGAAACCCCAGAAGAAGCCTTGCAGCGGGAGGCAGCGCAGCGCGACGTAGCGTTCCCAGTGCCGTTCGAGCTGCTGGAAATGCTGCGGCCGCAGGAACATCCCCTCGGTCCACACCACCCGCTGGCGGAGCGCCGCGACCGGTGTCGCGGACATCGTCGGTTCGGTCATGGGCGCCCCTTCGCATCGTTCAGTGCGAGGCCGCCGTTGCGCACCGCGATCGACAGCTTCAGCTCGCCCGGCGACGTCTGCCAGAACTTGTAGAGATTGAGCTGCTTCGCGCGCGGCAGCGGCACCGTCAGCCGCCAGCGGTTCTTTTCGAGCATCCGGTATTCGGCAACCACGCCGATCGCGCCGGCCTCGACGTTGCCGCGATAGTGCAGCGTGCGCGACTCGCCCGGCCGCAGGATCACGCGATCGGTGCCGAGCAGGTCCGCGCCGAGCACGTTCTCCGGCTTGTCCTGCAGCGAAAAGAAATCCGCGCTGTCGAACGACGATGCCGCGCGGAGCTGGAACACCTTCAGCACGATCGGCGCAGGCTTGCGGTTCGGGTCAGGGTTGACGTCGGGCGCAACGTCGACCGTGATCGCATACGGCACCGCCGCGGCGTGCTCCGTCGCGCCGCACCCCGGCAACAGCATCACGCATCCCCATACGATGAAACTGCTCGACCGCCATTGCATATTCCACCCTCGCCACCCAATAGCCGTTCGCCGGTTTTCGACCACGAAACCGGATGATCCGATTGAAAAAGGGACAATTAATTGATCGGTAATTGTGTAATCCGTATATCCATCCATCGCAATCCGTATCGGCAAATTGTTCTTGTAAAAAGCCGGGTCATATCATTCATGGATTTTGGAAGTCGATTCGGCGAGATGGTGGTCAATTGAATTGGGGTTGATAAGTTATTGGCAAAAATCAATCCGACCGGTTCGCCGTCGCGGCCCGGTTCTGTGAAGTGGACACCCTGTCGGATGGGCTCGGGGCGCAAGCCGGCCGGCCACCGTGCAACGAACGCTCGCGGCGCTGACGGTGTGCCAGGCTATTCGTTTCGCACGAACGGACGGCCCGTTTTTTCGTGCATTGACGTGCGCTGACCAAACAACTGACGAATCCGAAAAACACAGCGAACTATAGGCCGTTTTTCCGGATTCACAAGCACTGAAATTCGTAGTCGATTCTGCATTCACGTGGAAATGGAATGGCCAAATGAAACAAAACGTAACAGGCGATTCCGTATCGATGATTGGCACTAGAATCCAACAGCGCTTGTGTGGCACCTTCCAATTACGCCAATTCCTGATTTCAATAATGAAAGGTCGTTCATCGCACGTTCTTTTCCTCGGCGCATTGTTGCTGGGGGCCGGCGGGTGCAGTACGTCCCCGACCCAGTCGGCTGCACGCGCGACGGTCGACAGCGCGCGCGCCGCGTACGACAGCGGCGACTACGGGCGCACGATCGCGCTGCTGAGCCACGCGAAGGAAATCGACGGCGCCGACACCGACACGCAGGTAGCCGCGCACAAGCTCCTCGCGTTCAGCTATTGCGTGACGAACCGCATCACGCCGTGCCGCGCCGAGTTCTCGAAAATTCTCGACCTCAACCCGCGCTTCGACTTGTCCCCTGCCGAGAAGGGACATCCGATCTGGGGGCCCGCGTTCGAATTCGCGCGCCGCAGGCATGCGTCGTCGTCCTGAACGAACCGGCCTGCGCGCGAGCACTTCACCGAGCGACGTATGACATGCAACTGATCGTGATCGAACATGCCGGCGAGCCGGTCGAAAACGACTCCTACGACGCCGTCGTGTTTCATCCGCCGGGCGGCACCATCGGCCGGGCCAGCGACAACCATCTCGTGTTGCGCGACGACACGCGGCAGATTTCGCGGCTGCAGGCGCTGCTGCAGGTGGGCGACGACGCCTGCCTGCTGAAGAACCTGAGCAGCGTCTCGACGATCGAGGTGAACCGCGAGCCGGTCGGTTATGCGCAGGAGCGCGCGCTCAACACCGGCGACATCATCCGCATCGGGCCGTACGTGCTGCGCGCCGAACGTGACGACGGTGGCGATGGAGGCCACGCACCGGTCATCGACATGGCGACCGATACCGGCACGCACGTCGATATGCAAGCGCAGGCCCGGGCGGCAGCGCCACCCGCGCAACCGTCATCATCGCGTATCGATACGAAAGGCGCCGGCAACCGGCTGTGGGGGCTCCTCCAGGATCGTCTCGCACCGCGCGGCAAGGCGGCGGACGCCGCTACGCGGCCGGGCGGCCCCGCACATGCGGGCGCGGCGCAACGGGCCGCACCGCCCGCGCCGTCGCAGCGCGACCTGCACCAGCTGTCGACCGATCCGCTCGACCTGTTCGCGCAGTCGTCGGGCGACCTCGGCGCAGCGGGCATGGCGGCGCACGCCGATCGCGGCGACGCGGATCGCGATGCGTCATCCGCGACGCAGGCGGATCACGCGCCCGAGTGGACGCAGCACGTGCGCGTGCAACCGGCCGCCGCGCGCACCGATACGCGGCCGGCCGACGATCCGGCACAGCATGCGGCGCCGCATGCTGCGCGCGCGCCGACCCCCGACGAACTGTTGAGCGCGTTCTTCGAAGGCGCGGGGCTCGACACCGCCGCCGAATCGCATCAGTGGTCGGCCGAGCAACTGTTCATCGCGGGCCAGTTGCTGGCGCTGTTCGCGAACGGCACGGTCGAGCTGCTGTCGTCGCGCAGCATCCTGAAGCGCGAGGTGAAGGCGCACATGACGATGCTGCTCGATCGCGAGAACAATCCGCTGAAGCTGCTGCCCGACGGCGGCGCCGTGCTGCGGCAGATGTTCGGGCTGCCGCTGCCGGGCTTCATGTCGCCGCAGAGCGCGGTCAGCGACGCGTTCCAGGATCTGCATGCGCACCAGATCGGCATGGTCGCGGGCATGCGCGCGGCGTTGATGGACCTGCTGACGCGCTTTTCACCGCAACGCCTGCGCGAGCGCGACGACGCGACGCGCTGGTACGAGAAGCACGTGCCCGTGCTGTACAAGGCGAGGATGTGGGATCGCTACGCGGCGACCCATCGCGACACGGTGTTCGCGATCGAGGACGATTTCGCGTCGGTGTTCGGCAAGGCGTTTCTGGCGGCTTACGACGCGGAAGTGGAAAGCTATCGCGGCAGCGGCCGGCATTGAGCGTCGAACCGCGCGCGCGCCATCCATCGGTCGCGGACGACGGGTGCCGGCGGAGGCGTCAGGTGGCCGCACTACACGACGCGACCTTGTTTCGCCCCGTTTCCTTCGCGTGGTACAACGCCTCGTCGGCTGCCTTGATCACCGACTCGACCTCCCCTTCCTGCCCGGGCGCCCAGCTTGCCACGCCGATGCTCGCGGTGACGCGCCCGAATTCGCTTTCCGCATGTTCGATCGCCAGTCCGTCGATGGCTGCGCGAATCCGTTCGGCGATTTCGGTCGCGCCCGTCGCCGGCGTATCCGGCAGGATCACGACGAATTCCTCGCCGCCATAGCGGGCCGCGGTGTCCGCCGGGCGCCGGATGTTGTCGCCGATGCATCGTGCGACCGCCGCCAGCGCGTCGTCGCCGGCCTGGTGGCCATACGTGTCGTTGTAGGCCTTGAAGCGGTCGACGTCGACGAACAGCAGCGAAAGCACCGATCGGGCACGGCGCGCGCGGCGCCATTCGAGCTCCAGCACCTCCCCGAACGAGCGGCGATTGTTGAGCCCGGTGAGGCCGTCGGTGCGCGCGAGCATGACCAGCTCGGATTCGGCGCGCATCCTGCGCCGCAGCTGCGAGCCCAGCATGAAGGACAGCACGATAAACGCCACGCCGAAGGTGGCGACCAGCGCGCCGATCGTGATGGCCCGGTGCCGCCACGCGGCGTATATGTCCTGCTCCGCCTCGGCGACCATGATGATCAGCGGCAGGTGCGGCAGCGTCTTGAAGTAGTACAGGCGGCGCACGTTGTCGATCGTCGAGGTCTCGACGAACGAGCCTTCCGGCGCCGTCATGAAGTTGCGGAACGTTGCCGCCTTGCTGATGTCGCGACCGATGGTGCGCACGTCGTACGGCTGGCGCATGAACATGATGCCGTTCGTGCCCACCAGCGAAATCGCGCCGTGCGAGCCGAGCGCGAGGCCGGCGAACAGCGTGTGGACATACTCGAGATTGACCGCGATCATCACGATGCCGGCGAACGAGCCGTCCGGGTTCGACACGCGGCGCGTCAGCGCGACGCTGAGCGAGCCGCCACGCAGGCGGGACGCATAGGGATCGCTGATGTAAAGCCCGACGTCCGGATTGTCGCGGTGAACCGTAAAGTACTTGCGGTCGCCGAAATTGCCCTGGCGCGGCACGTCGTTCGCCGAATCCAGGATGATGTTGCCGGCGGAATCCAGCACGAGCATCGAGCCGAGAAAATTCGCCGTCATTGCGTGATCGAACAGGATGCCGCGCCGCAAGGCCGGCGATGCGGCCATGACGTCCGGCCGCTGGAGGCCCTGGATCACCGCCTCGAGCGACAGGCCGTACAGCTCGATGTTGCGTTCGATGTCGCGCTCGGCGACGAGCGCCAGATTCCGCGACGTCTCGCGCGCGCGATCGAGCGCATCGTGACGGCTCTGAAACAACTGCAACACGCAGAGGCCCATCAGCGCGCACGCTATCAAGGTCCCCGCCAGCACAACGTAGTACGGCGCTGCCGCCCGCGGATGCATCCGTGTCCTCTCAGATTGGCCCGACGCTGACGCACCGGTCGTTATGGTTTGTTCTGAATAACCTATACCAAAAAGTACGGCTTCCGGGTACGAGGTGCAGTCCTGACTTGCCGGGTCGCGTACGGCGTGACCTGAACGGTGTCGGGCGGATCGTGCTCCGCTCGGGCCGGCACAGGGTGTCGGCGCTCGTTCACCGACGCGCGTCGCGTGGTCTGGCGTGTGGTGCTGTCGATGACGGAATCGAAACAATCCGTCCGCAGCGGTACGCGTATTGAAATTCCCGTCAGGTTGCCATGCGAATGCACGGCCGGCGGGAAAGCAGGCGGGAGACCGGGCGTGCCGTTGCGCGTCGCGCAACGCGAGTGCCGCCCGGCCCGCGCCGATCGCGCGCGCCGCGCCAACGGCGCCGCGCACGCGATCGGTCGACCGTCAGACGGTCGTCAGACGGCCATCACCGTCACCGACTTCGTGACGAGGTACGGTTCGAGCGCTTCCGGCCCGCCTTCCGATCCGTAGCCCGAGTCCTTCACGCCGCCGAACGGCATTTCCGGCCACGGCGTCGCGGGCTGGTTGATCCACAGCATCCCGACTTCGAGGCGCTGCGTGAGCAGGTGCACGTTCGCGAACGAACGCGTGAACGCGTAGCCGGCGAGACCGAACGGCAGACGGTTCGCTTCCGCGATCGCGTCTTCGAGCTTGTCGAAACCGCGGATCGCCGCGACCGGGCCGAACGGCTCGTTGTTGAACACGTCCGCTTCGAGCGGCACGTCCGCGATCACGGTCGGCGCGAAGAAGTTGCCTTCCGAGCCGATCCGCTCGCCGCCGGTTTCGATGCGCGCGCCGACCTTGCGCGCGTTGTCGACGACGGATGCCATCGCGGTGAGCCGACGCGGGTTCGCGAGCGCACCGAGCGTCGTGCCTTCCTCGAGGCCGTTGCCGACCTTCAGCCCTTCGGCATGCTTGACCAGCGCGCGCGTGAATTCGTCGCGGATGCTGTTGTGCACGAGAAAGCGCGTCGGCGAAATGCAGACCTGCCCCGCGTTGCGGAACTTCGCGCCGCCGGCGGCCTTCACCGCGAGCGCGACGTCGGCGTCCTCGGCGACGATCACCGGCGCATGACCGCCGAGCTCCATCGTCGCGCGCTTCATGTGCAGGCCGGCCATCGACGCGAGCTGCTTGCCGACCGGCGTCGAACCCGTGAACGTGACCTTGCGGATCACCGGGTGCGGGATCAGGTACGACGAGATTTCCGCCGGATCGCCGTACACGAGGCCGATCACGCCGGACGGCACGCCCGCGTCGACGAACGCGCGCAGCAGCGCGGCCGGCGACGCCGGGGTTTCTTCCGGCGCTTTCACGAGGAACGAGCAGCCGGTTGCCAGCGCGGCGCTCAGCTTGCGCACGACCTGGTTGACCGGAAAATTCCACGGCGTGAACGCGGCGACCGGGCCGACCGGCTCCTTCACGACGGTCTGCTGCGCGCCGAGGTTGCGCGGCGGCACGATCCGGCCGTACACGCGGCGGCCTTCGTCCGCGAACCATTCGATGATGTCCGCCGCCGACAGCACTTCGACGCGCGCCTCGGTGAGCGGCTTGCCCTGTTCCTGCGTCATCAGCTGCGCGATCGCGTCGGCACGCTCGCGCACCAGCGCGGCCGCCTTGCGCATCGTCGCCGCGCGCTCGTGCGCGGGCACCTTGCGCCACGCGTCGAAGCCGCGTTGCGCGGCGGCGAGCGCACGGTCGAGATCGGCGATGCCCGCGTGGGCCACCTTGCCGATCGGCTTGCCGGTCGCCGGGTTCACGACGTCGATCGTCTTGCCGCTCGCGGCGTCGACCCACTCGCCGTCGATCAGCAGTTGCGTATCCGTATAAGTCACGTTAGCCATCCAGACACCCCTACATTGCGTCGATAAACGCGCGCTGCCGCGAACGGCCGCGCGCCGGTTGACAGAAAAAGCCAGGCCGCCGGGGCTGGCACGCACCCGGCGGCGTCGACGGCAGGCACGCCGGCCCGCCATCGTTCCGCATGGAGTCGCGCTCAGCGCGCGGCCGCCGTCGCCTTGCGGAGTTTCGCGACGTCCGCCGCCTGCACGGCCGGCGCGCCGTTGTTCCAGCCGGCGCGCATGAAGGTCAGCACGTCGGCGATCTGCTGGTCGTTCAACTGGTTCGAGAACGCCGGCATCGGATAAGCGGACGGCACGCCATCGATCACGAGCGTCTCGCTGCCGTTCAACGTCACGTTGATCAGCGACGCGGCATCGCCTTCGAGCACGTTCGGATTGCCGGCGAGCGGCGCGAGCAGCGGCGCGTAGCCGCGCCCGTCCGCGCCGTGGCAATGCAGGCAGTAAGCGTTATACACCTTCGCGCCCGGATCGGCTGCCGGCCGGCCCAGCGCGACCTGCGTCGCCTTCGGATCGTAGCGGTACGGCGGCGCCCCCGTGCCGCCTGCCGCCGGCAGCGATTTCAGGTAACGGGAGATTGCCGCCAGATCGTCGTCCGTGAGCGCCTGCGTGCTGTGGTTGATCACGCTCACCATCGAACCGAACGCGGTCGCATGGCGGTTCGCGCCGGTCTTCAGGAACTGCGCGACCTCGGCCTCGTTCCAGCGGCCGAGCCCCGTGTTGGGCTCGCCGGTCAGGTTCGATGCGAACCAGTTGTCGATCGGCGCACCCGACAGGAACGCCGCGCCGCCTTCGTCGAGCGCCTTCTCCTGGAAGCCGACGCCGCGCGGCGTGTGGCACGACCCGCAGTGCCCGAGCCCCTGCACGAGGTACGCGCCGCGGTTCCACATCGCGTCCTTGGCCGGCTTGTCGGCGTAAGGCGTCGTGTCGAGGAACACCATGTTCCACAACGCGAGCGGCCAGCGCATGTTGAGCGGCCACGGGATGTCGGACGGCCGGTTCGCCTGCTTCACCGGTTCGACGCCGTGCATGAAGTACGCGTACAGCGCCTTGACGTCCTCGTCCTTCAGTTTCGCGTACGACGGATACGGCATCGCCGGATACAGGTTGTGGCCGTCCTTCGCGACGCCCTTGCGCAGCGCGCCGGCGAACTCGGCTTCCGTATAGCCGCCGATACCCGTTTCCGGATCGGGCGTGATGTTGGTCGTGTAGATCGCGCCCATCGGCGTGACCATCTTGAGGCCGCCGGCGAACGGCGTGCCGCGCGGCGCGGTGTGGCACGCGACACAGTCGCCCGCTTTCGCGAGGTATGCGCCGCGCGCGACGAGCGCGCTGTCGGCCGGTGCCGTCTGCGCGGCCTGCGCGGCCGGGCCGGCCAGCATGGCGGACAGCGCGAGCAGCGATGCACGGAACGTATTCAGGGTGAGGTTTCGCATGATCGTCGCCTCCCCTCAAGCCGTCTTCAGCTGGTCGCCGACCGGCAGCTTGCGCAGCCGCTTGCCGGTCGCCGCGAAGATCGCGTTCGACAATGCCGCGGCCGTCGCGGCCGTGCCCGGTTCGCCGATCCCGCCCGGCGCTTCGCCGCTTTTCACCAGATGCACCTCGATCGGCGGTGTCTCGTTGATCCGCAGCATCCGGTAATCGGTGAAATTGCTCTGCACGACACGGCCGTCCTCGATCGTGATCTCGCCGTACAGCGCGCCCGTGATCCCGAAGATGATGCCGCCCTGCACTTGTGCCTCGATCGTGTTCGGGTTGACGGACATGCCGCAATCGACCGCGCACACGACGCGCTTGACCTGCACCTCGCCGTTATCCACCGCGACGTCGATGACGATCGAGAAGAAGCTGCCGAACGCGTGCATCACGGAGACGCCGCGCCCTTGCCCCGTCGGCAGCGACGGGCCCCAGCCGGCCGCCTTCGTCGCGACGTCGAGCACGTTGAGCGCGCGCGGCGTCTTGCCGAGCAGCGCGCGGCGGTATTGCACGGGGTCGGTCTTGGTCTGCGCGGCCAGTTCGTCGATGAAGCTCTCGACGACGAACGTGCTGCGCGTCGGCCCGACGCCGCGCCAGAACGCGGTCGGTACGTGGCGCGGCTCCTGCCGCACGTAGTCGATCAGCTGGTTCGGCAGGTCGTACGGCAGGTCGGTGGCCACCTCGACCGCGTCGGGATCGACGCCGTGCTGGAACGCGGGCGGCGCGAAGCGCGCGAGGATCGACGAGCCGACGATCCGGTGCTGCCACGCGATCGGCTTGCCGTTCGCGTCGAGGCCGGCCGAGATCCGGTCGTAGTAGTACGGGCGGTACATGTCGTGCTGGATGTCTTCCTCGCGCGTCCAGATCACCTTCACCGGCGCGTTGACCTGCTTCGCGATCTTGACCGCCTGGCCGATCATGTCCGTCTCGAGGCGCCGGCCGAAGCCGCCGCCGAGCAGGTGGTTGTGCACGACGATCTTCTCCGGCGGAAAGCTCGTGAGCTGCTGCACGGTGTCGACCGCCCGCGTCGGCACCTGGGTGCCGACCCAGATCTCGCAGCCGTCGGCGCGCACGTGCACCGTGCAGTTCACGGGCTCCATCGTCGCGTGCGCGAGCAACGGCTGCTCGTACACGGCGTCGATGCGCGTCTTCGCATCCGCGAAACCCTTGCCGACGTCGCCGTCCTTGCGGGCGACGGCACCCTTGCCGTTCGCCGCGGCCTGCGCGAGATCGGCGACGATGTCCTTCGTCGATACCTTCGCGCCGGCGCCTTCGTTCCACTTCACGACCAGCGCCGATGCGCCGCGCTTCGCGGCCCAGGTGTGATCGCCGACGACCGCGACCGCGTTGTCCGCGCGCACGACCTGGCGTACGCCCGGGATCTTCTTCACGGCCGTATCGTCGATGCTCGCGACCGTGCCGCCGAACACCGGGCTGTTCACGATCACCGCGTACAGCATGCCGGGCAGCCGCACGTCGAGCCCGAACTGCGCGGTGCCGTCGACCTTCTCCGGCGAATCGAGCCGCTTCGCGGGCGTGCCGATCAGCTTGAAATCCGCCGGCTTCTTCAGCGCGACGTCCTTCGGCACCGGCAGCTTCGCGGCGGCGTCGGCGAGCTGGCCGTACGACACGCGCCGGCCGCTCGGCGGATGCTGCACTTCGCCGTTCACCGCACGGCAGGATGCCGGATCGACGTTCCATTGCTTCGCGGCGGCCACGACCAGCAGCGTGCGCGCGGTCGCGCCCGCGCGGCGCAGCGGCTCCCATGCGTAGCGTATCGACGTCGAGCCGCCGGTGAGCTGGCCGCCGAGCAGCGGATCGAGAAAGAGCTTCTCGTTCGGCGGCGCATGGTCGAGCGTCACGCTCGACAGCGGCACTTCGAGTTCCTCGGCGATCAGCATCGGCAGCGCCGTGTAGACGCCCTGCCCCATCTCGACTTTCGGCATCACCAGCGTGACCTTGCCGGCGCGGTCGATCTGCACGAACGCGTTCGGTGCGAACACGCCTGCGCGCGCGGTTTCATCGCCGTCGCCACCGATCACCGAACGGCGCGCGTCGTCGCCTGCCGCCGGCAGGCTGAAGCCGAGCAGCAGGCCACCGCCCGCCGCCGCGCCCAGCGACATGCCGAGCCTGAGGAACGAACGGCGCGATACGCCCGCGCCGGCGGCTTGTCCAGCGACCTTGCCTGCTTCGATCAGTCCTCGGGACATGTCACGCCTCCTTCGCGGCTTGCTTCACGGCCGCGCGAATCCGGTTGTACGTGCCGCAGCGGCAGATGTTGCCGGCCATTGCCGCGTCGATGTCGGCGTCGCTCGGGTTCGGGTTCGATGCGATCAGCGCGGTGGCGGCCATCACCTGCCCCGACTGGCAATAGCCGCACTGGACGACGTCGAGCTCGAGCCACGCCTGCTGGACCTTGTGGCCGGCCGGCGTCGCGCCGACGGCTTCGATCGTCGTGATCTTGCGGCCCGCGACGGCCGCGACCGGCAGCACGCACGAGCGCGCGGCGACGCCGTCGAGATGCACGGTGCACGCGCCGCATTGCGCGATCCCGCAGCCGAATTTCGTGCCGGTGAGGCCGACGACGTCGCGCAGCACCCAGAGCAAGGGCATGTCGTCGGGGGCGTCGACCGTGCGGGTTTCGCCGTTGATGTTGAGGGTGACCATTCAGCCTCCGGGCCGGTGTATTGGGGAAACGACGCGCATCGCGCGCCGCGCGGGGTTTTCGATTTCGTCGCTGTCTTCGCCGTTGCGGGGCGAGACGGCTGCCGCGCGGCCCGGGTCGGGGCGGGCCGCGGCGTGGGTGCTGCGTTGTTACTCGGCCACGTCGATGCCGGACAGCACCTTGATGACCGGCGGCGCCGCGAACCAGTCGGCCGATTTCACGCGGAATTCGCCGAAATACGGGCTCGCGAGGTGTGCGTCGAACGCAGCCTGGTCGTCGTAGATCTCGTACAGGTGCAGGTTGGGCGAACCGTCCTGTTCGCGGAACAGGTCGTAGCGCCGGTTGCCGGGCTCGGTGCGCGTCTTCGCGACCATGCTGCGCAGTTCGGCTTCGGCGGCCTCCGCATGTTCGGGTTTCAGGTACAGGGAAGCAATCACGTGAAGCGCCATCTTGTCACTCCTTTTGAATCGAAATCGAGCATGCCACAAGCCGGCGTCGCGCGACGCCAGCGTGCAACCGTCATGGTTTGCCGTGCCGCGGTATCAGGCCAGTTCGTCCGGGCCCACGCGCACGACGACCTTGCCGAAGTTCTTGCCGGCCAGCAAGCCGATCAGCGCTTCCGGCGCGTCGGTCAGGTCGGGGACGACGTCCTCGAGCGTCTTCACCTTGCCCTGCGCGACCCATTCGCTCATCTCCTTCAGGAACGGTGCATAACCGGTCGCATAGTGGTCGAGGATGATGAAACCCTGCACCCGGATGCGCTTGCGCAGGATCGTGCCCATCAGTGCCGGCACGCGATCACGGCCGGTCGACACCGCGGTGTCGTCGTATGCCGCGTCGTTGTAGTGCGCGATGATCCCGCACACCGGCACGCGCGCGTGATCGTTGAGCAGCGGCCACACCGCGTCGAACACGGCCCCGCCGACGTTCTCGAAATAGACGTCGATGCCGTTCGGGCATGCGTCCTTCAGCTTTGCGGCGAATGCCGGGTCGCGGTGATCGACGCACGCGTCGAAACCGAGCGTATCGGTCACGTATGCGCACTTGTCGGCGCCGCCCGCGACACCGATCACGCGGCAGCCCTTCAGCTTGGCGATCTGGCCGACCACCGCGCCGACCGCACCGCTCGCCGCCGCGACGACGACGGTTTCGCCGGCCTTCGGCTCGCCGATTTTCAGCAGCCCCGTATAGGCCGTAAAGCCCGGCATGCCGAGCACGCCGAGTGCATACGACGGATGCGCGACGTCGCGGCCGAGCGGAATCAGGTCGCGGCCGTCGGACAGCGCATAGTCCTGCCACCCGGCGCCCGCGACCACGAGGTCACCTTCGCGGAACGCGGGCAGGTTCGACGAGACGACCTGGCTGACGGTGCCGCCGACCATCGGCTGGCCGAGTTGGGCCGGCGGCGCATAGGACGGTGCATCGCTCATCCGGCCGCGCATGTACGGGTCGAGCGACAACCAGACCGTGCGCAGCAGCACCTGGCCGGCACCGGGCGTCGGCACGGCACCGGATTCGGCGCGGAAGTTGCCCGGTGTCGGCGCGCCGACCGGGCGCGAATTCAGGACGATCTGGCGGTTTGCGGTCTTGCTTTGCGGCATGTGAGTCTCCGTCAACAGAAATGGACGTGCTTCGTGGGCACGATCGGATCAGGGGTGGACCAGCGGAGATGCCCGCATGCGGCAACGTCGGCGATCGGGCCGTCGCGGCTGCGTGCGGGCGCTTGAAACAATCGGGAACAGCGTAACGCGGCGTGGCACGTTCGTCATGCGTGTTTGAGTAGACCAGTCGTCTAGATTCAGGGCAAAAACAAGGCGCGCCGATGCGCGCCCGGGTTACGACTGTGCTCCGCCATGCTCGGCCGGCGGCAGGTTCAGCATGCGCCGCGTTTCGACCATCGCCCTTTCGAGCGGCTTGTGGTCGCGGTGAATCTTTTCCAGCAGCGTCGCGCCCAGCCACATCTCGTAGAGGATCGCGGCCGTGTGCGACGGATCGGCGATCCCGCTCAGCGAGCCGTCGGCCAGCCCGGCCTCGATGCCGCCCGCGAGCCGCTCGATGATCTGGCTCGTGCCCTGCCGCAGCACCGCGCGCATCGCTTCCGACAGATCCGACACTTCCGCGCCGAGCTTCACCGCGAGGCACTTGCCTTGCGGATCGTCCGCGCATTGCGTGTGCAGCCAGTTGCGCCAGTACGTCATCAGGCGCTCGGCGCCGGTGCCGGCCTGATGCTTGAGCAGGTTGTCGAGATGCGCGTGATAACTGTCGAAATACGCTTCGAGCAGCGCTTCGCCGAATGCCTCTTTCGAGCCGAAGTAATGGTAGAACGAGCCCTTCGGGATGCCCGCCGCAGCGAGAATCTCGTTCAGGCCAACCGCCGAAAACCCCTTGTGGAGCATGATCGGCTTGGCGATATTCAGGATGTGCTGGCGGACTTCGGCGCCCGAAGATGCATTCATGGTGGCGTATGTTAGCAACGATTAGACCGGTCGTCTAGCGGCATCGGCCCGGCATGTTGAGCGGCACTTTACCCGATCCCCGGCGGGCACCCAAACGTTGCGGCGGCCTTCCTCGTTCCTGCTCCGCGTTGCCGCGCGCGCGGCGTCACACGCACGACTCGGTTTCGTCGCAGGCGTTTCATCGATCTCCCTCATAAATACGCGCGGCGCATGCGCCGGCGGGCTGGGCACTTTCCACCGGCATTGCACACGTGTGCAATGCGCCGGATCGTCGATGTAGCCTCCCCAAACCAGTGACCAGGAACGCCCATGACCGCTTCGAAACCCGAACGCCCGTCCGCGCCGAACCGCCGGCGCTTCATCCAGCGCGGCGCCGCGCTGACCCTGTCGCCGCTCGTCGGCACCCTGGCGGGCTGCGGCGGTGACGGCAGCCCGAGTGCCGCGTCGTCGTTCGCCGCCGGCGCCGCGAATACCTCCACGCGCAGCTACGGCATCGCCGACCGCTCGATTACGATCAACGTGGTCAATGCGATTCCGTCGACGACGCTCGCATACGGCAATGCGGCGAGCCAGAGCGGCTCGCTGCCGCAGGCGTCGCAATCGACGATTGCGACCGGGCAATCGACGGCTGTCGGCGCGTCGAACAGCTGGGGCGATTGCACGGGATCGTTCGGCCTTGCCGGCGGCGACGCGTCGTTTGCGATCTCGTACACGCATCCGTTCGGGTCGCAGCCGACCACCGTCAGCGTCACGCCGTCGGCAGGTTACGTGTCGGGCGCCGACGCCGCGACGTTTCCCGGTCACGACTCGGTCGCGAATCTCACGCTGTATCGCGGCGTCGCCACCGCGAACGGTGCGTGGGTTGCCCCGCTCGCGCAACTGGCTACGCCGCCGGGCAACAACTGCCAGGATTTCGCGAACAGCATGTTCGGCAGCAACGTGCGCACCGCCGCGGCGATCCAGTCTGCGTACCAAAGCACGGGCTCGCTCGGCTACGTGCCGCCCGCCGACTTTACCGGCGGCCAGCTCGCGGGCTTCGTCGCGCAATGGGTGCAGCGCTGGCAGAACGGCTCGGCGTATGGCGTGCTGCCCGCTGCCGATGCGCAGCTGATCGATGCGTTGAAGCAGTATGTATCCGGCGCATCGAATGCCGGCCCGCTGACGATGTGGGTGCCGCAGATCGCGTGGCAGGCCGGAACCGATCCGGCGGTGTTCGCGCTGACGGGCTATCGCGCGTTTCCGTTCGTCGATGCGCAGGGCAACTGGATCGCCGGTACGCTCTCTGCGTTCCTGACGCTGCTCGCGGCCGGTTCGCACATCGTCGCGATCAGCGCGACGAGCGACCTGCCGGCAGGCGTCACGATGCAGGCGTTCGACAGCTTCATGGGTGCGAGCGGGCTGACGACGTCGACGGATATCGGCAACTCGCACTACGCGTCGGTCCTGAACACGACGGGTCGTTATTACCTGAGCGTCGGCAGCGATTTCGCGCCGGCGAACTGCGGGCTGATCCTGTCGTTCCTTTATGGGCGCACGGTGAACAACCTGCTCGCGGGCGCCGGCACGTACAACACGTTCATCCAGCTGGAAGGCTGGCAGGCCGGCGGTTCGCGGCACAACGCCGACTATGCGACGTATCAGCAGACGCTGTGGAACATCTCGACGTACGGCGCGTCCGCGTATAGCGAAAAGCGCGCGACGTCGATCTTCCTCGCGCCCGCCGGGTGGACGCCGCAGGTCTATCAGACGACGCGGATGATGCCGTACGTCGGCGCCTATGCGCAGTCGAACGGTACGCCGCAGGGCTGGTTGAACACGTCGCTCGTCACGATTCCGGCAGATGCGCTGGCGCTGCCGTCGCGGTATGTGTCGAGTTGAGCTGTTGCGGTGGGCGGGCGAGCGATCGCGCTGGTGGGATTCGGCTCTTGCCTGCTTGTTGCGGGATTAGGGCGTGCGCCGCCATCGGCTGATGCACGATTGCGGCCGCGCCGTCAGCGCGGCACTTCGTCAGCACGCTTCCTCGTGCGCGCCCTTCGCTCATCCCGTTGCGCAGCCGGTGCCGCCTTGGCACCGCGCAGCGGCGCGCGGCGCACGAGCACCGTCATCTCGCGCCGCAGTGCATCGAGTTCCTTGGCGCGCGCCGCATCGGTCGCCTGCGCAGCGTCGAGCTGCCCCTGAAGTACGCCGCATCGATGCAGCGCGTCGCCCAGTTGTGCCTGCAGCGCGGCAACATCTTTCCGCTGCTGCGCATCGCGCTGCTCCGCGCGCGATGTCATCGCATCGAGCTCCTTTTGCAGTCGCGCGGCGGCGAGCCGCTCTCGATCGATCTCCTGGAGCGCCCGCTTCTCCGACGCACGCAAGCGTTCCTCGGCTCGCCCGGCATCGTCGCGCAGCCGGTCGAGCTGGGTGGTGAAATCCGCGCGGGCCTGCGCGAGTGCGCGGTCGCCTTCCGCGTTGTCTGCCGTCAGGCGCTCGATGTCCGCTTGCAGCGCTTGCCGCGATGCTTCGTCGGCCGCCCTCGCCTGCTCCAGTTCCTGAATGCGCACCTGCGCGGCCAGCAGCGCGGCCGTGCGTTGCTCCAGCGCGGTTTCGGTACGGGCCAACTCAGCCTGCAGCGTCGCGACTTCCGCCTTCGCCGTCGTCCGCTCGGCTTCGACTTCCGCGCGCAATGCGTCGAGCGCGGTGGCCGCGTCGGCGCTCGACCGATTCCAGAGCGCCGCGACCAGTTCGCCGGCGGCGGCCTGCAGATCGGCCGGCAGGTCGGGATGCTCGATGCGGACGCGGCTCTTTTCCCGCAACTCGGCCCAGAACTCGCCGAGGACGGCTGTCGGCGTGCTCATGCTCCCCTTGCGGACGAGCTGGTACAGGCGGTTCGCGGTGGGCGTGATGCCGAAGCGGAAGAACAGCAGCGCGCAGGCTTCGCGATACAGCTCGCGGGTTTTCGGGAAGTCGGCCTTGAGGCGCTCGATTTCGGCGGTCAGGCGGGATTCGTCGGCAGCGAGATCGGACATGGCGGGGTTCGGTGGAAATTTCGTAAATAATATAACGTAAACCGTTAAAAATCCAATTCATCACATCCTGTAATTTGACATTATTTCTATAATGTCGAGTTCGATTCGTATCGACGCGGCGTGTGAAATGGCAGACGTCTGGTTGCCCCTCCTTCCGCATCCGCGCATGCCGGCTGAGCCGATGCAATCGCCTGTCGAGAAAGTTGTCGTCGCGCCTGATTCTTCATACGCTTAGGGATCACTCCTGCCGGGAGATCCGAAATGGTGGACGTTAGATTGAACGTGCCGTTGGTCGATCAGAGCGGCGTAAAGAAGACCAAATCAGGATCCAGGGCACTGAAGAACGCGTGCTGGTATGCGGCGGCATGCATGGTTTCGTACTTCCACCGCCCCGGGCCGCGGCTGGGCATGCCGGAGTTATGGCGGGCGGATCAGGGGCTTCCCCCGTCGCGGATCCCCGACTTGTGCGCGGCCGAAGGGCTCGTGCCGCTCAATCAGCCGACGGTCATTACACCCGAGTGGCTTGCGTCGGTACTGACGGACTACGGCCCGATCTGGGCTGCGGGGCACTTCCTGGATCGGCCGGACCAGCCTGAAATCGGTCACGTGATCGTCATCACGGGCATCCAGCAGCGCATCGTTCATTACAACGACCCGGAGGGGCCACCCGCGCGCACGATGCTGCTGGGCACGCTCGACGCCGGACGGTGGAGACCCGACGGACTGCTGGTGAAGGGGCAACACCGTTATTGATGGCCTTGCGGGCGTCCATTCCCCGTCCGGCGGAAACGCCCCAGCAACCGCATCGGAAAACCGTCGACATTGCGGGATTGAGCGCCGGTGCCCTGCCTTGCCGCGTCGTCGGCATCCACCCGGCACAGCCGTGACGAAACGTGAACCGCACGCTGACCGTGATCTCGTGCGTCGCCGCCGGGCGCGGCGTGTCGCTGCTGCCGCATTCGATTCATACGTTCGCGTTCGAAGGCACCGCCTACAGCTCCATCCGCGACGGCGGCGCGCTGCCGCTGTTCGAACTCAGCGCGATCCGGCCCGCGCGGTCGCGCCCGACGCTCGCGGATCGCTTCGCCGCGCTGCTGCCGTCGGCGCACGTGCAGCGCTGACCGGCCGCGCCGCATCCGGCGTTGTCACCGATCTGCCACCGTCGCCCGGTAGCGTTCGGGTCTGACCCACGCTTTCGACAGACGAATCCGCCATGCAGCGCACGTCGCGCGCCACGCCCCACGTTTATGCGGCCACGTCCCGTGCCCTCGCCGCCAGCTTTGCGATCAACCTGCTGCTGCTCGTCGTCGAGACGGTCGCGGCATGGTCCGCGCATTCGTCGGGGTTGCTCGCGGACGTCGCGCACGCGGCGATCGATCTCGCAGCCGATGCGCTGATCCTCGTTGCATGCCGGCTCGACGCGCGCCTGCCGCCGGAACGGCGCCCGACCTGCGAGCCGCTTGCGCTCGCGGGCCTCGGCGCATTGCTCGTGGCGACCGGCGCGCAGATGATCTGGCACGCGACGAACCGGTTCGCTGCGCCGCCCGTCGTACAGCCGGGCATGACGACGCTCGCGCTCGTCGCCGTCACGCTCGCCGGCAAGGCCGCGCTGTCGCACTGGATGCTGCGCAAGGCACGCGAGACGGGCTCCGCGCTGCTCGAGGCGAGCGGCTGGCATGTCCGGACCGATGCGCTGGCGTCGCTGCTGGCGGCGCTCGCGATGGGCGCGGCACGGGTCGGCTTCGGCCGGCTCGACGATCTGGCCGCGCTCGCGATCGGCGCGCTCGTGATCCGCACGGGCGCCGGTTTCATCCGGCGCGGTTGCGCGCAGTGGCCGGGGCTGGCGTCGTGGGCGGGTCGTTCCACGCGCGGGTCGTGAACGTGCCCGGCAGCGCCTGCGTCGGGCATCCGGTCTCCGCGAGCGGCTGCGCTGAATGAAGGAGCGGCTCGCGCGGGTGCGAGCCGCTTTCGCATGATGTCGACGCCACGGTGTGACGCGTCGATCGTTGTCGATGTATCGCCAAACGAATGCGGCCGGTTCCGATGAATCGGCGTCGGCCGTCGCTTACCCGAGCGGCACGACGCTCCCGAGCAGAATCCGCACGAGCGTCGCCTGGCGCGTGACGCCCGTCTTCGAGAAGATCGCCCGCAGGTGCGTGCGGGCGGTGTTCTTGCTGATCCCCGATTCCTCCGCGGCCTCCTCGAGCGTCAGCCCGTTGGTCAGCAGCAACGCGAGCGACGTCTCGGCGGGCGTCAGGTCGAACAGCTTGCGGATGATTTCCTGCGCACCCTGCGGCTTGCGGTCGGGGTCGCGCAGGAACAGCGTGACGGCCGGCCGCCGCTTGTTGTCCTCCGACCAGTCGGACAGCAGCACCGTGCGCACCAGCAGCCCGAGGCGCGGCTTGTCGAAGCTACGCGTGATCGGCATCGCCTCGACGGTCGCCGCAGCCGTGCCGTGGTGCCCCATCACCGCGTGGCGGATTAGCCGCTTGAGCGTGCGGTTCTCCTGCGCGTCGGTCGCCTCGATCGTGCCGCGCGCAATCGTCAGACCGTTGTTCTGCTTCAGGATCTCGTCGGCGACGCTGTTCATGTCGATGATCGTGCCGTTCTCGTCGAGCGTGATCGTGCCGATCTGCATCCGGTTGATCGCGTTCGCGTAGATCGAGCGTTCGACCTCGGCCGTGTCGAGCCTCGAATGCAGCTCGACCGCACGCTTCAGGTGCGGCAGCAGCAACGCGCAGATCGCCTTGTCGCGCGCGGAGAACTGCTTCGAAGCGTGGTTGCGGCATACGCGGAACCGGCACTCGACGCCCGACGGTGTGCGCAGGTCTGCGCCGAGGATATAGCGCACGTCCTGCGGCTTCAGGAACTGCTTGTACAGTTCGCTCGAAAGCCAGCCCGTGTCGCCGAACACGTCGTCGACGGTGACCACGCGATCGGCCGGCAGGCCGACGAACGGATCGAGCGAATAGTAATAGTTGTTGTACGACGCTTCGCCGTCACCCGGCACGACCGGGCCGTATTCCGATGCGTGCACGGACAGCGGCGCGCGGCGGTCGCTCGCGGCCGCACGCAGGATCAGCGTCACGTAGTTGGCCTGCAGCAACCGGCGAACCAGCTCGAGCGCGCCCGCCCACGGCGGCGTTTCCAGCGGGCCCTGGTAGATGCGCGCCATCAGCTCGCTGAAATCCGCGACGCCGATGTCGGCTTCGTCACTGGTTGCCTGGCTCTCTTGCGGAGCCCATCTCGTCTCCATCAGCACGCTCCATCCTCCATACGACATGTTTCCGACGCGACCCAACCGCGCCGCCATGATTAAGACGCGTCTAAATTCCGGCGTCATCGGGAGATTCACTGAATGGTGAGAATTGGCCATCCGGGCGAACCAACCATCGTCCGATCGGATGATGTGGCGCCCTGCCCGCTACGCTGGAATGCCCGTCAGGCCGTGCCGGCAAGCGTCCGGCGCGGACTCAGGGAAAACCGCGACACGGGTTTACCTGATTCAAACCGCATCCGATTCAGACAGGAGTCCCCATGCCGCTCGACCCACAGGCGCAGGCGCTGCTCGCCGCGTTCGCCCAGGCACCCGCGATCGATTTCGCGCAGCTCACCGTTCCCGCGTATCGCGCGAGTCTCGCCGCCGGCGGCGCATTCGCCCCGGGCGATGCCGTCGCCGCGGAAGAGGACTGGCAGATTCCCGCATCGGGCCGTCAGTTGTCCGCACGGCTGTATCGGCCCGCTGCCGACGGGCCCTTGCCGCTGACGGTGTTCTTCCACGGCGGCGGCTTCGTCGCGTGCGGCATCGATTCGCACGCGAACCTGTGCCGCAGCCTCGCGGCCCGTGCGCGCACGCTCGTGCTGTCGGTCGACTACCGGCTCGCGCCCGAGGCGCGTTTTCCGGCCGCCGCGCACGACGCATGCGACGCCGTGCGCTGGGCCGCCGCCAGCGCGCGCGATCTCGGCGCACGCGCCGGCGCGCTGGCGGTCGCTGGCGACAGCGCCGGCGGCAATCTTGCGGCGGTCGCCGCGCTGCAGTTGCGCGACTCGGGCATCGCGATCGCGCACCAGTTGCTGCTGTATCCGGTCGTCGATTGCGCGACCGAGCATCCGTCGTACGAAACGCTCGGCAACGGCTATTTCCTGACGGCGGACATGATGCGCTGGTTCAAGCGCCACTATTTCGACGACGGCGCCGATCGCGCGTCGCCGCTTGCAAGCCCGCTCGCCGCGCCGGACGTCGCGGGCGCGCCGCCGGCGACGATCGTCAGCGCCGAATTCGATCCGCTGCGCGACGAGGCCGAAGCGTATGCGCTGCGTCTCGCGCAGGCCGGCACGCCGGTGACCGTCGTGCGCTGGCCGGGCCAGCTTCACGGTTTCGCCAGCATGCTCGGCGCGATCGATGCGGCCGACCGCGTGCTGACCTTCGGCGCCGACGCGCTGCGCCGCGCGTTCGACGCGACGGAGGCGCCATGAGCGTCGCCGGCACGCTGGAGATCGTCGACGAGCTGCGTGCGGGGCGGATGGTCCTGCTCGTCGATGAAGAGGATCGCGAGAACGAAGGCGATCTCGTGATCGCGGCCGATCACGTGACGCCGGAAGCGATCAATTTCATGGCGCGCTTCGGGCGCGGGCTGATCTGCCTGACGCTGACCGCCGAGCGCTGCGAGCAGTTGCGCCTGCCGCCGATGGCCGATCACAACGGTACGCCGTTCGGCACCGCGTTCACCGTCAGCATCGAAGCGGCCGAAGGCGTGACGACCGGCATTTCGGCGGCCGATCGCGCGCATACGATTCGCGCGGCGGTGCGGGCGGGCGCCCGCCCCGACGATCTCGTCCAGCCGGGCCACGTGTTCCCGATCGCCGCGCGCCCGGGCGGCGTGCTCGTGCGCGCGGGACACACCGAGGCCGGCTGCGATCTCGCGGCGCTCGCGGGGCTCACGCCCGCATCGGTGATCTGCGAGGTGATGAACGACGACGGCACGATGGCGCGGCTGCCCGAGCTGAAGGCGTTCGCCGCGCATCACGGGCTGAAGATCGGCACGATTGCCGACCTGATCCATTACCGGCGCGAACACGAATCGCTCGTCGAACGCGTCGGCGAGCGGCCGCTGCATACGCCGTGGGGACGATTCCGTGCGATCGAGTATCGCGACACCGTGCACGGCGCGCCGCATCTCGCGCTCGTGCGCGGCGAGCCCGATCCGTCGACGCCGGTGCTGACGCGCGTGCACGAATGCCATTCGCTGCTCGACCTGCTCGATGCGGAGCCGTCCGCGCATTCGTGGCCGCTGCATGCCGCGCTGCAACGGATCGACGCGGCCGGCTGCGGGGTCGCGGTGCTGCTCGACTGCGACATGCGCGGCGACGCGATGCGGATGCCGGCCGGCCATGCGCGGCGCGACGGACGCGTGACGGGAATCGGCTCGCAGATCCTGCGCGAGCTCGGCGTGCGGCGGCTGAACGTGCTGTCGAGCCCGTTCCGGTTGCCCGCGCTGTCGGGACACGACCTGGAGATCATGGCGTTCATTCCGCTCGGTGACGACGATCCGGAAAGCGTGCGAAGCGCGCATGCGAATCCGCTGCGGGCGGCGTGACGCGTTGCCGCGGGATGGTCGGCGGGTCACCCGCTTGACAGGCTATCGTTTGTTTTTGTTGAATACAGTCTTTGGTTTGTATTTTGACAATACATGCTGTAGATTGTATTTTCCCATTACAAACGATCGCCTGTCATTCCGCGGAGCGCCCGATGGCCTTTCCTGTCCAGACCCTGACCCAGCTGCGTCCGATACTCGTCGGCTTCCGGAAATCCGCGGGGCTCACGCAGGCGCAATTGGCCGCCCGCCTGGGCGTCACGCAGCAATCCTATGCGCAGCTCGAAGCCAACCCGTCGGCGGTCAGCATCGAGCGGCTCTTCAAGGTGCTGAACACGCTCGGCGTGCGCATGACGCTCGCGCTGGGCACGCAGGACGATTCGGCGGCATCGGCCGATCCTGCGCCCGATGCCGATGCCGCGCCGGCGGTTCGCCAACCCGCCGCGAGCAAACGCAAGCCGGATGCGGCGCGCGGCACCACGGCCGCCAAAAAACCAGCCCGGCCTGCGGCCGGCGCCGCGCGCAAGCGGCCCGCGACGGCAACAGCCGGCAAGCCACGGGTTTCGAAGCGGGAGGACTGGTGACGATGGCCACGCGTGCCCGTCACGACCGGCTCGACCTGTGGATGAACGGCATTCCGGTGGGTTACTGGGAAGTCCGGCGCGGCGTCGAGCGCCTCGTCTACCTGCCGGCCTGGCTCGACGATCCACAGGGGCGGCCGTTGTCGCTGTCGCTGCCCTTCACGCCCGGCAACCAGCCGCACCAGGGCGCGATCGTCGCCGACTATTTCGACAACCTGCTGCCGGACAGCGAGCCGATCCGCCGCCGCATCGCGCAGCGTTACCGGCTCCGGTCGACGGCGCCGTTCGAGCTGCTCGCGTCGATCGGCCGCGATTGCGTCGGCGCGATCCAGATGCTGCCGCCCGGCGAAACGCCCATCGATCTCGAGACGATCGACGGCGTGACGCTCGACGATACGGCCGTCGCCGAGGTGCTGCGCCACGCGACCGCCGCGCCGCTGCCCGGCCATGCGGAGCCGGAAGGCGACCTGCGCCTGTCGATTGCCGGCGCCCAGGAAAAGACGGCATTGCTGCGCCAGGGAAACCGCTGGCTGCGGCCGTCGGGCAGCACGCCGACGACACACATCTTCAAGCTGCCGCTCGGGCGTGTCGGGAACATGCAGGCCGACATGCGGACGTCCGTCGAAAACGAATGGCTGTGCGCGAAGCTCGTCGCCGCGTACGGCTTGCCGGTCGCGACGTGCGACATCGGCCGGTTCGACGACCAGAAGGCGTTGATCGTCGAGCGCTTCGACCGGCGTGCTTCGCGCGACCGCACGTGGATTCTCCGGTTACCGCAGGAGGACATGTGCCAGGCGACCGGCACGCCGTCGGGCGCGAAATACGAATCCGACGGCGGCCCGGGCATCGACACGATCATGGGCATCCTCGCCAATTCGGCCGACGCCGCGCCCGACCGGATGAATTTCTTCGTCGCGCAGCTCGTGTTCTGGGTGCTGGCGGCGATCGACGGGCATGCGAAGAACTTCAGC